>JAGWXK010000062.1 GCA_018969905.1 Bdellovibrionales bacterium
GATCGCTACCTCTGAAATAAGAAAGGAGAAGCCGAATCGGACTTCTCCTTCCTTAAAAAAACATTCCCTTTACCTGGACTGGCTCATCAGATCGATGGCGACTCCGATCGGAATCTGTTTCTCTCCACCCCCCGAGCCTCCTCCAGAAGCATCAATGCCGGACTTCCTTAAATCTTCCGGGGAATCCTTCTCCGACTCATGTGGACCAAGAGTTCGTACGTAATGGGCCAGGGCCCAACGATCATCCGAAGGAAGAGAGGCAAAGGCTGGCATGGAATTGAGGCCTTTGGTGAGGGTCACATATATCGCGCTCGGCTTGCGTCCATTCTTCCATCCATCACTCACTGTGAAATTTCTAGGTTTTGGGTTGAGACCCGCTGCCGCAACCCCATCTCCGCCTCCACCTGCACCATGACAGGTGACGCATTGAGCGGCAAATAGCTCTTTGCCGTGAGCGATGAGCTCTGCGTTCGAAACCCAAGGAGACTCATACTTCGACTTTGACTGCGTTGCCACAGCCCCGTCCGGGATGATCTTTTTCATGTCTTTCACGTAGACATCTCCCCGGGTAAGGAGATCACTGAAGGTAAGAATCATGAAAATGACAAGGAAAAGAAAGGATGTTGAAAAAATAACCGTATTTTCCTTGTGGTCGTACTTAAGGCCCATGAAGAAAAGACAAACCAGTGCGGCCTTCACGGACGCAACCAGCATGGCCACGGTAAAATTCAAGGCACCAAGATCAAACTGGGCGACCCACACCGTGACAACGGTGAGGACAAGAAGAGTCCCGAAGATTTTGGCGGCCATTGAGTTCGAAAGAATGTGATGTTGTTGATTGGAATGATGATCTGACATTTGGTTCTCCTCTCCTCAGCCCACCAGGTACAAAAGCGGAAACAGGTAGATCCAAACAAGATCTACAAAGTGCCAGTAAAGTCCGGTCATCTCAACCGGAGTAAAATATCCCGGTCCGAACTCATTTCTTTTCGCCCGTCGGATGAGGTAATAAATCACTCCCATCCCAATGATGACATGAAGCCCATGGATACCGGTCATTACAAAATAAACTGACATGAACAAGGGCACTTTTGCCGTCGTCAAACCCTCGTATGCGTATTGGGCTCCCGGAAGAATGTGTTCATGGATCTTGTGGGAATATTCAAAGTACTTCACTACCAAAAAGCCACCTGCAAGAAGCAAGGTTGCCCAAAGAAAGCTCACGATACTTTTCTGCTCCCCACGCTGCGCGGCACTCACGGCACGCGCCATGGTCCAAGAACTCGTGATCAGGACCACTGTGTTCAGAGCCCCCATCTTCCAGTCCAGAATCTTGTGATGATGCACATCGTGCATCATCTCGGGATAAAACACCCGAAGGACCGCGTAAGCCACAAACATTCCCGAGAAGAACAGAACCTCGGTTACCAGGAAAATCCACATGCCCTGCTTGCACGCCTCAAACTCCTCGTGCCCGCTTTTGAAGTGGTGGGCGTGATGACGATCCAAATGCGAAACTGAGCCAGATCCTTGTGCCATTTCTTGCTTCCTTTCCTTAGGCGTTTGAGCCCATCAAAGCTTTTTCACCCCGATATTCGTACGGGCCTTCCGTAACCACAGGTTCCTTCAAGAAGTTTTCGTGGGGCGGAGGCGAAGGCGTCTGCCACTCCAAGGTAAGTGCACCCCAAGGGTTTGGCCCTGACTTTTCACCAGACTTCAATGCCCTTGCAAGGGTCCACGCGACCAACACAAAACCCACTCCGAGAAACCATGACCCGATGGTTGAGATCCGATTCAGCTGCTCAAACTGCGGCAGATAATCCGCATAGCGCCTTGGCATGCCTAGAACCCCGAGAATGAACTGAGGAAAGAAAGTGACGTTGAAACCGATCATGATGAGCCATGCCGCAAGCCGGGCCGGACCTTCGCTGTACATTTTTCCGCAAAACTTCGGAAACCAGTAGTGAAGCCCAGCAAGAAACGCGAGCAACGTCCCCCCCACCATCACATAATGGAAGTGAGCCACCACAAAGTAGGTCGCGGTCAGATGCACATCCACAGAGACCACCGCAAGAAACACACCGGTAAGTCCGCCAATGGTAAATACGAACAGAAACCCGAAAGCATACAGCATCGGAGCATCCATTCGGAGAGACCCCTTGTACATTGTGGCAAGCCAGCTGAAAACCTTTACCCCGGTAGGTACCGCCACCAGCATGGTGAGAAAAGAGAATACGAAGTTCGCAAATTCGGATTGTCCGCTCACAAACATGTGATGCCCCCAAACCACAAATGCCACGAGTGCAATCCCGAAGGTGGCTGCTGCAATCGCCTTGTACCCGAAGATGGGCTTTCGGGAAAATGCAGGGATCACATCAGAAATCACGCCCATCGCCGGAAGCACCATGATGTAAACTGCAGGGTGCGAATAGAACCAGAAAAAGTGTTGAAACAATACCGGATCGCCTCCGAGCTTCGGATCAAAGATTCCGATTCCAATCGTGCGCTCGAGAATCAACAGAAGCAAGGTGATCGCAAGCACCGGAGTTGCAAGAACCTGCACAATCGAGGTGGCATAGATCGCCCACAGAAACAAAGGAAGGCGATCCCATGTCAGGCCCGGAGCTCTCAGCTTGTGAATGCTCACAATGAAATTGAGTCCGGTCAGAATCGAGGAGAACCCCATGATGAAAGCCCCCAAAAGGACGAGGGTAGCACTGGTTCCGGTGCGAATCGAATACGGAGCATAAAACGTCCAACCTGTATCCACCTTGTTGATGAACAAAGTGCTCGCAGCCACAAGAAGTCCAAAGAGATACACGTAGTAAGAAACCAGGTTCCACCTCGGGAAAGCCACGTCTTTTGCCCCGATCTGCATTGGGAGAACGAAGTTACCGATTGCCGCGGGAATCAATGGAATCACCACCATGAAAACCATGATGGCACCATGATAGGTAAATGCCTGATTGTAAGTATTGGGCGAGGAAAAGAATTGCATCCCGGGCGCAAACAGTTCCCAACGCACGAGAAGCGCGAAGATTCCACCCAAAAGGAACATCGCCATGATCACAAAAAGGTACATGAGCCCGATTCGTTTGTGATCCAGGGTAAATAGCCACGACTTCAGACCGTGGGAGTGATTGAGATAATTGTCACCATGAGCTGTTGTTGAATGTGCCATGTTCCCGTCTCCTTATTTCAGACTCTTGATATATTCGATGATTGCGGCGATCTCTTCCTCGTTCACAAGCCCCTTGTATGGAGGCATGGAAGGAGGATAGCCTTCCACCACTTTTGCAGTCGGATTTTCAATCGACTCACGAAGATAGTTGTCGTCAATCTTGATTGTGACCAATTTTCCGCCCGCGGAATTGTCGAGAACCTTTTCTTCCATGCCGTAGATGCCCTTGTAACTCGGGCCAACGAGCTTTGAGCCATCCGCGGAGTGACACGCGATGCAGCCTTTGGAGGAAACAAGGGCCTTGCCCTTGTCTGCAAGACTCAACTGACCGCTGGATCCGGAAGCCTGTGCCTGGGGCATGCCCTCGCCCAAACGGTTGGCGCGATAGCCCGGGAATGTAGGATCGGCAGGTAGGGAATCCACGTCGATTTTCTTTCCGGCAAGCCAATCCTTCCACTGATCATCCGAGAGAACAACCACTCGTCCGAGCATTCCGGAATGGGAGGTGCCACAGTATTCCGTACAATAAACCTGATGAATTCCGGGTACCTTTGCCTCAAACCAGACCGATGTGTACATTCCCGGAACCACATCCGATTTCACTCGAAAATTTGGAATGAAAAACGCATGAAGCACATCCTCGGAAGACATGATCAGCTTCACCGGACGATTGGCCGGAACGTACAAATCGTTCACCGAAGTTGCACCGTTCTTGTAGACGAACTGAAACAACCACTGTTTTGCGATCACCCGCACTTCCATTGCATCAGCAGGTCCATGAACCATGTCTCGGTACACGGCCCACCCCCATCCGAAACAAATAAAGAGCAAAATCGTGGGAATGATGGTCCAGGCAACTTCCAATCCGGTGTGCCCGTGAATGTATTTTGGCTTCTTATTTACTTCTCTGCGGTATTTGACCACGAAGATGATCATCGCAGCCACAATCCCGACAAAGAAAAAGAGACTGAGATACACAAGGAACCAGTAGATCCCATCCCACCTGCCGGCCAAGTCCGTGGCCGCCACCGGCATGGTCGCCGCCTGGGCCGTCTCACTCATCGCAAACATGCAAAGCACGAGCTTTGTCATTTCATTCTCCCTTTCCTTTGCCGGGTCCAGAAAACCATCAGGTATCCGCCCACAATTGCCATGAATGCCATGGCTCCGAGCTGCATCACCTTCATCGCCTGAAGAGAGTACCCCCTCGCAAGCGGCTCGTAGTGATAACAAAACATCAGCAATCGATCAAAAACACTCCCAATTTTTCCTTGGGAGGCCTCCAAAAGCGCGAGCTTCAAATTCTTTGGTTCATAGGTGATCCCGTACAAATACCTGGAAATCACCCCTTTGGACGTAAGAACAAAGGTGACCGCCGAATGCGCGTACTGCTTTTGGATTTCATCGTACTTATACTCAAACCCGACCTTCGAAGCAAGACTTCTGACTTGCGACTCCTCAGCGGTAAGAAAGCTCCAACCCGCCCTGGCAGTCTCGATGTCATGCCCGGCTTTGGCGTAGTCCTTGAGATAATTCTCTTTTTTGGCTTTTGCCATCACGGGAGTATCGTTGGGATTGATGCTGATCGTGATTACGTCAAATTCACGCCCCACGGACCATGCAAGTTTTTTCAATCCTTCATTCACCCCGTTCAATACCATCGTACAAAGCATGGGGCACTCGTAATAAACGAGGTTCAAAAGCACGGGCTTTCCTGAACCAAAATAAGCGGACAAGGCTCGTTTTTCGCCCGAAGCGGAGTCGATCACTTCGATCGTGGAGAGAGGAAGAGTATCCCCGAGATGCTCCTTCACTCCGACTCCGGCCAATTCTTCCGGCACTTTTTTAGGGTCCGCTTGAAGATCGACGGCATAGGCGGACGAAGACCGGACAGCTGACATTCCGGAGGTAAGGCCTACGGAAAACAGCAAAAAACATGCAGACAAAAAAGCATTTCCAAAAAAATGCGACTTCACAAATGTCCTTCTTCGTATGAAGAATACCCTAGCAGTTCAACAGAGGTTCGGTAATAGAAAACTACAAAATCATGGCGAAATTCAAAAACCTGACCCGGGACATTCTCAAGCTCACCAAGGCCGAAATCGTTCTTCTTGAAGTCATTACTCTTGCAGCCGGGTTTTTGATCGGTCAGTCCCTTGAAAATCCGATTGATTGGATCTTATTTCTTAATGCTCTTTTGGGGACCTCTTTTCTGGCGCTCGGTTCTGGCGCTCTCAACCAAATCCAAGAACACCGTGAGGACGCCCTGATGGATCGAACCAGGAGCCGGCCGATTCCCAGCGGCCGAATCTCGCTCCCCTTTGCCTGGTTTCTCAGCATACTTCTGTTCGCCCTGGGCATCCTTTTTCTTCAGATGGTCTCCCTTTCCGTTCTACTCCTTGGTGTGCTTGCGGTCGTGAGCTACAACGGATTGTATACGATGTGGTGGAAGAGGAAACTTGCATTCGCCGCGATTCCGGGCGCCATCCCGGGAGCTCTTCCCATCCTGATTGGTTTCCAGGCCGCAGTTGGAGACCTTGCTGACCTGAGAGGCTATTACCTCTTCGCCATTCTGTTTTTTTGGCAAATGCCGCATTTCTGGGTTTTGGCTCTCAAGTATTCGAATGACTACGATCAAGGAGGCTTTCCAACCCTACCCGTTGCAAAAGGTTCGGAGGTCACCCGATTCCAGATCACTCTCTGGTGCCTCGCCTATGCTGCCATCGGACTGCTATCTGTTTTCTTTTTTCCCACTGGAATACCGGGACTGGTCGGCTCCCTTCTCGTGAGCTCTTGGCTTTTGTTTGAACTCCATCGCTTCTTAAAGCAGCCTGAAAAAAAATCCTGGCTCCGTTTTTTCTTGAGCGTGAACTTCAGCCTCCTTCTCTATCTCTTTGTGATTTCAGCGGATCTCTGGTCCATTCTCCTGCATCCCAAGTCCTGAACCTGACCCATGGAATGGATCAATGACATCAGTTGACACAGTTAAGATGACATCACAATCTGACTTGCCTTTAGGTCGCATCGCGTTAAAATAGATGATTATGATCCTCAAAAACTATTGGGCCCATAGCGGCTATGATGCAGAAGAAGCTTACTTTGCGAAGATCAACAGGGAACTCATTGATCGGATCAAAGCACAACAACAAGGGAAAGAGTTGAAGAAGGCCACCGAGGACACTCCACTGGCCGAGATCATCCCCTTTCCTTCCCGAGAGCAAAGGATGGAACAAAAGAAGAAGGCCGCCTAAAGTTGACCCGTCCGAAGACTCTTCAGATGTGGTGGTGAAACACTGAATCCGGCAGGTACGGGTCCTTGATGGCAATCACGTTGTTTTTCTGCAGAAACCGGCTCACCATCAGGCCAAACACCCCGAAATAGCCAAGCCATACACCCAGATCAGCCCAGTGAATCTTCGGGCCGGCCGCGAAAACCTGCGGCTGAATCATCCAATTAAGGTCCAGGTATTCCATCACAATGATCCAGCATGCGGTTAAAAACACCACTTCCTCGCTACGCTTGTTTCCCCTCGGCAAAAGAAGAAAGAAAGGCATGAAGAACTTTCCCACAAACAAGGAAATGGACCAAGGCTCCCAACCTTCATTGAAACGAAGAAGAAAATAACCGGTCTCCTCGGGAAGGTTTGCATACCAGATGAGCATGTATTGGGAGAATCCCGTATACGCCCAGAAAACGGTGAATGCAAACATGAGCTTCGCAATGTCGTGGATGTGATTCTCGTTCACCACCTTGCCCAGGTATCCCATGCGCTTCATCAGGATGACCACGATTGCGAAGAAAGCGAAGAATGTCTGGTAACTGCCCGCAAACGTGTACACTCCGAACATGGTTGAGAAAAAGTGCGGATCTAGCGACATCAACTGGTCAAAGGCCGACATCGAGAAGGTAATCGCAAAGAATGCGAGGAATGCGACCCCGAATTTACGATTGCCCTCGAAGATGGGTTGGTAGGTAACTCCAGTGTCGGAGCGCAGGGAACCTCCCACGATCTTTCTTGCAAAAAGAATCCATCCCAGAACTGCAATCAGGGTCCGGATCACAAAGAAGTTCATGTTGAGATAACCGAGTTTCCCGGCAATGATGGGGTCTGCCTTTGCCTGCTCAACATGGGTCCACTCGAAGATCGAATGAGCTCCAAAAAACAAAAGAATGGTCGAGACAAGAACAAAAGGGATGTAGGCGGTAAATGCCTCTGCGACCCGGCGCACGGGGGCGCTCCACATGGAAGTAGTCACCCACTGGATCACCACAAAAAACAGTGCGCATACCGAGACACCGAGAAAATAAAAGTGGGCTCGTAGCAGAGCCGACCAAGCATGAGCCGCATTCATCCCGAAGAGCACGAAAAACGAAACAACACCCAGAAGAACAAGGGCTCCAAAAATGGCAGTCAAGGCCCCTGAGGCCTTCAGAACACCCGGATTCTCGATTTTATGATCCATCAGCTGCGCGTTACCCATAAACTCTCCTTGATCTTCCCTAAATGTTCTCTTCCACGACACCCTCGGCCTTCTTCAGGTCCTCGGCGCTTGGATGCTTTGCCCGATAAAGTGCTCGAAGGTAGTGAACCACCTGCCAGCGCTCTTCAGGATTCATCTTCTCAGCATATGAGGGCATGGTGTTCTGCCCCATGGAAATGATGTGAAAAATTTGCCCATCCTTGTAGTCACGGATCTTCTCGCTCTGAAGGCTCGGAGGACGAGGCATCAGTGGACGAGGCCAATTCGGCATCGAAGTGACGGTGCCATCGCCTTCCCCGTACTGACCATGGCAAACGATGCAGTAGGAGTTGTAAAGATCCTTCCCCGCATTCAATGACTCCTTGGTTCTCACCACCGGATTCGGATTCCGGGCTGCCTCTTCCATCGTGACAATCTCATAAGGGCGGAATTCACGGGAGATCGCTCCGGAAGGAATGGGACGGGAGGCTCCCTCCTCCTGGGCCTTCAAGGCAACGCTATAGTGCATGTCCGGAGCATAAACGTAGTACGGATCCTTGTGTTTTACATAGCAACCACTCAGAACCAGAACACTTCCAAGAAAAAAACCAAGATGCTTCATGGCACTCATGAAAACCACCCTTCGTTGTAAACCTTTCTTACGTCCTTCGCTCCCACTGACTTCAGGAATTGTTCGGCTTGTTCCGGAGAAAAAGCCACATGCTCCTCTTCGTCCTCAATTTCGGCATTCGGGTTGTCGATCAGGATCGCAAACCGGTTGTTGGTGATCGAGGGATCAAATGCGCGTTTTTTGAGATTAGGAAGCCGATTGAAGGCAAGCATTCCAAAGAAAGTCGCAATCCCCCCGAACAGTACCGACAGTTCAAAAATGATCGGAACAAAGGCAGGGAGAGAGTTCATCGGCTTTCCGCCGATGATGTGCGGCCACCAAGTCGCAGATGCCGCATACTGCCATGCAAAAGCTGTTGCAGTTCCGGTAAATGCAAAAACACCCGTCACATAAGGAATTTTCGACCTAGGAAGTCCTTGCGCGTGTTCGAGGCCGTGTACGGCGTATGGAGTAAAGCAATCGAACTGCTTGTAGTTCGAGTCCCTCACCTTCGCCGCCGCCTCGGTCAGACTCTCGGGATCATCAAAAAATCCAACCACTCCGGACAAAGCAGGAACCTTATTTTCCTTATGCATGACTTGCTCCTTTGCGAGGTTGATCCATTACCGACTTCACTTCACCCATCGCAATTGAGGGCAGGAAGCGCACAAACAGAAGGAACCAGATAAAGAAGAATCCGATCCACCCCGTGAACATTCCGAGCTCTACCCAGCTCGGAATGTAATTCGCCCAGCTGGAGGGAAGAAAGTCATGGTGGAGTGAGGTCACGATGATCACGAAACGCTCAAAGTACATCCCGATATTCACATACAGGGAAACGACGAACATGACCGGAATCGAACGACGGAACTTCTTCACCCAGAAAAGCTGGGGAATGAACACGTTGCACGAAACCATGATCCAGTAGGCCCACCAGTAATCACCAAACGCGCGATTGATGAAAGTCGCACGTTCGAAAGTGGAGCCCGAATACCAGGCGATGAAGAACTCAACCGCATAGGCATAGCCAACGAGCATCCCGGTGGTCATGATGATCTTGTTCATCTTTTCCAGGTGATCCATCGTGATGTAGTGCTTCAGGTTGAAGGCTTCCCGCGCGAGAACAAGGAGGGTCACCACCATTGCGAACCCGGAGAAGATCGCACCCGCCACGAAATACGGCGGGAAGATCGTGGTGTGCCAGCCGGGGAGCTGGGATACCGCGAAGTCAAACGAGACCACAGAGTGAACCGATAAAACCAGTGGTGTGGAAAGACCTGCGAAGATCAGGTAAGCCTGCTCATAATGAACCCACTGTTTGTTGGATCCACGCCAGCCCAAAGAGAGGATGGTGAGGAAAAACTTACGCACCTTGTTCTTGGCGCGATCCCGAATGGATGCGAGATCCGGCACAAGACCCGTGTACCAGAAGATCAGCGAAATCGTGAAATAGGTAGAAACCGCGAACACGTCCCACTCCAGGGGTGAGCGGAAGTTCGGCCAAAGCTGACGCTGGTTCGGGTACGGGAGAAGCCAGAAAGCTGCAAGCCACGTTCTACCCGTGTGGGTCAGAATCACCATACCTGCAGTCATGACCGCGAAAATGGTCATTGCTTCCGCAGAGCGGTTGATCCCCGTACGCCACTTTTGACGGAAGAGGAAAAGAATGGCCGAAATGAGGGTTCCTGCGTGTCCGATCCCCACCCAAAATACGAAGGTGGTCACATCGTTCCCCCAGCCTACCGGCTGGTTCAGGCCCCAGAGACCCACTCCGTTCTTGAAGGTCTCCAGAAGCAGCACAGCTCCCATGAAAAAAGCTGCCATCGCCGCAATGAAACACACCCACCACTTCCCGGTAGGAAATGTCTCAAGCGGCCGAGCCACATCATCGTTTACCTCGGCAAAGGTCCTGTCTCCAGTCACCAGAACATCTTGAATCGGCTTGAGTGTTTCGTGATTAGCTGTGGCCATGATGCGCGCCTCCCTCTGCTGCTTCGCCTTCGGCATTTCTTACCTTGGTAAGATAATGAACCGCAGGTCTGGTATTGAGAACTTCCATGGACCGGAATGCACGAGGATTCTTGATCCACGCGTGGATTGCGCTGTCCTTGTCGTTCACGTTTCCGAAAATGATCGCATCCGTAGGACAGGTTTGCTGACATGCGGTCTTGAGATCACTGTCCTTGATGCTGGTCTTCCTGTCCTTGGCCTTACCCTTGGCCTCGTTGATCCGCTGCACGCAGAAAGTGCACTTTTCCATGATCCCGCGGGACCGAACGGTGACATCCGGATTCCAAACCATGTTCGCCGTATCCTTCACATCTTTCCAGTGGTCAAAGAAATTGAATCGACGGGTTTTGTATGGACAGTTGTTCTGACAATAACGGGTCCCTACACAACGGCTGTAGGTCATCTGGTTCAGGCCGTCTTCACTGTGTGAGGTCGCAACCACCGGACATACCGTTTCGCACGGAGCATTCTCGCAGTGCTGACACATCATGGGCTGGAAGGCCACGGTAGGATTGTTTTCATCACCCATGTAATAGCGATCGATCCGCATCCAGTGCATCTCACGGCTCTGGCGAACGCGATCACGTCCCACCACGGGAGTATTGTTCTCGGCCTGACAGGCAACCACACATGCACCACATCCGGTGCACGAGTTTAGATCCACAGCCATCATCCAACGATGAGGGCTCTTCGAATAATCGAAGGGTTCGGACCAAAGAGTGGGAACCTTGTCCATCTTCACCGGAGGTTCGGTTTCCATGGATGCATTCGGATTCTTTTTGAACTCATCAAAGCTGATTTCGTTCAGAATCGGACGTCCCATGATCTTATGATGCAGCTGTGTCTCGGCAAGTTGATACTTCTTGCCGGTCTTGGCAATGGAAACTTCGGATCCCGAAAAGCTCAACCCTGATTCGTTTCCAAATTCGCTGAACACATAGGCATTTTGGCCCACTCCGTTTCCAACCGAGCCCGCGGAGGTCCTACCGTAACCCAGGGCAAGGGTTACTGCACCTTTTGCGATTCCGGGCTGGACCTTCACAGGGATTTCAAAGGAGCCTTGGGCCCCTTTCAGAAGCACCACATCGTTGGTTTGCAGGCCGAGCTCGGCTGCGTGAGCAGGACCAATGTTGAGATGATTGTCCCAAGTCACAGTCGTCACTGGATCCGGCATCTCCTGGAGCCAGGCATTGTTCGCTGAGCGTCCATCACCGAGAGACCCCTTGAAGTAGAGTCCGAGCAGAAGGCCAGAAGCCTCCATGACAGGTCCGGTGCTCTTCTTGCCAAGGGAAAGACTCTTGATCTTTGCGGCCTGATCCCTTGCGATTTTCAGTGATCCCGTCTTGAATGGCCTCTCGCGTGAAGCCCCCGCCTTGGCGACCAATACACCGACCTGAAGAGTGGACTCCCAAAAATCATTGAACCCCTGTCCCTTTCCATGAGTCGGATAGAGGGTTTGCTTCCAGTTTTCCTTCACATAGTCATAAAAGCTGCCCTTTGGGTTCTGTGCAACCTGCGCCAGAAGCCCAGAGGTCTTCACTCCTCCACGAACCCAAGCCACCATCATGTCCTCAAAACAGCGAGTATCAAACAGGGGTGCGATGGTCGGCTGTTGAACCGAGTATGTGGAAGCGTTCGGATGGGCATCCCCCCAACTCTCCAGATAGTGATTCTCAGCAAGTACGACATCGGCAAAAGCAGCAGTCTCATCGATTCGATCGCTTACCGAGACCACGATCTTGGCCTTTTTCATCGCCTCTGCGAACGCCTGCCCCTTCGGCAGGAAGTATACGGGATTGGTTCCGTGAACGATGAGCACGTCCACCAGACCCGCTTCGAGTTCGGATTGCAGGGAAATCAGGGCGTGAATGTTACCGGAATGGGTCACTACGTTGGCAGTTCCATCGATCGTCCTACCGTCATTCTCGAGATTGCTGTTGAGCAAATTCACCACTACCTGAAGTGCGCGTGATCCACTGCCGACGACAATGCTCTTGCCACGCGCTTCCCAAAGCTCGGATGCAACCTTCTTCACCTTTTCACCGTCGAGCGACCCCGCCTTCGCGGACCATTCCTCCAGCGACCCTGAGAGATACGAAGAAACATCGATGTTTCCCGCAAATTTGCCCTTTTTTTGCACCACGATCATCTCGTGGGCGATGGCAAGACCCACCGCAACCTCGGAGCCTGGAAGAATAGGGAAACGCTCGTCGGAACTCGCTCCAGTGATGCTCATATTGCTTTCAAACACAACGAGCTTGGAGAGCGCATCCTTCGCATGTGCGAGCTTTCTCATCTTCGACCATTTTTGCGCATTCCCAACCGGATTTCCCCAGGTTCCCAGGAAATCCGCTCCGATGGAAACCACCATCTCTGCACGATCAAAGGCAAACTCCGGCACCACTCGGGTCCCGTAACTCTCGTTTTGCCCCTCTGCAACTTCATCGAGACCGGAGGGATCCGCCTCGATCCACTTCGCATCGGCAAAAGAAGACATAAATTCCTTGATCGCTCGGCGGGAGCTCTCGCCGGACTCAGGAAGGGAAACAATCCTAACCTTCTTCGCAGCCTTCAATGCCGCTACCACCAGAGAATCCGCCTCAGCCCAATTCACAGAGGACTTGGATCCCCCCTTGGAACCTTTCATGGGCTTTTTCAAACGATCCGGGTCATAAAGATTCAAGACCGAAGCCTGGCCCTGAGCACAAACGGACCCTCCGTTCACAGGGTGTGCATCGTTTCCTTCCAGCTTGATCGGACGCCCTTCACGGGTCTTCACGATGAGCCCGCAAGCGTTGGCGCATTCACGACAGGTAGAGGAAAAATACAGAGGGTTACCAGGGGTCATCTCTTGCGGTTGAACCACATATGGGATGATCTTGTTCACCGGCCGACGAGCGCAGGCAAAACTTGCCATTGCCATGCTCGCCCCCATCACCGTGAGAAAGTCCCGACGGGATACGCCGGCCCGATCCATGGCCTCGAGTTTCTCGAGGGTCTCGATGGGCTTGTCGTAGAACTCCTGAGCATTACGGGTCTGGATCGCTTCATCCGTCCAATACTCCGGCTTCAACTCTTCTACGCCTACCCAATGACGGGGTTTTTCGAACTTCGTTTCAGATGCTGGTTTGTGTGTGGGTTCCATCTTGATCCGCTCCAAAATTAATAGTGACAGGTGTTACAGGTGAACGGAGCAACAGGATCCGTTCCTTCGGGATTCTCCGGGAAAATTTTCTTCCTGAGGTACTTCGGGGTTTCAAATCCCCGGTGACAGTTCAAACACCACCCCATGGTCAGAGGCTCTGCCTGATAGACTTTGTCCATTTCTTTCACGTTTCCATGACAAGTTTCACAGGATACGCCCTTGGCAACGTGGCGTTTGTGATTGAAATGCACGTGGTCAGGCACTTCGTGGATTCGAACCCACTCAATCGGCTTTCCTTCCGCATATGACTTTTTGATTTTTTGCATCCAAGGGCTTTCCGGATACACAAGCGAATGACAGTTCATACAGGTGGAAACAGAGGGCACTGTGGCATGCGCGCCCTTGTAGGCACCACCGTGACAATACCGGCAATCGATCTTGAAAGTACCCGCATGAAGTTTATGACTGAAGGGAATCGGCTGCTCGGGCTGATACCCTTGATTCGAAGTTCTAGGGAGAACTTGCCAGGCCGCCACAAGCAGGCCAATGCTTACCACCACTCCAAAAATCGCAAATTTGCGCAGACCAGAGTTCATGCTGGGTTGCTCCAATTCCTTTGTTGATAACGGAAAACCCGAGCTTCGCTAGAGCTTTCACTAATTTAACCGTACTGCTGGAATGGAAACACGGTATTGAAAACTCAATGGGTTGGCAATGACCTTGTTGTGACAAAACGTAAAATCCATGAAATTAACACGTTGCACATCAATCGGTTTCATTGGGGACACGGGAGCCCCCCTCCCAGCGGCCCCTTTTTCGGTTCAGGATTCGTCTTTTTTTTCAGACTCGATCTGCTTCAGAAGCAAATCAACCGGGGTAGAGAGTCGTTTTTCTGAGTTACAGGCCTTACAGGCTGGCACCAGATTGTTCTTTACAGATCTCCCGCCTCGCGCCAATGGGACAAGGTGATCCATGGTGAGTTCGGATGCCTGAAATTTTTTTTGACAGTAGTGGCAGACTCCGGCCCGCAACTTCTCCCTCCACCAAGGAGTCTTTCGCAGTTCGCGCGCTTTTTCCCGCTCGGCCTTCATGCGTTTTGGATCTGTGTCACCCTGATTCAGGAAAAAAAACTCGTCATCGGAACCCATAAATAAAGAGGGCCCAGGGTATCACAACCCCGAGCCCTCTTCCCCAATATAAATCACCCCTCGGCTACAAAGTTTCCAGTATTTTTTTCGCTTCCATGTAAAACTTTTTCCGATTCGCAATCGGCAGGGACTGTACCGATCGAATGAAATCATTCAGCTGCGCATCTGCACCGGTCTGAGGGACCAAAGCTCCGGCAACCTCGCGCACGGAGCCCAGCACGGTATTTGCCTTAGCAACGCGTTTGCCCTTTGATGTCGCAATAAAGCTCTTGTAATCCGCACGGATGGAAAGATTTGCTGCCTGCAAATCATCCATGGGTATTTCAAGATAAGTGGAGAGGCGTTCTGCCTTGTCCCAAGGCAGGGGCGCACGCCCGTGCTCAATGTTTGAAATGAACTGCACGGAGCATTTCACAGCTTTCGCCACATCCAACAAACCAAGGTTCCGATCCAAGCGCTTCTTTCGGATCAAATCCCCCAGCGGACCAAATGATCGTTTATCAGTGGATTTGCCTTTTGGCCGACCTCTCTTCATGTTTGTCTCTCCTTGCGCCTTCGCGCGCTGATTATGATTCAATCTTTTTCGTTTACCTCTTGGTTCCGGACCAGCTCAAACGACGCTGCAACCTTCCCTTTCAAAGTGGAATCAACTAATCACGTTTAATTCAATTATTCAACGATAATATTTTAATTTAGAGTGATTTTCAAAAGACGGATATGGAATTGATTTCGATGGGCTTTTTTCCAGCTTCCCACATGCGAAATTCCTGATCGGGCTTTTTTGATCAGGAATTTGCACGACGAAACACTGAAAAAAAGTAACGATGTGACGCAGAATCGCACTCAACGCCGAGACGAGTGGATGTTTTTTTGAACTCGGGGAGATTCAAGCAACCTTCCGAATATCCCGGAAAAAATGCATCTCCCACAAAGTCTCCATCAATCTCCGTGAGCCAGAGCTCTCTCACGAAAGGAAGAGAGAGCCTGTAAATCTCAGCCCCGCCGATCACAAACAGATCCCTTCCCATAAACTCCTGAGATTTTTGATAAAAACGCACAGCTGATTCCAGATCATGAAACACCTTGACGCCCGGGATCACAAGTCCACGGTCCCGGGTGATCACCGCATTTTCGCGTTTGGGCAGCGGTTTTCCAAGCGAATCGAAAGTCTTTCGCCCCATGATCACAATCTGGCCGCGGGTGGAATCCCGAAAAAACCTCATGTCCTCGGGCAAATCCCAAGGTAGCTTCCCTCCGATTCCAAGCTCTCCGTTCCGTCCCACGGCTGCAATCGCGATGATGTTCATTATTGATCCCCTCAAATTGCAACCGGTGCTTTGATTGCAGGGTGCGGATCATAATTTTCGAGCGTGAAATCCTCGAATTTGAAATCAAAAATGCTCTTCACCGAAGGATTGATCCGCATCGTGGGCAGCGGTCGTGGATCGCGGGAAAGCTGAAGTTTCGCTTGCTCCAGATGATTGGAATACAAATGCAGATCCCCGAAAGTATGAACGAATTCTCCGGGCTTAAGATCGCACACCTGCGCGATCATCATGGTAAGAAGCGCATAACTTGCGATATTGAATGGAACCCCGAGGAAAAAATCAGCAGAACGTTGGTAGAGCTGGCAGGAAAGACGCCCGTTCGCCACATAGAATTGAAAAAAGGCATGGCAAGGGGCCAGCGCCATTTGCGGAATTTCGCCGGGGTTCCAGGCACTCACGATCAATCTTCGGGAATCAGGGTTCTTGCGAATCTGCTCGATCACTTCCGTGATCTGATCCACGGTTTTGCCATCCGGAGTCCGCCAGGAGCGCCACTGAGCACCGTAAACGGGACCGAGATTCCCATTGGCATCCGCCCACTCATCCCAGATCGATACCCCGTTTTCCTTCAAATACCCGATGTTTGTATCGCCTTTTAAAAACCAGAGAAGCTCATGAATGATCGAGCGCAAGTGGACTTTCTTCGTGGTCACCAAAGGAAAACCCTCTTCCAGATCAAATCGAAGCTGGGCACCGAA
>JAGWXK010000063.1 GCA_018969905.1 Bdellovibrionales bacterium
AGGCTCGCTGACCGTTTGGTCGGCGGGCCTTTTTAGTTTTCGGGGATGATGGGACGAGAACCATCGCGCATGCGAAGCATGCCGAGGGTTCGACAATTTGGCCATGACGGCCAAATTGCACGGCGCAAGCGTAGCGAGTGCCGCCCGAAGGGTGGCGACCAGGATGGGAGACATGAGTCCCTTCACTGCCACCAGTTTTTCTTCTGAATCTCCCCTCTACGCAGCGGGCTTCACATCAATAGAATACTTAAGTCCAGCTTCACGCAGAGCCTCCTCAAGTGCGAGTCTAACCAAAAGCTGAGGGGGCACCTTCAATGCCTTAGCGATCTGTTCGGCTTTGGCTGGACTTACGAGCTGACGCCCCTTTTCGATATCGCAAAGATTGGAGACCGAAATACCGATTTTTTTTCCAAGATCCCTTTGACTCATTCCCTCAGTATTCCGCCATGTGGCGATAAACTCACCCACCGTAAGCTTTCCGAGCCTTTTTTCAAGATCACTCAATCCGAAGATCTTTGTTTTAGTATTCATGCTTATTCACCTCTAGAACCTCAACAATTTCAAGATCACCTGTGCTCAAGTCTCGATAAATTGCCCGATAAGCACGGTTCAGCCTGACGGACCGCTGACCTGTCCTCCTACCCTTAATTGGCTCATCATGAAACCCTTTGCGTTTTCTAACTTCCCTTATGCCGCTTTCCTCCACCAATGATGCCCACAAACGGAACTTTCAGACAATAATCTCCGGGATTCGATCCAATTGCTTTTCCAAATCTTGACCCCAAGAAACTTTGGTCATAATTCAAAATACTGCCGTCAGCAGTATTTGTCAAGGCCAGGCTTTGGGGCTTCGTAGATCAATGCCGTCCGTCACGGATCAAGCCTTGTTCCCATTCGAAGCGCAGCCTGGGTCGCATCGCGAGCAACGCTTCCTCCTGCGTTTGAAACTGCTGCAACCGCAAGATCATGATGAAGCGCAATCAGAATCGCGGCGTAGTTCAAGGTATTGCTGCCTTCGAAATACAAGACAGGATTCTCATCCGCCCCAAGCCGGATCCAACCACCTCGAGTGTAGCCATCGGAATTCATCGGTTGATACAAGAGTTTTACAAGCTCTGAACTCAAAAGACTCGACCGCCCCTGTTGAAGATCCAGATGTAGGGCCGCATATTTCATCCAGTCCTCCAAGGAACAATGCACCCTTCCTGCAGGTCCATACACTTTCGGATTGTCTTGCTGGAGTGGAACGAATTTCGAAATCTGATCCTTATGCCCAAAAACTTTTGGCGCAGGCCCAAGTCCGCAAGAGGTCATCCGAAGCGGTTGAAAAATCCTCTCCTGTAAAAGTTCAGAATAAGATCTCTTATGGGTCCGCTCGAGCAGGTGCCCAAGGATGATGTAGGCCGGATTTCCATACTCGATTTCCTGCCCGGGTTCAGACAAGGCAGGTATCTTTAAAATTTCACGCGTAAGCAAACCCCGCGCGCGAACCTCCTTGATCCTTTCCTGAAAAATCTCATGCAAAAGACCAACATCGTCGATCTCATTGAAGACGGACTCGCCCCCGATTCCAGAGGTATGCGTGAGCAATTGTTCAAGGGATGCGGATTTCAAAGAGGCATCTATTTCGTAGTCTGGAAAGAGTTCTTGCAACGATGTTCGGTACTCGAATTTGTCTTCTTGCACCGCAAGCGCAATGAGAAGTGCGGTCATGGATTTTGTGCAAGAACCCAGATGAAGGAATCCTTCGGCTTGAGCCCAGAATCAACTCCTAGCTTGCGTACACCGATCACTTCCGATCGAAACCTGCACTGACACTCCTTGATTTTCAGAGCTGCCACCCTAAGACCTGGAACTTTGCAATGCTGATGAATCTCATGGAGGTTTGAAAAAGGGGGTTCTGGATCAACAGCATGAGCCACCATCGAGAAAAGAAACGAGAGTGGAATCAAGAAGCGGAAAGCCCAAAGCATGCATTGGTGAATATCATAAAATAACGCACCGCGCTACCCGCTACAACTCACTGTAAAACCAAAATCCCGATGGGCTCCACACCCACCGGGATTTATCACTGTAACGATCACCCATCGAACAAAGAGCGATCGGAATCTTTAAATTCGAGATGCCTTGGCACAGCAATAAGGCTTCCCGTTCACCAGAAACTCAAGGCCTCCGTTTTCCCTACACTTGGCGGAATCAGCAGCAGTTAGGATCTGAAAAGATGACCCCGCGGAACAGCAAGCCTTTTGATCCCGAACAAACATGGCGTTGTAGGAATTGACCACGGTCACCACCTGGCTTGGCGGAACACAGGATGTGCTAGAGCCGGAATTCGCAGCCACTTTTCGGCAACAGTAGCCATCAGCATTGGCTACATAGGTAAAGCCATTCCCACACGGGTCACCGGTTGCTGCCATCGCGTTTGAGGCAAGTACCAGAAACAAAGCAAAAAATGATTTTTTCATGAATATAATCTCCCTTGATTTCAGGCTAGCAGCCTTCGGGGGTTCAGGGCAAGCGGGGTTATTCGAGAGCAGCGAGGGACTCACCGACTTCCTGCGATTTCTAAGAAAATTCAACCTTTCCATTTGAATCAAAACACAGGTACCAAATTTTGTCATGGACCTTCCCGCCCCACTCAGATGGCGCATCGATTGTGCCAAGGGCCGGTACTTCGAGCTTTATGAATTTCGATTCGATCTCAACCTTAAACGCCTGTACTGTCGGAGTCAGCATTTCAATCGATCGCACGGATCCGTCCGGAGGATCAGGCTTTCGCGCATAAAGCCCCGCGATCTTTCCAAACCGGATCGCATCCGGCGCCTCTAAAAAAGACAGTGAGCACGCCCCAGCGCCCGGACCTAGCCCTCTTCGCTCAAATGCAAGCCTTCTACGGGATAGGGTTTCTCTGCGTGACGGAAGAACATATATGGCTAAAAGATCGGCCTTTAGTAAAGTGTTGCCACATGTTAAATTGCGGATGTTTAATAAACCAATCGAGCTTTAACCCATGAGTCCTTGCTCGATGGAAACACGAAGGGCTCGTGGCCGTTAGATGCTCGGAAAGCATTAGATAAGTAAGCGGAGAATTTCTGAAGAAATTAAACATCTTCCTCATTATTTGCATCGTAACTCTGACTAATGCCCACGCTGGCAGCTGCCCAGAAATTAGGGGGGAGTATGAAAAAAATTGCAAAATTGAAAATGGGCGATTCAACCATGATAAGTCCTGGGCTTTCACCCAAGATGGAACAATCCACCTAAATGTCGACGAGCAATGTACGGGACTTTCATTTTGGCCGCCAGGGGGCTATTCTAGTACATCGATCTACTTCGTCAGCGAGGAGTACGACTCTGGCTACCTAACCGTAATTCAAAAGAGCACTCCTCGATTAGAAAAAGACAGTGTAACCGTGAACTACAAGACCAAATATTGGTCTCACGCCCCACTTACAAGATCGAGCACCATCACTCATTTTGCTCTCAAAACTGAAGCCAATGGCGATCTTACCCTCAAGTACTCCGAGAAGATCCGCACTATTCTCGGTGTTAGCCGCTTCTCCGCTGAGTGTACTTTGAAAAAATTGCCCTAAGATTACGTCGCTATTTTATCTGATGAATTAAGGAGAACTTACGTGTGAAGTCATCGACGATCGTCAGGCAATTGAGTTTCCGATTGGTCATCAGCCAGTCACGCACAAAGTCCATCGAACAAACCTCAGCGGGACGCGTTGGCGCAGGCCGGACAATCTTCGGAATCCGTTCAAGCTTCTTTCGTCTGCGTTTTTTAACCTGCATGCCCATTTCACGATAAATCCGCGCCGTGCGCTTATGATTGATCTCGTGTCCGGCCTTCCTGATCCAGTCCTGAAGTTGCGGTAGCCCGCGCCTCGGAAAACGAGTCGCAAACTCTGTGATCTCTACGCGGCGGATCGGTTCATCTGCAACTCTGCGCTTGAGAACGTAACGGAATCCCGTTCGGGCCTTACCAGTCTTTAGATACCAAAACTATCCCAGAAATATGGACTTTACCTTAAATGACTTTGGATACGGTAGCGCAGCAGTATCGTTTTCCTTGATTCAGGTACTCCACACCCAAATTGTATTTACATTTTTCGATGTCAGAGCTTGTCCGAATCTCAAAGGAAGATCCAAACCGGCAACATGCTTTTTGATCTCGGTTAAACAAAGAATTGTAGGAGGCCACCACTGTAACGACCTGATTTGGAGACAGGCAAGTGCCACCACTAAGTGCGGCCTCTGCATTCAAACCGACAACGAAAAATCCCAAAAGATTCAGCATTTTATAAGGCTTACTCCATTCATTCCCAGAGTCGATTCTACCAGCTTTGGCTTGCATTATTCAAGCTCTCACTCATCGAACAAAGCGAGCAAATCACCAAATTCCTGTGATTTCTCAGAAAACTCTACCTTTCCGCTTGAATCAAAACGCAGGTACCAAAGTTTGTCATAGACCTTTCCGCCCCATTCCGACGGCACATCGATTGCGCCAAAGGTACGGGCAATCTCGGGAATTCGCTTATGTTCCCAGCACACCACCACGGTGCGCCCGTGAAACTTCGGACTCTGGAGGATCTCTTTTGCAAGGGCCGACACTTCAAGTTTTGTGAATTTCGACTCGATTTTGATCCGAAGCGTGTTTGATGTCGGTGTCAATGTTTCAATCGATCGAACCGAGCCTTCGGGTTTGTCGGGGCGAACCGAATACAATCCCGCAATTTTTCCAAATCGAATCGCATCCGGCGCCTCCGAAAAATAGCTCGCAAGTGCTCGAGCCCTAACCCAGCCTTCCTCGCTCAAATGCGAGCCTTCGACGGGATAGGGTTTTTCCGCATGACGAAGAAGAATGACTTGAGAAGGAAGAGCGAAACAGGGAATAGTGAACAAGAAGAAGAATGCCAAACTGAATCCAAACATGAAAACCTCCCAAATACTTGCGGCGACACTCTACCAGTTTTCACGGGAAATGAACACAAATGACGGAGCAAACTCCCCCATCACTCCTCAAAACGGAGCTTTACCTTCGACTTGCTTGCAATCTTGCGGTTGGCGGCACTCTTTAAGTGCCCGTTGAATGCGTATTCGGGATCAATGCTCTGAGCGCCCCGACGGAGTTCAAAATGCAAATGCGCGCCACTCGCGCGTCCTGATTTTCCAGAAAGCGCAATCTTCTGGCCCGCCTCAACCTTGTTGCCTATCTTGACCAGATTCTTTGAGTGGTGGGCATACACCGTATAAAACCCATCCGCATGTTTCAGTACCACCATCCGACCATAGCCGCGGATCTTTGATCCGACGTACACGACTTCCCCATCCGCTGCGGCAAACACCGGAGTTCCCACATGCGCCCGAAGGTCCACGCCTTGATGAAACTTGCGGCCGCGCTCCCCATAAGAGGATGAAATTTCAATATTCTCAAGCGGCCACTGCCAGCGGCCCGGAAGCTTGATCTCTCCAAATGCTTTAGGGCTGTAAGTGTCATTTACGGTCTTTTTGAAAAACCTCGCTCCAATGCGCCTCTCGCCCTGATCAAGAAGTCCCTGGCGGGCGGACTTTGTCGGAGCTGTCGAGCAGGCCGAAAGAAGCAGCGAAACTGCTACAATCCCAAACAGCGAATTGAACCGTACTGCATTGATGATTGCGATTGCCTGTTTCCGAACCATGCGCCCTTCTATTCTGCGATCCGTTTCATCTCTTCGAGGTACGCCATGTCCGTCACATCCAGCTTCAGTGGGGACACTGCGACATACCCTTTGTGTACGACCGCACAATCCGTATCGGTTTCCTGCTCAAAACCATGATACTGACCGCCAACCCAGAAGTAATCTTTTCCTCTGTGGTCAGTGCGCTTTAACACTTCGCTTGAATAAAACCGAAACCCTTGGCGGGCGGGCATGATCCCCTTGATCCGATTCATCGGGCGATCAGGCACATTGATGTTTAAAAGCGTGAACTTGGGAAAACCACGCTTGTGATATTCCTGAATAACCTTCACCGCCATTTTTGCGGCGCTCGAATAGTGGAGCTTGTTTTCAGGCTTTCGGTTTTTAAAATCCACATCAAGACTCACTGCGTAAGATGGAATCCCAAGCATGCATCCTTCACGCGCCGCAGAAACGGTGCCGGAGTAATAAACATCCTGCCCGAGGTTCGCTCCCCGATTGATTCCGGAAACCACGATGTCGGGCGCGCCTTTCAACACATGGCGCATCCCAAGATAGACGCAATCCGCGGGAGATCCACTGACCCCATAGAAATCTTTTCCGATATTGATGAGTCTCAGCGGCTTATGAAGGGTCAGCGAGTGCCCCATGGTGCTCTTTTCCTCAAGCGGAGCAACCACTTTGACAGAACCGAGTTTTTTAAGCTCTTCGTAGAGAAAGCGAAGTCCGGGAGCATGCACCCCATCGTCGTTGGAGAGGAGAATTTTCATATTCCCCGAGTCTACCGATGCATTATGGTTTTTTCAACGAATCATCGAGAGTTCCATAAGATTCACCAGAAAGGTTTAATGCAAAGTTCAGAATCGGCCCGGTTCCTCGGTCAATCGAGCGCACAAGCCCCAATTCCAGCTGCCAACAACGCGATGGACTCTGGAATAGAACCCCGAACATGCTGTCGAGGAGTGCAAAACTTCCAGCAATCAGGTTGTAAGAAAGCATTACTTTGGGCATCACATAATCATTGAGGGAAAAATTGCTCGAAACTTGAAGAGAGGAAACCTTCGCCGAGAGCTTTGAAAAAGTATACCCGGTGGAAATGCTCCGCTCAAAGCGGAGAAGCCCGTCTTTCAGCATCCGGGCCCAAACCCAGGAAAACGAAGTGCTAAGCCTATGCGGACTCGGATTCGGGATCAGCTGCGCATTCTGATACCGCTCCAAAAATGAATAGTAGGTGTATTCAAGACCCGCAGTAAACGATTCATCAGAATAGTTGAAATGGGTAAACAGTGGCGAAAGAACGATTCTGTCATCAATCGAGGAATCCTCAATCAATCGTTTTGCTTCCACCAGGTCCAAAGTCTGTGTCAGCCCCGCCTCGAAACGGCGGCTGAGTTTTGTGCCACCCTCGGCTGAGGACTCTCTCTTGAAAACCTGCGATACAACTCCATAAGTGAGCGAGTTTCCGAGCGGCGTGAAATAACTGTTCAGGTTTTGCGTTGCCCTCTCTGGAACGATGTCCGAGTTATCGAAATACTGCCCCGGACGGGCCTGACTCTGCACCTGGTTGACGAAAGGATGATTGGGCGGCGACTGAATGGTCGGGATCACCGAATAAGTGAGCATGGGCCGGATCGTGTGCTTAAACGCAGCCCCGGGCTCGGACGACGGATATACCTTTTCAAGCTGAAGACTCATTTCAGCCTGACCAAGCAAATAGCCTCGGGCCAGATTCGGATACACTCCGTTGAAGTTGTAAAAGAAGGAACGGTACTGAACGGACGGGGTGATCGAGAGCCAAGGCTTGGGATTCAGCGTGGTGTAAAGATTGGGAATCAGCGTAAAACGGTTTGCTTCGCGAATCGTCTCAGTGGTGGTGGCGCCAGTCGTGAAAGTATCAAAAGGTCCGGATTCGCGAGTGAAGCGATTGAAACGGGCCTCAAGACCCGCCGCAAAACTCTGACCGAAAACAAATTTATCATTCGAATTCACCACTACCCGTGGAAACTCCTGAACGGTAGCAGGATCGAATCCTCTCACGGGACTTCCAGCCGAATCAAACTGAAGAAGATTCCGAAACCGTCTCAGCGAAATCACTGTGCTCACGTCAGTTGAGTTTCTTGAAAAAAACAAATCACTCGCAAGGACAGGCTCAAGACGACCGGGCACATCCTCGGAATAAGTGATCGGATAGCCCGAGTCGCTCACCTCGTTCAAACGCAGTTTTCCTTCGAAACCAAATGGCAGCTCCTGCGAAAGCGCAGTCCTGATGGCATACCGGTAGTTGAGACCCGTTACCGCGTTGTCACGAGTCATCGAAAAATTGAGCAACCCCTGAGATCGATCGGTGAGCGCATAACGCCCCTCCCACTCAAAGCGCGACCCCCGGGATGAATAATAACCCGCACCAAAAGTCATGTCAGACCAATCATTCAATGCAAGAAAGTAGGGCTGTACTGCAAAAGCGCCGTACACCTGATTCACACCGAATCTCGGAAACAAAAGCCCACTCTGCCTCTTCGTTTTGGCGGGCACCACAAGGAAAGGTAGCCACATGAGCGACGCATCCCGGATCTTGAACACAAAATCATGGATGTAGGCATAGCCCTCAATCGTGAAGTCCACGTCTTTTCCGGTCAGCTCCCAGGAATTCGGACAATCCGTACAAGTGGTGTAGGTATAATCCTTTACCAGAAAATGATCCTCCCCCTCCTGCTTGAGCGTCGAGCCTCTGAGCGAGAATTTTCCGTTGGTCACACTCCCGTTGATTACGGTTCCAAAATGCGTGTTCAAATCGATATCAATGGAATCCGCCCGGATCGTGTAGTCCCCGTACTGATAGAGCACCCTGCCCTTCGCATAGACATGATCCGTTTCACTGCTGTAATCAATCGAATCGGCGCGCACGGTTTCGTTCTCGCGAAGAAGGTAGGCATTCCCTCTAAGCTCCACGATTTTCTCTTTCCGTTTGAGAACGGTACGATCTGCACCGATTTGCGCGAGTTTTTTGGCGGTCTCAGCTGATACCGGGGTGACTTGCTCGAAACTCAGGATTTGAAGAAGACAAAATAACGCAAATCCCCTTAGAACTTGCACCGATTCCCCAGACGAACGAAGAGCTGCTGAAGCTCCGCGCGCATCTCCCGACGATGAACGATCCGATCCACGAATCCGTGCTTGAGCAAGAACTCACTGCGCTGAAAACCTTCCGGAAGTTTTTGACGAATGGTTTGCTCGATCACGCGAGGTCCGGCAAACCCGATCAGCGCTCGCGGCTCCGCAAGAATCACGTCTCCAAGCGACGCAAATGAAGCTGCAACCCCACCCGTGGTCGGATCTGTCAGAATGGAAATGTACGGCACACCCGCATCCCGCATTTTCTGAATCACCGCAGAGGTTTTGGCCATTTGCATGAGCGAGAGAATTCCCTCTTGCATACGGGCTCCACCACTTGCGGAAATGATCACCGCAGGCAAGCGGTCCTTGAGAGCGTTCTCCAGAGTCATGGTGATTTTTTCGCCAACCACCACACCCATGCTTCCACCCATGAACTTGAATTCAAACACACCCAGATGAAACCCGAGCCCGTTCAAGGTGCCTTTTCCGGCCACAAAGGCATCATTGATCTTGTGGTTCTTCATCGCTTGCGCAAGACGCTCGCGGTACGGTTTGGAATCATCAAACTTGAGCGGGTCATTGGACTTGAAGTCCTCTCCGTACGGAACAAAAGAATTCTCATCGGTCAGAAGCAAAACACGATCAAGCGCGGAAATCCGGAGATGGTGGTCGCACTCACCGCACACCGAAAAGTTCTCCTGCAGTTGGCGAGTTTGGATGATTTCACCGCACTGCGGGCATTTGCCCCACAATCCTTCTGGGATTTTGGCAACGCGAGCCTGAGGCTCACCCTTGAATCGGGGGGTTTTTAGATCGTCGAACCATGATGACATAACCCCCTCAGACTATCAGGATTATGTGTTCCGTGCATTGAGAAATTGAGCGAAATCCTCGACGAGATCCGGACAGAATTGACTTCCTCCATTTAAACGGATTTCCTCTAGCGCTGCATCCTCCGAACGTGCCCGCTGATAACAGCGGGAACTGGTCATGGCATCGAACGCATCCACGATTCCAATCACACGGGCAATGAACGGAATCTCGGAACCTCGAAGTCCATCAGGATACCCCGCTCCGTCCCAACGCTCATGGTGATGAAGAATGGCGAGGGAAATCTGCTGTAAACTCGAAACATTGCAAAAAAGTTCAAAGCCAATCCTTGAGTGCCCGTTCATCTGCACGCGCTCTTCCGGACTCAATGGCCCTGCTTTGTTCAAAACCTTGTCTGAAATGGCAATCTTTCCGATGTCGTGAAACCGCGCACCCAGCTCAACTTCGCCGGAACTCACCTCAAGCCATTTCGATCGCGAATGCATGTGCTCGACCCATTCCCGGGCAAGACCACCTACCCGCGAAGAGTGCTCGTGAGTTTCATCGCTCTTCCTTCGTAGAAGCTCGAGTAAAGCATACTCAAGTCCTGATTCGGATGGATTTTGCGTGTCGGAAATGCTCCGAGCTTGCGGGCGGGGAAGCGTCTTTGCATCCATGCAATCTGCCTTCTTTCATCCATCATCCTGATGGATTTACCGTTACTACTTGCAGAAGGGTTTTATCGCGGGTGAAAAGATTGCCCCGGCAAGGTGTCTTCCTGATCTTGCCGGGGCAGTGGAGCTTTTTTCGGCGGCTTTGCCGCCCGAACAGAGATTTTTTCTCCCGCTACGAATCCATCCATGGACTCAACCACAACCACACACTTTCAGGATACAAGGCTTCGAATCGGGGTCAACACATTTGAACAAAAATTATTTTTTTTGGAATTCCAGAGCCCATTTGTATGCCAAATTTTTCGCGACAGAAAAGCGCTCCATCACAATCAAGCTCGCGGATTTAGGAGCAATACCCGCTTTCAGAAGGCACTCCAATGCCGGCTCCCACTCCGGAGTTATTGCTTTTTTATCTAAACTTTCTTTAGAAAATAAAACTGAAAAAACCCACTCCCCCCTCTCATCAACCTGTTGATCCTGAAGCCCTTTAAGGAAACCAATCCCTCTCCCGCGAAAAACCGCCTCATGAATCTTGGTGAGCTCCTTTGCAAAAACAAACCTGGGCTCAGCTGGAGCCCTTTCGCACCACTCTTCGAGAACCTTCCAAGTCTCCCGGATCCGATGCGGGCTTTCGAAAAAAACACAATTTGGACTAAGCGCAGAATTCTTTAGTTTTGTTAGCAATTCAAAAGATTCGTTCTTTGTCCTTGGAAAAAACCCATGAAAATAAAGCGAACTACCCGTTCCACCCGCGATCGACATCATGGCTGCCAAAGCAGACGGCCCCGGAACCGGCTCGCAAACGATCTCAGGGAATTCCTCCGCTTCATCCATCAGCAAGGCGCCGGGATCGCTCAATCCGGGCGTGCCCGCGTCGGTTACCACGCCAATCCACTGACGCATCGAGCGAACGCCGACCAGAAGTGCTTGAAGATCTGCCCTCGAGGTATGCTGATCCACCCTTCGGAGAACCTTGCCTTTGATGTCAAGCGCCGCCAAAAGCGCCTGCGTATGACGAGTGTCCTCGCACCAGACTTCATCAACCAATCTAAGGGTTTCAATGGCCCGTGTGCTGAGATCCCCGAGATTTCCGATTGGCGTTGCAATCATTGAAATTCGGGGCAAATTCTGCCGATTGTGTCCTGTTTCAGTCCTTGGCATCCTGTCAGAAGGTTACTTTTTAAGGAGTGAAAATGAAAGCACGAATCAAGAACACCAACGAATCCATCATCATCTCGCTTGACGGCAAAGTGGACTATGAAACCCAGGACGAAGTTTGCAATCTGATCAATCGAACCGTATCCCAAAATCAAAACCGAACCGATCAGACCGCAAAGAAGATCATCCTGAACCTGAAAGAGCTCGAGTTCGTCGGCTCAAGCGGCATCACCCAGTTCGTGCAGAGCTTAAAGGCGATTCATCAGCAGACCGACATCGTGCCTAAGTATTGCGGCGTTCGCTCGGAGTTCAAAAAGATCATGAAGGCCTTTGATGAAACCAACGAGTTTGATTTCTACGATGACGAGGCTCTCTCGAAAAAGAACGGCAAGCCCGTTCTCGAGCAATAAAACTGCAACTTTCAGCAGCGATCTAAAACACAACAAAGCCCTCTCTATGGTTCATGACCTCCCCCTCCCAGGAAATGAGATCAATCCTGATTTCGCGTGCATGCCCTGAATATCGTGAAAGATAGGCTCGGCATGCGCTTTTCAATCTCTTGATCTTTGGCCCAAGCAGGCTTTCCTCGGGGCTCACAAATGATCTCGGGTCCCGCATCCGGACCTCGACAAACACCAAAATACCGCCTCGCAAAGCGCCTTCTTCGCATACCAGATCCAGCTCCCCTCCCTTGAAATTCACATTTCGCTCGAGAATTCGATAGCCCTTGGATTTGAGATACTCCTCCGCCCGCCGCTCAAACCGTGATCCAATCGCTCTTTTGTGTTCGACTTTCCACATGTCCTCTTGCCATTGCGAGAACCATGCCCGTATGCTCGAAAATCATGAGCAAGGCCTTTACCAAAGAACAAGACGGGGATCAGGACGAGGATTCCGGATCAGGAGCCGATGAGCAGCTTGCCCTTCTCCCGATCCGCAAAAACTACATGACCCCAAAAGGGCATGAGCGTCTGAAAAACGAACTTCATGAGTTGCTCTACAAGACAAGACCCGACCTGACCCAGGTCATTGCCTGGGCTGCATCCAATGGAGATCGATCTGAGAATGCGGACTACATCTATGGCAAGCGGCGGCTTCGCGAGATCGATCGACGGATCCGCTTTTTGTCAAAGCGTCTTGAGATCGCGGAAGTGATAGACCCGAAGTCTGTGCGCTCTGAAAAAGTGCAATTCGGCGCAACCGTGACCTACAGCAATGAAGAGGGTGCCGTGAAAAAGATTCGAATCGTCGGGATCGACGAGTCCGCGCCCAGCGACGGAAAGATCTCCTGGATTTCGCCCATCGCAAAGGCACTTCTGAATCACGCGGTTGGCGATACTCCGAGCTTTCATTCGCCAAAGGGCGAAGAGGAGCTTGAGATCCTGAAAATCGAATACCTGGAAATCCCCTGAAATTTTTTTAAAAACACTAAAAGCAGCAGAATGACTTTTTTTAGCAGCCTGCTAAAGATCGCCGAGAAATCCAAGCACCTTTTTAGCTAGCAACTCCTTGAAATTCTCATTCTCCGGAGCTCCGGGAAAGGGAGAGTAGAAATGTTTTGGTGAATCCCGATCGTTTCTCCAAAGAAGGGAATAAGCAGGTTTGATTCGAGGACTCGGCACCCCGATTCGCCTGGCAAATTGCCTGAGCCCGTCGCGCTCCATGGGCCAGGCAAAGTAATCAGTCCAGAACTTCGAGTAAACGATCCCCTCATTTCCGAATTCCGTGATTGCGGGGATTTTTCCATGCTCCTCGGCCCAGTTCAAAAGAGTCACCACATCGCCCTTCCACTCATCGAGCGGACTCACCCCAAAGAAGTACAGATTTTCGGGCATGGATTTGAAATATGCATCCACTCCGAGGATGTCCACATAGCTGTCGCCCGGGTAGCGTTCGAAATAATCCTTCTCGATGTCGTTCGGAGAATAGGCATACAGAAGGTTGTGCACACCTTTGCTTTTCAGGTAGTTCGCGGTGAATCTCCAGATTTTTTTGTACTCCTCCGGGGTGCAGTGAGTGTTGCCCCACCAAAACCAGAAATAATTGTGCTCATGCCAGGGTCGAAACACGATCGGTACGTCTTTCAGGCGGCCAAGATATGCAACCAGCCGATCCAGCCTCTGCCGGAAGAGCGCCTTGAAATGCGGGTCGGATACGATTTTTTTTGCCGTTTCTCCCGAGGTATTCCACGCATCCGAATCGGTCCCAGTCTCATCAAAATTCGGGATGTGCCAGGACATCGTGACCACACCCCCTTTTTGGTGAACCGCCCGCATCTGGTTCATGATCAGCTCTTCGTTCCAGTTTCCGATCTCGGCGAAGTCATAGCCCACTACCGCCGGATCCTTTCCAAATGCCTTGTGAAGATCTGATTCCGGCAAGGCACCCCGCCAATCCGAGTTGCTTTGCAAGCGCCAACCCCTGCCCTCGTGGAAACCGTTTTGGTGGCCATAAAGGATCTTGCCATTCTCAAAATCACGCGAAAGCCGGAAAAGCTTTCGATAAAGCCCCTTTGCCTCCGGGGTGGCAAGCGAATCGACCTGCGCAAGGGCGGAAAGCGGCACAATCAGAATTGGAATCCAAAGCAGAAGCGCCTTACGAATCGAAATTTCCATGAATTTCGTTTAGCAAGGGCCGTGCCTGGCTTAAAATGCATCCTGGCGCATTAAATAAATTAAAACTGTATAATCATTAAACAGAATTGGTTTATTTTACAGGGTTCGCGGCAAGCGCTTCGACCCTGAGACGAGAGGTCTGAATTCCCGCCTTTTTTAGTTCGGCTTGCGCGCGCATCAGAATGTCATCCACGATGATGTACTGCTGATTGTAGTGAACAATCGGATAAAAAAGCCGGTAGAGCGCCCCCCGCTCGGTGATTTCCCGAAGCATCACAAGATGGGGCAGATCTTGGAGAACCCCCGGGGTTTCCTTAAGCACGCGATGAAGAATCTCCTTCACCTTCACCTCATCCGCACCCGGATCAAGCGTGAGATTGAGCCCCCGATGAATCGGCTTTTTGCGGGCGGAATAATTCGAGACATCCGACTGCGCAACCAGTCGATTGGGAAGGGTCAGCACTTCATCAAAGAAGCCAAAGAGAATCGTTGCACGCCAAGTGATCTCATGAACTTCTCCGACAAAAACCTCACCATTTGGCCCATGCACCTCGATCCAATCCCCAATCTCATAGGGCTTGTCAAACTGGAGTGCGACTCCGGCGAACAGATTTCCAAGCGTATCCTGAAGCGCAAGACCTAGCACCACCGACACCAAGGCGGAAGTTGCCAATAGAGGCGCCCAGCGCACTCCAAACACCGAAGTGGAAAGCCACGCGGCAAGGAAAATTGAAAAAACCAGGGTGACCAGATTCACAAGCAGGACCGGCACCCCCGCCGTCATGCTCTTGTAAAAAAGATACTCGAACACAAGAATCTTCGTGATCCGAACGAGCACCAGGGCACCAAAGCCGGCTGCGACCATGCCGACGTACGGGTAAAACCGTTCAAGCATGGAAGGCTGATTTTGGATCAGAAACTGCAGAAGCCAAAAAAACACGAAAATGAAATAGGCGCTTAGAAGCTCGGCAAAGAGCTTTCGGATCATCTGGTGCCTCGAAGGGTTCACCTTTCGAAGAAGCATCCGGTAAATCACATACGCAACGGCTCCAAGAACGCTCAATACAATGAGCGGCTCAAATCCAAGCAGATCCTGCAAACGCTCTTTCACACTCTCCATATCAGGCCCACCTGTCCTCTACCTGGGGCCTTGTCATCAGATGACTGACCCCCTGTTCCGCGGTCCACTCCCCTTCCAAAATCCGGTACACCGATTCCGTGATCGGCATCTCGACTCCGCGGGAGCGCGCAAATTCATAAACAATCTTGGTCGTCCGGACTCCTTCTGCAACCTGACCGAGCTCTGCAATCACATCCTGAAGGGTTTCACCCTTGGCAAGGTGGTAGCCCACCCTAAAATTCCGCGACTGACTCGAGCTGCAGGTTGCGATCAGATCCCCCATCCCGGAAAGGCCAAGGAAGGTTTCGGGAGTTGCACCCATGGCAACCCCGAACCTCACCATTTCGGCAAGCCCCCGGGACAAAAGCAGGGATTTCGTATTCCAACCAAGACCTTTGCTCTCCAGAATTCCGCTCGCGATCGCAAAGATGTTTTTCAAAGTTCCGCCCCACTCCACCCCGACCAAATCATGGGTGGTGTATACGCGAAAGCGCTCGGTGGTGAAAATCTCTTCTCCCGCCTCCAGCACATCATCAAACTTGGATGCGATCACGGTTGCGGCCGGTTCACTTTTTGCAATCTCTCCGGCAAGGTTTGGTCCTGAAATCGCCCCAATCCGAAGAATCGGGATTTCTTCTTCCAACACTTGCGAGATTCTTTTAAGGCTCTGCTCTTCAATACCCTTGGTGGCATGGAGGACAATTTCATGCCCCTTGAAAAAAGGTGCAACCACTTTGGCCTGCGCCCGGGTTGCATGCGAAGGAAGCGCGAAAATCACAAGATCGAGACCCCGCTCAAACGCCTTTTCAAAACTGCTCACTGCCCTGATCTTGGAATCAAGCACAAGATCCTTCACGTAATTCGGATTCATCCGGGTCGAATTCATCGCGCGCGCTTGATCCTCGGCGCGCACATAGAGCGTAACCTCGGAGCAATTCCGGGCCGCAAGATTCGCAAGCACCGTTCCAAAGCTCCCACCGCCGAGAACCGCTACTTTTGAATTAGACCAAAAACCCTTTTTCATCGGTATCTCCCGCGAAATCCGATCCGAATCCATATCCGGTCAGGCGATTTCGATAGTAATAAAGCAAGTTCATGTCGTCTGTGGCAAAGGCCCCGTCCTCGAGCTTCACAACCTTGGCATCATGGAAAAGCCCAAGCTGACGGACTCCGTCCTCGACCCAAATCCTTACATCCCCGCAATGAAGCGGGTTTGAAAGATGCAATCGCCCCTGATCGGAGGCCTCTTTCACGAGTTTAAAGCACCGCTCCGCCTCCTCAAAGAATCGGGCGGAGGGGATCATGCGCTGGGCACGAGAGAGCCTGAGAAATCTGAACAA
>JAGWXK010000064.1 GCA_018969905.1 Bdellovibrionales bacterium
GAACGAACTGAAGGCCAACCTTGAAAAGAAGGGGTATCACAAGATCACGTACACTTCGGACGAGACGGAGCTCCCCTCCTTGATCGAATCCTCGGACTTGATTTTGATTGCCACTCCTGCGGGGTCGGAACTCGATCGCGTGATTGCAGCAAGGCTTTCGCTAGCTCCGGAGCCCGCCCGTCCCAAGGTCTTGCACCTCGGGGGACAGGCGCGCGAGCTTTTGCACTTCGAGGCAGCCAAGGTCTCCGTCCTCTCCCTCAGTGATCTCTTTTCCATCGAGAAAGAACAACAAGACGTACGCGAAAAACAAATTCATCAGGCCATGGACGCATGCCGGAAACGAGCAATCCTTCGGTCTCTATCTCGCTCCATTTCCATCCCCCACGGGTGGGAGGATTTGGCGCTTTTCACCTAAGTTATGGAACAGAAGACTTTCAAACTCGGGACCCGCAAGTCCCTTCTTGCCATTGCCCAAAGCTCCTGGGTTGCCCGCGAAGTCGAGCGCCTGAATCCCGGGGTTCGGGTTGAACTGGTCGGCATTGAAACCAAGGGTGATGTGATTCTGGACAAACCCCTGAGCCAAATCGAGGGAAAAGAGTTTTTCACGGCGGAACTCGATCATGCCCTTCTCAAAGGCGAGGTCGATTTCACCGTTCACTCCATGAAGGATCTGGCGCTTGAGCGTCCAAACCCGCTGGTTTTGGCGGCTGTTCCGAAGCGCGAGCTTCAGCATGATGTGATTTTGTTTCATGAGTCGGTGCTCGACAGGCTTAAGCAAAACCTTCCGATTCGCATCGGTACGTCATCCCCAAGGCGCCTCACCTTGATTCCCGGATTTTTGAAATCGGCACTTCCAAGATTCTCCGGAAATGTCGAGCCCACACTTCAGTTTGTCGAGATCCGTGGAAACGTGAACACCAGGCTCTCCAGAGTTCACGAGCCCGAGGGCTCCGAGAGAAAGCTTGATGGAGTCGTGCTTGCCTTTGCCGGGCTTGAGCGACTGACGCTGGATGAGGCCGGATCGAAGGAACTCTTAAAACTCCTGCAAAACACTCGCAAAATGGTGCTGCCACTGAAACCCTGCCCATCGGCTCCCGCGCAAGGAGCGCTTGCCATCGAATCCAGAAGCGACACTCCTCGGGTGCTTCAGATTCTAAAACCCCTTCATCATGAAGCAACCCTTCAGGGTGTAAAAGCGGAGCGCGAGATTCTTCACGAATGGGGCGGAGGCTGTCACCAGAAATTGGGCGCGAGCGCACTGCCCTCGGGCGTGCTTTTCATCCAAGGCCAGAAGCCAAGTGGTGAGTGGGTCCATGAGACTCGCGGAGCGCCGACTCCCGAAGCAACTGACTTTGTGAAGATCGAAGCCTCCGATGTGTTTGACTTCAAGGCAGAACCCCTGGACCAAGAGGCGCGATCCACCATTCAATCCGCCTCCTTCGTTTTCATTGCCCACTCCCGCGCTCATGAGTTTCTGAGCGACGAAACGCTCGTCCATTCGGAATCAAAAAAGCGGATCTGGGTTTCCGGGACCAAGAGCTGGTTCAAGCTTGCTGCCAAGGGCGTCTGGGTGGAGGGATCATTGGATGGGCAAGGGTTTGAAGCGCTCGATCCTTTCCGTGGCAAGAATCTGCTCGAGATTCCAAGCGAGGGCTTGGTGTTCCTTTCTCACCGCGAAAGCCCAGAAACCAAAGGCGCGACGCTTCTTGGAACCTATTCCCACGAATTTCGCAGCGTTCCCGACAAATTCATGAAAAGTGAATCCATTTACTGGAGTTCGGGCTTACCCTTTCAGGCGCTTTGGAGTACACTTCAACCCGAAATCTTCGCAAAAAAGAAACATGCCTGTGGGCCCGGACGAACCGCACAAGTCGTTCGCGAAAAGCTGGCCTCAATCGGCCTCTCCCCCACCGTGCTGTCGATGGAGTGAATTCCCGATGTACCCTGAATCGAATCGAAGAATCCGAAAGAGCCCGATCCTTAGGAACCTGACCCGAAGCGTGTCGTTTGATGTTTCAAAACTCATTCAGCCGCTTTTCGTAGTCGAAGGAATCAAACAAAAAGAACCGATCCCGGGACTCACTCATGTGTACCGCGACACTCCGGATAGCCTGTTGAAACAAGTGGAGTCGGATCTCAAGGCGGGAGTGAAGAGCTTTCTTCTATTCGGTGTGCCTGCACAAAAGGCTGATTCAAAGTTTGACTACTCCTTCACCTCATCCCAGATCGCGGCCCTAAAGAAACAGTTTGGGAAAGACATCTTTCTTTCAGTCGATGTTTGTCTTTGTTCCTACACCTCCCACGGACATTGCGGAATTTTGAACGACTCCATGGATCACGTGCTAAACGGCGAGTCAGTCACCGCACTTGCGAGCGCAGCACTCTCGTATGCCAAGGCCGGTGTGGACTGTGTTGCTCCGAGTGATATGATGGACCACCGGATCCGGGCAATCCGCGAGACCTTGGATGAAAACCGTTTCTTTGAAACCCTGATCATGAGCTATTCTGCAAAATTCCACTCGGGCTTTTACGGACCTTTCCGTGTGGCCGCAGACTCGGCTCCCAAAGGCGAGGTGAAGATCAAGGACCGGGGCACCTATCAGATTGATCCTGCAAACCCGATGGATGCCCTGCGCTCGAGCCTTCGCGACATGGAGGAAGGCGCCGATATCCTGATGGTGAAGCCGGGACTCCCCTACCTCGATGTGATTTCGAATCTTACGCGCGAGATTCCGCTTCCTTGGGCCGTGTACGAAGTAAGCGGAGAATTTGCGGCAATCGAACTCATGGCCGAAAAGGGTCTGGTCGATGCAAGGCGCGCACACCTCGAGTCCTGGACTGCGTTTTTCAGGGCCGGCGCACAAATGGTGATTACCTACGGAGCTCGCTCCGCGAAAGAATGGATGGAAAGAACATGAACATCAAAACCTCAGAATCGCTTTTTGAACGGGCAAAAAAAGTCGCTCCCGGTGGCGTACACTCGCCGGTCCGCGGATTTCGCGGCGTGGGAGGAACTCCCGTATTCATTGAATCTGCCAAAGGATCGCGTCTGCGCGATGTCGATGGCAATGAGTACATTGATTTCTGCATGTCCTGGGGACCGCTTCTTTTCGGTCATCAGGATCCGGAAATCGGAGAGGCCATCAAGGTTGCACTCTCGAAGGGCTGGTCCTATGGAACCGCCGAGAGATACTCGCTCGAATTTGCAGAAGACCTCATGAAGGCGATTCCCTTCATCGAAAACATCCGTTTCGTAAGTTCAGGGACCGAGGCTGTGATGTCCGCGATCCGCCTTGCGCGCGGGTACACCAAGCGTGATCTTGTGCTCAAATTCGATGGCTGCTACCACGGCCATGTGGATTCGCTCCTGGTCCGCGCGGGCTCGGGTCTTGCCGAAATGGCATCGCCAGACAGTGCCGGGATTACGGCCAAGACCGCATCCGAAACGATCGTGTGTCCGCTCGATGATGAAAAAGCGCTCGAAGAAGCGTTCGAGCTTCATGGGCCAAATCTTGCGGCTGCTATCATTGAGCCACTGCCCGCAAATAATGGACTCTTGTTGCAGAGACAGGAGTTCTTGAAAAAGCTCGAAGCTCTTTGCCATGAGTATTGCACGGTACTCATTTTGGATGAAGTGATCTCGGGCTTCCGCACCGCTGTGGGCGGCATGGCGGAGCTGACCGGCATCAACCCTGATCTGGTGACCTATGGAAAAATCATCGGCGGCGGAATGCCAGTTGGCGCCTATGGTGGAAGAAAGCGCATCATGGACTATGTCGCGCCCATGGGCCCCGTGTACCAGGCGGGGACTCTTTCTGCGAATCCAGTGGCCATGCAGGCGGGGCATGCGATGCTGAAAAAAATCATCCGGGATCGCCCTTTTGAAAAACTTGCCAAAACAGGCGAATGGTTCACAGGAGAGATGCAAAAACTTGCGAACGCTCACCTTCCTTTCCCGGTGCTGATCCAAAAATTCGGATCGATTTCGTGGATGGTTTGCAATGGCACCGAAACGGTTCGCCGAATTGAAAAGATTCCGGCGGAACAAAAAGCCCATTATGCGAAAATCTTCCACGGATTCCTGGACGAGGGCGTGTACCTCGCGCCAAGCGGATACGAAGTTGGATTCCTGAGCACCGCTCACACCGACGAGGACCTGAACCGGGTGCTTGCCTCTGCGAAAAAAGTATTCAGCTCGATCAAGGGTTAAGTTTCAATGGGCGAAGGCGATTTCATCAAAAAACCCGATCGTCGCTTCAAGCTGCTGGTGATCATCCAGGGACTCTGGGTGGTGACCCTTGTGGTGCTTGCGCTTTGGTGGGGGACCTTGCTGAAACAGCAAAGCGATGAGATCGCAGGACTCCAGACCCAGCTCGGCGTACCCGAATCCCAGGTCCAATCAAGGCTTGATCGCAATCTTCGGATGATCGAGGGCGAGTCCGGGACCTTCATCCTGCTGATCCTCGTCACCAACGGGATCCTGCTGTTCTTCTATGCCCGCGATACACGGAGGTCCCGAAGCCTTGAGGCGTTTTTTGCATCCATCACGCACGAGCTGCGCACTCCGCTCACCAGCATTCGTCTCCAAGCCGAAGCGCTCCGCGACATCGAGGACAACCCAAAGCACACTCCCTATCTGAATCGCCTGCTCGAAGATGCCGGACGCCTTGAGAGCCAGGTTCAGCAAACCCTTGAGCTTGCGAGGATCGAGGGTGGCGGCGCTTTACGTCCCCAAGTGCTCCCGATTCGGAGTTTTCTCCAAAACCGGATCATCCCCCAACACACCTTGGGCGAGAACCGTCTCCTGATTGATCTTTCAGTGGAAGAGGCTCGCGTTCTGGCGGATCCATCCGCCATGACCATGATTTTGCGAAACCTCTTTGACAACGCCTTGAAGTATTCGGGAACCGGTCCTACCCGGATTCAGCTTTTGGGAAAGCCTTCGGCCTCGCACTATCAACTCAAGGTCATTCACGAAAACTCGAATTTTACCGGATCCGCTGAATCCCTGGGACAGCTCTTTTATCGGGGATCTAATTCGCAGGGAGCGGGCGTCGGCCTCTATCTGATTCGAACTCTGATGGGCAAAATGAAGGGCGAAGCCTCATTTCTTCCGAAAGACGGACGCTTTGTTACTGAACTTGATTTCCCGCTTGAGAAGGATACCGGAGGCGCTGATGCCTAAGGTACTCCTTTTGGAAGATGAGTTGAATGTAGGCTCCACCCTCAAGGATCGCCTGACCCATGAGGGCTTTGAACCGGTTTGGGCACAAAGCCTATCTCAAGCAAAAAGCGCGCTTGTGAGCGACAAATTCAATCTCGCGCTGCTTGATGTGAACCTTCCCGATGGAAATGGATTTGATGTCGCCCGCCTCATTCGAAGCACTCAGCCCGGGACCGCAATTGTATTTTTGACCGCTGCAGGTACCCCCGAAGACCGCATCCACGGACTTGAGCTTGGGGCCGAGGACTACATTGTAAAGCCATTCCACTTCAAGGAACTGCTTTTGCGAATTCAAAATGTGATGAAGCGGGCCCGTTTTGTGGAAGCGGACCAGAGCGGCCCTCGCGAAGTCCGGATTGGCAGAGCTTCCGTTTCGTTCTCCGAGTACCAACTCGTGATCGAGGGGAGCAAACACCAGCTCTCTCACAAGGAGTGTGCGCTTTTAAAACTCCTGTTTGAAAAGCGCGGCCAGGTGGTGAGCCGTGATGAGATCCTGAATCTGGTGTGGAGCGAGGACGAGTATCCCACCCCGCGTACCATCGACAATTTCATTTTGCGTTTACGACGATTTATCGAGCCCGATCCCGAGAACCCGCTTTTGATCCGCAGTGTCCGAGGAGTCGGCTACATTCTTGAAAAGGAATCCCCATGACAAACGAAACCCTTTATACCAATGCCGTATTTCGAAAGAACACCGGGCGTCCTCCCGTTTGGTTCATGCGCCAAGCGGGTCGGTATCACTCGCATTATCAGGCATTAAAGAGGAAACACTCGTTCATGGAGCTTTGCAAGGTCCCTGAACTTGCAGCCGAAACGACCTTTGGTCCGATTCGCGATTTTGATTTCGATGCGGCAATCCTCTTTTCTGATCTCCTGTTTCCACTCGAAGTGCTGGGAATGGGACTTGAGTATTCACCGGGCCCGAAGCTGGGATGGCACCTAAAAAGCCTCGCAGACCTAAAAAAGCTGAACCCTGCGCGCAAAAGCCCCCTTGAGCTTGTGGAGGGTGTTTCCTATCAGGGCCGCGCGCTTCAGCTCATACGGCAGGGGCTCCCTGCCTCAAAATCGCTCCTCGGCTTTGTGGGTGGTCCCCTCACCCTTTTCTATTATGCAGTCGAAGGCTCCCATCAAGGCTCACTCAGTGATGCAAAAAAGGGTCTCACCGACGGACGATATTCGGGGTTTTATGAAATCCTAAAACCCCTTCTGATCGAGAACATGAGTCTTCAGGCCAAAAACGGCGCGGATGCCGTTGCCGTGATGGACACCTGCGCAGGAGATGTCGAGCCTGCACTTTATCGCGAAGTGGTGATTCCAACCTTGCGTGAAGTTTTGATTGAATTCAGAAGGCGGCATCCAAAGACTCCAGTGGTTTATTACTCAAAAGGCACTGGCCCCTGGCACTGGCAGCATCTCGAAGGACTCCCCTTTGAATGCCTCGGAATCGATTGGCTCCATGATCTTGCATCGATCCTAAGAAACTTTGGTCACAAATGGTCGATTCAGGGAAATTTCGATCCGAATCTCATGCTCCTCCCAGAACAGGCGTGCCTTCGGGAAATCGAAAAATTCTTCGCCCCCATCCTAAAACTTCCGCGCGCAAGTCTTCAAGGCTGGATCTGCGGGCTTGGCCACGGAGTGCTGCAATGGACACCGGAGAGAAACGTCCGCAATTTCCTCCACTATCAAAAAGAGGTGCTCAAATGATGGATTCCGAGCTTTTAAAAAAATACAACGTCCCAGGACCGCGCTACACGAGCTACCCGACCGTTCCCTATTGGGACACAAACCCAACCGAGAATGAGTGGCTTCAAGCGCTGAAGAACTCGATTTCTCAGGCAACCGCATCCGGAACGGGCGCTGCAATTTACGCCCATCTTCCATTTTGTGAATCCCTTTGCACCTATTGCGGATGCAATACCCGCATCACTCGCAATCACGGGGTGTCGGATCCGTACATCAATACGATCTTAAAGGAATTCGCACTTTACCGCGAAAAACTCGGAATCCAGAAACTGAAACTGAGCGAACTGCACCTCGGCGGCGGTACTCCGACCTTTTTCACTCCTTCGGAACTTGATCGGTTTCTGGATGGCTTGCTTTCTTATTGCGAGACCACTCCGGATTTCGAGTTCTCGATCGAAGTCGATCCAAGAGTCACCAAGCGCGAACATCTCGAAGTGCTCCGCGAAAGGCGATTCAAGCGCATCAGCCTTGGAATCCAGGATTTTGACCCGAAGGTGCAGGACATCGTCAACCGCGTACAATCCTTTGAGCAGGTCAAGACGCTTACCGATGAGGCACGCGCGCTTGGGTTTACGAGCGTAAACTATGATTTGATCTACGGTCTTCCGCTTCAGACAATTGCGAGCATCGAAGACACGATTGAAAAGGTCGTGCGCCTGCGCCCCGACCGGATCGCATTTTATGCCTATGCCCATGTGCCTTGGATCAAACCGGGCCAGCGACGATTCACCGAAGCCGATCTTCCCAGCGGGGATCAAAAGCGAGCGCTCTATGAGCGGGGCCGTGAACTCTTGGAGTCCGCAGGCTACATTGAAATCGGAATGGATCACTTCGCTCTGAAATCCGATTCGCTCTTTACCGCGGTTTCATCAAAATCCTTGCATCGGAATTTCATGGGCTACACCGCGCGGAACGTGAATCCGATTCTGGCGCTTGGGGTGTCGGCAATCGGCGATGCGTGGAGCGCCTTTGCCCAAAATGAAAAGCTGCTTGAGACCTATGTGGAACGGGTGGAGCGGGGTGAAATCCCGATCTATCGCGGTCATGTGCTGAACGCAGAAGACCTGATCCTCCGAAAGCATGTGCTGAATCTTATGACCCGGATGGAAACCTCCTGGGCGGACGCAGGCGAGCGGGTCGAGTACCTAAGCGAAGTGCCAGCAAAACTTCAGGAATTCATGCAAGATGCCTTGCTTGAGATGGGGACCAACTCTTGCACAGTCACCGAAAAAGGGCGGGCATTCCTGCGCAACATCTGCATGGCCTTTGATGCAAGACTCGCACGAAAAGCTCCAGAAACCAGGCTTTTCTCGCAAACGGTCTGAGATCATGATTGGCACGCTTGATCCGAATCGCAAATCAGTGACGATCATTGGAGCAGGCGTAAGCGGCCTTCTTGCGGGCTACGCATTGAAGAAGCAGGGCTATCAGGTTCGAATATTCGAGCAATCGAGCCGCGCGGGCGGACTGATCGAAACCAAGACCACCCTTCAGGGTCCGGCCGAGTCGGCAGCACATAGCTTGATGGTAAATCCCGAGGTGGAAGCGGTCTTGTGCGACCTCGGAGTAGAGATGTACGGGGTAAACCCGGGCTCGCATGCGCGCTACATTTACCGCAAAGGAAAAATGCGGAGGTTCCCGCTTACCTTTTTTGAGGCGATTCAAACCCTGATCCGGATTTTCTCAAAACCCGCGCGCCCCATTGATCCTGAATCCGCAAGCCTTGCGGAGTGGTGCCGGACCTATGTCGGGGATGCGGCACTCAAATATCTCCTTGCCCCGTTTGTGACCGGAGTGTTTGCCGCAAGCCCGGAAGAGCTTTTGCTCTCGGCCGCATTTCCGAGGCTTGTGCCGGAATTTCCTGAAAAGTCCTTGGTCGGAAACTTTTTGTCCAAACGAAAATCCAAAAGCGCCCCGAAAGCCGAGCCTCCACGCATGATGGCCCCCCGCTTTGGCATGACCGATTTGATCGCAAAACTTAGATCCAAACTTGCCACAGAGATCGAGTACGGAAGGAAATTGGAATCCCTTCCCGACTCGAACGTGGTACTGGCAATCCCGGCGCCGGATCTTGCGACCCTGCTTGATGCAAACGACCCTATGGCGGCAAGGGCGCTTCGCGAAATTGAGTACTCACCCCTCATCACCTGCACGGTGTTCATCCGGAGCGATTCATTCACCAAGAATCCACCAAGAGGTGTGGGTGTTTTGATCCCCCGGGATGAGGGGCTCAGAATCTTGGGCGTGCTCTTCAATTCCTCGGCGTTTCCGGAACGTACGAAAACCCCCGAGATGCACTCCTACACGGTGATGCTTGGTGGCACATCAGATCCGAAGGCCTTGGAGCTAAGCGACCTTCAGATTCGGGAAATCATTGAAACGGAGCTGAAGACCCTTTTCCACCTACGCGCGCCCAGTGACGCAATCGAGATCACACGCTGGAAGAAGGCCATTCCCGTTTATTCCGGCAAAGTTCGCGAGGCGAGAGAGGCGCTAAAGCGCACTCTTTGCTCCAGACCAGGAACCATGGTGTTCACCAACTACTCGAAGGATGTTTCGATTCGGGGGATGATTCTTGCTCTAAAGGGTTTTTAAGGATTTCCGCCGCACATTAATTTTCCCCACATCCATTTGACCAACCCACCAAAACAACATAGGGTCCTGCAACATCATATGCGCCACTCGATCATTGCAAGGACTCTCCTCTTACCTGTTGACCCATTCGACTCTTTCAGGCGAAGAGGCTTCGGTGATTCTTTTGGATTAGACCTGCATGTATGTGGATTTCACCGTACAACCTGATTTGAAATCGAGTGATCCAAGGGTGTGGATTCGCACTCCAAAAGAGCACGGTACGTTTCAATGACTTTGGCGCTCTTCGTCTGAATGGCAGCACCGAGAACCCCAAGTCCAACGCGCATGCGCGAAAGACTCCGTAGCAATCGTTCGCGGAGTTCGCGAGTACGGAGCGCGCCCTGACGGACCTCCATCTTCGAATTTGCCTCATCCTGTTTTTGGATCAAGTCATTCAAAACGGTATGGATGGGCTTGTCTTGACTCTTCGGCTCTCGCCATGGCCGAATCCGCTTTAAGAGTGCATAGAGCTGCACCGCATGTCCGGCTGAGGGATCTCGGGTTGCGATGAGCGGAGCCATGCTTTCCAGATTCTCTCCGTGGATCTCAAACAGTTTCTGAATTCCAAGTTCCTCGCGAAGTTTTTTTTCAGCATCGCTGTCATTCAGGCCCATCGATTCGAGCTCCATTGCAACTGCCATCTGGATTTCAATCAAAAAAAGACTCTGATCCGCATCACGCCATACGCGGGCATCCTTCAGGGCATCCTTCAAATTCCGTTTTCTTTCCTTTAAGAGAACGTTTTGATTCCTCGATATAAGTCGGTCCACATCTAAAAAACCAGCGTCCCGGGCTGCATCCGACCATCGATTTAAGTTTTCAAGGGCGTCGAAATAGAGCTTTTCATCGGCAAATCCTTGCTTTTTCCTGAAGTAGCGGGAGCCATTTTCCGGATCCGAGAAAAACTCGATCCTCTGCATGATTTTTCCGGCCTTGTATTCGGGATTGAAATTCAAGTTCTGACGGGTTTCTCTCAAGGAGTCCATCAATTCGAAAAGATAAAAATCACTGGTTGCGGTCGGGATGTCTCCCGTAAAGTCTTGATTCGTTGCACGCAAATGAGCTTCTCGTAAATTCGTGGCGGGTCCGAAACCCGTTTTTTCATGCGTGATAAAATCCTCTCCCAGAATCTGACTGGTAAAAAATCGCTCATAGCCAGCATAGTTCGGGCCATCCACCCTGTCCGTACACCCGCTTGCAGGCAGATCCGGAGTGGAAGCCGCAAACCCACAGAGATTCGGATTTGCTCGGATCACTCCCTGATCATCCCTCTTCACACTCATGCGGTGAAATCCACCCGAGTAGCACTGAGACATCCCATAGATGATTTTTGATGCAGAGATCCCCGATAGATCATCCTCAAGATTCTTCCGGGAATAGCAGCCCTCCGACTCCGACTTGCTTTTCTCCAGGGTTTTGGGATCGGTTTCCCACAGATTGATGCAATTGTTTTCAAAATCAGGCTCGCCTTCGTCGATGCCCGGGCTGCCATGATCACTGATCAAAAGGAAGAGCGGCTCGCCATGTACCGCTTGCTTTCTCACCAGTCGGCTAATTTCCTGACGATTCGCCTGATGATTGTCCTGAATGAATCCGGGAAAGAAGGTTCGAAATCGGTATTCCTTTCCTTCGTACAGTCCGTAATCCAGCCTGCTCACATCCGCAAGAATTGGATCCGAACCAATGCGGTTCCCCACTCCGAATGCAACAGAAACCCTATCCCCGCCCAAACGTTCCCTGAGCCCGTCGGCGAGACTCCGAGTCTGGAGGTACTGGGAGTGAAAATTGTGATCGGGTGATACGCCTCCGGAAAAGATAAGTGTGCCGGCTTGGGCAAAGGAGGCAATAAAAACACCGCCGACAAGCGGAAGAACACGCGCGTTCACGGGCGGGATGGTACCATTAAATCTGGACAATTTCAATCAGGAAATAACCCGGCTCCTCCCTAATCCACTCTTTCAATTTAAAATTTGCGCTTTTCGTCATTTCCGGCTAGTACTCCGAGGAGATTTTTAAAAAGAGAGGGGAATCATGAAACAATTCATTCCAGTATTGGTCGCAGGAATCGCAATCGGGTCATCATCTTTCGGACAAATCAAGCGGGTTTCCCCCGCAGAGGAGCTTAAGGTTACGGTTCGTGACGTGAGCCATGAATATTCAATCATTTCTCCCGAGGCAGTATCAACCCCCACTCCGCCCCCCGTCCTCCCCGGAACAAAACCAGGTGGGTCTGCAAGCGGCGGCACGAATGGCGGCACACCGCCCGTGCTGAATCCTCCTCCCCTGACTCCGCCGGTAACCGAGCCCCTTCCTCCTTTGCCAGGTGGCGGCGGCCTGAATGGCGGAAACCCTCAAACCGTAAATCCACAGCCCGGAACCAGTGGTGGCATCTCACTCAATGACATCATCACCATTGGTCAGAAAGTATGGGATTTTGTTGTCTCCAACAAACCAAACGCTACTTATCAATCCCTAAAAGCTGCAGTGGTTCCAAGTGGCATCACAAGCTGGACTCAGCTTCGAGGATGGTCAAAACCCGTTTCCAAAGTGTACCGCGTAGAATTCACAAACATGTTCGGACAAGTTGCGGGAAGTTTTGATTATCGAATCAACTTCGTTTACGGCGGAAGCTATCAGGGCAAGGGCAAGTACATCGGCCAGATCTCGTTTGTTCCGGCAGGGGTAAAGCTCTCGACCGACCGCACTCTTGATGTGAAGGCAGAGCTTCTGGATCCTCTCAATTTCGGAACGGAGGAAGATCCCATTGCAGGAGTGGAACTCCAGATCTCTTGGAGCACTCCAACTACAACCCGCTATCAGCTGAACTCGGTAGAGTTCTTCCTCTACGGAACCGGAGAAATCCAGGACATGACTCATGGGAACTGAGATCCGATATGATCCGAATGCCCCCGCGGATTCGTCCGCGGGGATTTTCGGACTTCCCTTTCGTTATGAAGATTCAAAAATCATTTATCTTCCCGTTGCCTGGGAAGCTACCACCTCCTACGGCGGGGGCACCGTGCATGGACCTGAGTCAATCCTAAACGCCAGCTCACAACTTGATCTTTTTGACCTCGACGTGAAGGATCCCTATCTTCAAGGCCTTCATTGTCTGCCGCTAAATCCCGAAATCAAACACATGAATTCTGAGGCGAAGTCACTTGCGGAACCAATCAAGGAATCTCTCGGAGACGTTCACAACAATTCTGCGCTTCAAGCCAACTTAAAAAGAGTGAATGAGTTTTCGGCCAAACTGAATCAGTCCGTACATGACCAGGTGATGCGAATTTTAAAGGATCAAAAAATCCCGGGTTTGATCGGCGGAGATCATTCGATTCCCATTGGCGCATTCGAAGCCGCCTCGAAGGTTCATGGAACCTTTGGAATCCTTCATTTTGATGCTCACTCGGATACTCGAAATGCCTACATGGGATTCACCGACTCCCATGCCTCAATCATGCGAAATGCTGCGAATCGGATTCCAGATATTACCAAGTTCGTTCAAGTGGGAATCCGCGATTTTTGTGAAGAGGAATCTGAATTCACAAAATCTCAAGGCGGTCGCTTTGAAGTTTTCTATGATCAAAAGATCATGGAGGCGAAGCTTGCCGGAACTCCGTTTTCAAAAATTACGGATGAGATCATTAAGAATCTTCCCGAAAAGGTCTGGGTAAGCTTTGACATTGACGGACTGGACCCCCGTTTTTGTCCCCATACTGGAACTCCGGTTCCAGGAGGACTTGACTACTCAGAGGCCATCTATATCCTGAAAACCCTTGCTCGCTCGGGGCGTAAAATCATCGGCTTTGATGTGGTGGAGGTTGCGCCTCCGCTTAATCCAGATGGATCACCGCTGGAGCCCCTTCAGGCTTCAGACGAATGGGATGCGAATGTAGGAATGCGCCTGATTTACAAACTCAGCGCACTTTCGCTTGCAACTAACGGGTTTGCGAAGTGGCAAGGCTGATTCCAGGAGGTCGGTTTTTAGGCCGCTTGTCGCTTCATCAAGGTCTGAATCTGGGCTTGAGCTTTAAGTAACTCGTTCTTCACCTTGTTCTTCTCGGCATCGGCCTGAACGAGCTTTTGCTTCATCGAATCGATCTCCTTTTTGTACTGCATCGAGACCTTCAGGGTATGTTCCACCTTTGCCTCAAGATCGGTAATCAGGTGGGCCGAGCCTTGCGAATCCTTCTCGGCATTCAGCGCGCGCTCAAGCAGACTCGAAGTTTTTGCCTTTTCCGCCTCGAGTGCCCGCTGAACCCGATCGAGTTTCTTTTCCAAATCCTCGGTATTCGAGCGGATATTTGCGGAACTCTCCGCCTCCGAACCTCCCATTGAACGCGCCCTGAGATTCAGCAGCTCTTTTTTCAGCCTTTCATTTTGCTCGGTCATTGCCTTCAACTTTTCATACATTTGTACTGCTTTTTCCCGGAATAGAACAAGGGTCGACTGATGTGAATCCGAAGTGGAACTCGCCCCCTCTGCGTGCCCTGGAATCGCAGAAGTCAATTTTGACTCATTCTCCCTTTGAAGGGCCCTCATTTCATTGGCTTGCGTGTAAAGTGCCATTTCCTTTCGATTCAGCAACTCCACCACCTGCTGATATTTTTTCTTCCACTCCACAAGTTCTTTTCTGCGATCCCGTGCCTCGCCCCGCAATTGCTCGACGGTAAGGCCCAATTCTTCCTCGAGTACTTCTTTTTTTTGCAGTTTCCTGATCAAATCATCGATCAGCAGAAGGCCGGAAGGCGCACCCTCATCCTGGTCTGATTCTTCCGCTGATTCAGGGCCCCGCACGATTCGTCTTTCAACTTCGTCGAGCTCCCTTGAAATCTTCAATCTTGTGTATTCGAGATCACTTTGGAGGGCCTCTCCCTTGATTCGAATCTGGCCACTGGCAGACTCACTCTGCGCAAATTTGTATGCTTCCTCGAGCCAACCTTCGAAGGGAAGATCACCGAGATCCCGGTATTGAGGCCCAGGCTCCTGAAGGTCCTCTCGAGAATCCTCAAACACCAAAAAAGAACTCAGCGCGGGGTCCAGCTCGCTCACTCCGATCCCTCGAACCACGCGCCATTCCACCAATCGGGTTCTCGAGTGATATCGAACCTCAATCCGGTCCTTTGGATCAATGGATCGCCTTAGAATCTGCATCTGCTCTGAGTTGAGCCAATATTGTGTGAAAGCCTTCTCTGATCCACCCGGCTCAACCTCAATGTCGCACTCCATTCGAGCCGCGAGCAAAACTTTTTGATTGAAAATCGCCATTTCAATCCTTGTCGGGGAATTCTGTGATTCAGGCAGTGACTCGAGGAGGGCTGAGACCAGGATTCGAAGGCTCCCGGAGTCCACCCCGCTCAAACGATGCTCCTCAATCGCCCATGCGCAGAGAAGGTCCGACACTCTTCCAAATGACTTCCGTCCAAACACGGTCGAGTGTACGATTGCCGCACCTTCGGGAATGGCATGAGAAAGACCAATGCTTGGGTTTTCCTTCACCAGCTGAATCCTCCCTCAAAACGATCTTCCCCGCGTTCATTGTAGGTTCTGCCGGACTCCTGGAGGCGCTTGAGTCTCCCGCCGAGCTCAAAAGACCATTGGGAAGAAAACTCGCGTAGAGCCCTCAACCCCAAGTCAAGCCTGAGATCCATCATACGAAGAAGATCCGAGGTCACCATCTCCCATTGGGATGAAGGGGAACTCCATTCCTCTCCACGTATGGTTCGGGAATAGACTTCCGCACGCATTTTTTTCAGCACCTCGAGATCATGCCATCCCAGATGGACGAGAGTGAAGATCAACATCCCTGAAAGTAGAAGGCCCAAATCGTGCTTGACGACCGCAGATTCCCTTCCAAGGAGCAGCTCTGCCGATTCGAGATGGCCGCAAAGCTCATCTGCGAATATGGCCGCACAAAAAGAGGATACCCTCAAATCCCTTCCCCACGAGGCTCCGGTGACCTTGATGATTTCATTTGAGACCTCAAAGGGTGATGGAGGGAAGGACTTGCGGCTCATCTTGAGAATTCCCCGAACCACCCGGGCAGAGGTCTGAAAGCAGGAAACCTCAGAGATGATTTTCGGAAGGAAGAACTCCTCATACCGTCCAAGCGAGCTGAGCTCGTCGGGAGTAAAAAAATCAAGCGGTGCCTTCACCGAAACGAACTTTTGATTCCGTTTCATGAACACGTATACCGGACTCAGCATGAGCGCAAATGGCTTCACGCTGGAAACACGGCATTGATACAGATCCTCAGCCGAATCTAGTTCAAGTTTCTTCGCCTCAAAAAGCATCCATTCTCCTCAGAATCGTATCGGTACCTTTCACGGGATTCTTGACCTCGGGAAGGACTTCACGGCTCCCCTGACGCCCATCCGTGCGTCAAGATTCTTGACCTGATGCCCTAATTTGGTCTAAGGTACGAAAAACGAAGGAAATTTTATGGGAAAAGGCAGAAAAAACCGCACTCAAAAGATAAAAAACCGAAAGAATCAGGCCAAGAAAAAGGCTGCGATCAAAAGGAAGATTTCCGCTAAAAAGGCATAAGCCCTTCGATCCGCTTCCCAGACCTCTCCTTTCAAGCAATTAGTTTCATTGAACTCATACTACCCCATCCGGAGACCGTAGGGTCTCTTCGGGTCCTATTCTTTTTTTATGACGATGATCTAAACTTTTCTTTGACTTGAGCCGAAGAACAAAACGTTATGGCTCAACACGTAAGAAATGCATGGCTGATCTCTCTCCTCCTCCTCCCGACTCTTTCTTTTGGGAAGGACAAATCCAAGGATGGTGCTGAAAAAGTATCTAAGAAAGCCGTCCGCTTGAATACCCAAGAGTCTTGGGACAAGGACAAAAAAGATTATCAAACGGCAGTACAACTATATTACGAGAGTGCCATTC
>JAGWXK010000065.1 GCA_018969905.1 Bdellovibrionales bacterium
TGGGCGAGATTATGGTGAGTGGCCGCGATCACCCTGACCTCCACCTTTTTTTCCTGGTGGGCCCCAAGTCTGCGGATCGTCTGCTCCTCAAGGAACCGAAGAAGTTTCGGCTGCAAAGCCAATGGCATGTCCCCCACCTCATCCAGGAGCAACGTTCCTCCGTTTGCCGCCTCGATCAAACCCATTTTGCTTTGATTCGCTCCCGAAAATGCTCCTCTCTCATATCCGAACAACTCACTCTCCATGAGGTTCTCGGGGATTGCAGCACAATTCACCGCCACAAATGCACCCTTTTTTCGATTCCCAGAATCGTGAATGGCCCGCGCCACCTGCTCTTTACCGCTCCCGCTTTCTCCCAGAATCAAAACGGATGCATCCGTACGGGATACCTGCTCCACAAGCATCCGGAGCTCCTTCATGGCTTTCGAAGAGCCGATCCAGTCGACACCGGTCTGGGGTTCGCGCCCCCGGTTTGATTCGATCCTGAGTTTCAGCAAATCAATGGCGTCCAAAAGTGCCTGGCGTTTGAAGGGTTTGAGTAAAAAATCCACCGCTCCCATTTTCATTGCCCATACGGCGTCCTTCACCTCACCAAAAGCAGTCATCACGATGAATGGAATCGAAAACCCTGACTTCTGGTATGACTCTACAAACTCAAATCCACTCATTCCCGGCATTCGGACATCGGTAATCACCAAGTCGGGTCTCCTGATCCTCAAGGCATCCAGAGCCGCTGCCCCGGAATCAACCGCCACGACATCATGCCCGGAAAACCTCAGGATTTTTCCGGTGGATCCGAGAGACTCAGGATCATCATCAACCAGCAGAATGGTAAGACTCATACATTTGCCTCCGGAGCAAGGATCACCCTCTCCTTCATCGTCGGTAAAAATCCTGCAAAATGAGCGCCGGGATTGAGGGACACCGACTTCAACTCAAAACTTCCTCCGGCATCGGTGAACACTTTTTTCACAAACGAAAGACCGAGCCCCGTCCCGTTTGCCTTGGTGGTAAAGAAAGGCTTGAACAGATTCGACCTCACGGCAGCATCCATTCCCGGCCCCGTATCCATGAACTCGAAATTCACCCGGTTTCCATTGCCGGCTTCAATCCGGATCGTGATTTTGCGCTCTTCCTTCGGGGTCTTTTCAAGTGCCTGAATGGAATTCCGAATCAGGTTTCCAATCGCATACTCCATGAGATCAGGATCGCCGGCAACCTGTCCCGAAGCCGAAAGGGTAGGATCAAAATACCACTCCATCTCGATTCCGCCTCTTTGCAATTCATTGGCATAAGTTGCGATCGCGTTTTCGGCGCATATCTTCAAATCCACAGGGCGGATCCGGTCCGGGGTGATTCTCGAGAGCTTCAGATAGTTCTGAATGATTTTTTGCAGGCGCTCGACACTTGTGGTGATGGAGGAAAGGGATTGTTTGATGGAAATCGCCGAAGCCGATCTTTCGGGCGCCATGCGGTTCAATACTTCAAGAGCGAGTTCCGATTCAAGGCCAATGGAGTGAAGCGGATTTCCAACCTCATGGGCCACCTGGGCCGAAAGTCTCCCGACCGCTGCCAGATGCTCGGCCTGCTGAAGACGCTTTTGCAATTCCCCCATCTCCATCAGGGCCTTGTTTTGCTCTTCCAGGCGCGCCTTCTGGTGCTCGATCATGCGTTCCCGCTCAATCAGCGTGGTGGCCATTTGGTTGAACTCTCTTGCAAGCTCACTCACCTCGTCCTTTTGTCCAATGGGAATCGCCGGAATCCCTGCACGATCGTCGCGGGTCAAGGAACCTCGCTGGCTCACTTGTTTTACCACCGCCCGAAGAGAGTCGATGGGACGAAGCGCCCGCTCCCCCATCCAGATCACAATTAAGGCAACTCCGATCACGACCAATAAGAGAAGCTGAAGAACCATCCGCAAATTCTGCACCTGCTTTTGAGCGTCCCTGAACGCAGCGCGGGTTTCCTGATCGATCTCACGTTTGGCCCACTCGACCTCTTTCTGGAGCATTTCAAGTGATTTCATCCACTCCGGATAGAGCACCGACGCACGATCCTGGTGTCGTGCGTGAAGCTCGACAAACAAGTTCTCCGCACCCGAGGAAAGATCTCCGTTCAATCTTCGAATCCGGAACTCCCAGTCCCGCCAGGAATCCGTGACCAAAAAATCCTTTTGAATCCTTTCGAGCGTGGACCGATGGACCTCTGCCGCCCACGATGGAATCCGCCTGGGTTTCCAACGGGGATCGCTCCAATGGGAAAAACCGAGACTCCGTTCCATCTCTCGCTTGAGGAGTTCGGTGTCGGAAGAAAGCTGCGTGAGCTCCCGTTGCATGGGCACGGAACGGAGATTGATTTCAGAAAGCCTGGAGTTCACCCTTTGCGTGATCCAGAAACTGATTCCCACCCCGGTCAGGCTGACCAGAAGGAGGCAGGACAAAAACGCGAAAACTTTGGATCGAAGGCTCTTAAACACCCGAACTTCAGGGTAGCACGGCTCTTTCCCGTCCACAAACACCCGAATACCGGCAAGATTTACAATCCTGAGGGTCGGCCGGTTCCGCACGGAATCCTGATTCTTGCGCCTTACGGATCAGACCCGTGATCTTGGAATCAAAGGCCTTCCAGAGCTCATCCGGCTCTGCATCGAAGAGCGAGGTATGGTTGGACTTTACAAAACTGAGTGGAAACTCGACCGAATCGGATGCCTTTCCCTGATTCCATTTCTTGAAGAGAACCCCGTAATTTCTGTTGATTTTTTCAGGCGAAAGAACCACGTACTGGGCCGAAACCACCTCCTGGTTTTCCTGATCCCGAAGGGCGAGCGCGTAGGATGCCAGTTGCAAGCCTTTTCCCTTTTCGAGCGAAACCTGCCCCGAGGGCTGCTTCGCACTTGTCTTGTAATCAAGCACGACCAATCCATCCGCATGTTGATCGACGCGATCCATTCTGCCCCGAAAAACGAGGCCCTCCCGCTTCAACTCGATTTCGGCCTCCTGTAGTTTGGGCTCGGCACCGGAACGGTTTCGATACTCGCTCTCGGAGCCCAAAAAAGTTTCGAGGATCGTAAGGGCTCTTGCCCTCATTGATCGATGCAGGCGTTCGCTCCTGAGCCAGGCCGGTTTTCTGGTTTTTTTCCAGGCCTCTTCGAACGCAAGTTCAGCATCCGGTTTCGGCGACACAAGAAGGATTTCGATTGCGGCATGAAGCAGGTTTCCGTACACATCGCTTCCGAGTTCGAAGTCAGGATCCCTTTCGTCATAAAGTCGCAGCAGGTGCTGCGCGAAGGCGGTGAATGGGCAATTTCCAAGAGAATTCAGAAATCCCATCGGAAATTCGGTGCCCTCGAGGGGAACTTCCGCCACCGTGCGCGGTGGCTTGAGTGTGGTCGAGAAGGATCGAAGAACCTTCTCATGGACGTGCAGGATCGCAGGCTCCGGAAGCTCCAACTCGGGAAAGCTCGACAGCACAAGGGCTGCGGACTCGACCTCGGTTCCCCCCTCGTCGTATTCGAACTCCCAGAACACCGGCGGATGCGAGGAACAGTTGACCCATGAGAGCAATGAATTCCTTGACGTTTCCCGTCGTGTCTTTCGATCCGGCAGAGCGAATTCGAATGCAAGAGTCTCAAGATCACGTCCGCTCAACCACTCGGTGCCGTCCTCCTTTGGCTCAAAAAAAGCCGGGGAAACACCAAAAAAATGAACTCGCACACCGGGGGGAAGCGCAAACGAGACCGCCTGATCCACCCGGTACAGATGCAGTCCCGACTCGCGACGCACGGGAGGCACGGGGGGTGCTGCCGTTTTCAGACGATCACCAAGCTCCCGGGAAAGCAGCTGCAAGGGGCGCGGTTTTCGCTCGGACCCAATCTTCCGAAGTCCCAGCTTCCACTCCTCGACTGTGGCGGCAAGCACCTTTGACACCCATTCTGGCAATCGGAAATCACTCGCACTTTCGAGAATGGCTTCTCCAAGCTGCTCCACTGTCATTTTCTTCGGATATCGCTCGAGCAGCGGTTTAAATGCAGGATTGCCTTTGGGCTCGGCATTGGATTCGATGATTTGGCGTCGTAGATCGCCCCGATCCGGGTCTTTTGCGTTGATCCAGGCCAGTGCAAGATCCCGCGAGAAATTCCTGGATACCAGATCAAGCTCAAGAAGCGCAGTCTTCATCTCTTCGGATTGTGTGAGCAAGGTCGGATCCCTGGCATCCTGAAGATTCACACCCCGTTCAAGAGCGATTCGCTCGAGCGTGCGCCTGATCTCCGGCCGGTCCTCAATCACCACCACCTCATGATCGGGATCCCTCAGTACCTCATCCAGCAAATGGTGCGCACCATCCTCAAGGGAGTGGGTAAGTTTACGGTTCAAGAGGCGGAGCGCCGGGGAAGATCCAATAGACTCCCGTCCCTGAAAAAATCCGGAGGAGTGCAAATGCTCGACTGAAATGCTGCGGGAGAGTTCCTCAAAAAAGTGCCGGATTCTTGGACTCATCCCGAAATGGTCGAGCCAAAACAACTTTTGAAAGGGAATCCGCGAGCCCCCTTCTTCCCGAAGCCTCCGGGTCGCAGCCTCAAAAAGAGATGCATCATCATGGAATCCCCGCAACTCGAGCAGCCTCTCCCAGAATCGATTCAAACCGAAGAACTCGGAGCGCCGTTCATCAAGCCCGTTTTTTTCGTTCAGTCGCTCCTCGAAAATCCGTGCTTCTTCAGCATGAACAAAGAGCTCGCGACCCTTTTGGAGAGCTCGATCCAGCGACTCGAAAAACTTGGGACGGAACCTGTGCTCCAGGAGTTTAGGAAGGGCAGAACGAAGCTCGGGGGCTTTGAAATTTTCGCGGAGCATCTCAATTCTGGAAAAACGCTCAATCATCTGATCCTGTGACTCAGGAACTAGAATCTGAGCGATTTGTTTTGGACTCAGAATGGCATTCTCCACAATTGCTTTTCCACTTTTAAAACAAAGAGATTTCCATTCTTCCCGAACAAAGCCAGGGGCGAGCACCAAGGCAGCACCTGGCTCAAGACCCGAGATGGACTCCACAATTTCCCGAATACTGGGCTTCATGATGGCAAAGCCTACCATAAGCATTTTGACAGGGGCGGAATTCTATGGTGTAAACGCCGCGTTAATGGCGTTTTGTATAAAGTTTAGACATCGCCTTTTTGGGGGGTCGGCATCTGCATTCTTCCTGCTTTTTTTCGGATTCCAGCTCGGCATCCAGACGGACTCCCTCGCCTTTTCCCCGACCTATGAGGCGGGCTTTGAAAGCCAAATCTATCACGCTCCGGTTGAGCCCCTGTACTTCCCCATTCTCAACCTCGGAATCCGATTTCAATCTGAGGACGTTGATCGTGGCGGATCCACGGAACCGGAATACAGGGGTGATCTGCTCTTTAGGATCAGTCCGACCGACCCCCGCGCCTTTGCTGCCACCTCAAGAAATCTGTATTGGGGAGATCGGGACAGAAACTCGAGCACCCCCTTGCGCTTCACCTTCGGGCGGCGCCTGATTGGTTGGACGAGACTCGACACTCTCTGGAGCCTTGGACAAATCGAACCCCTCGACCAGTGGGACAGGCTGCGCCCCTCCCTTCAAGGACTGACCGGGGTTTTCGCCTACACAGAGACGGAAAAGTTCAACTTCAGGTTGTTTCTTTCCGGCCTCTTTCTGCCTGAAATCAACCCGAATGTGGTTCTGGAAAACCAGCAATTCGTTCGTACGCACCCCCAGTCGATTACCTCGGCTCCCCAAACCTTCACCCTCCTGGACCAGTCCTTGCGAGCGAATTATTTCCTGAACCTTCCCGCCATGGGCTCGATCCTTTTTCGCCCGGCATTTACTTTTTCAATGGAAACAAAACGCGAGATTCCCGTGTCTGCAAAGTTCGTCTACGGCTACCTCCCGCTGAATTACTTTCCCATCGCACTTCAGGGATATACCAACATTTCGATCAATGAAGTTGTCGTGAACCTGCGACCAAGACTTCTGCATCATCATGTGTACAATGGCGAGCTTTCCTATCGTTTTGATGATCACCTGAGTTTCGGTGGAGTGGCACTGGTGGATCAACCCGAGGGCGAAACGATTCCGGATGGAGAGGTTGCCACGCCGCTATCGGTTTCCACAAGTTGGAGCCCATGGGTCGAATACAAAGGCTCAAGCTTTTCTGCAACGCTTTCACACCTATGGGTCTTCGGAGGCCTTGAGGCCGATGTCGGGCCGCCCGAACTCAGATCCGACACATCGAGTCGCTTCAGCTCTCGTCTCCTGTATCGGAACGCGACACTCCTCCAGATCAAAAAGCACCTGATGCCCGGAACCCTCCACGATCCGGTGATTTTCTTCAAATACATTCATGAATATTCCATCAAAGGCGATTGGTTTGCGATGGATTTGCACTACTCGATCCACAGGGACCTTCGTGTCTTCGCCGGAGGGGACATCCTTTCCAGTTATCGGGATGTTTCTCCGGACCGCGGGGCGGAATTCCTCGCTGATATGCGCCCGCTCGGACGGGTTCGTTTGGGAGTAACCTATGAGTTATAAGACGATCATCCTTTCGCTTGCCATACCGGCTCTCTTTTCATGCTCCTGGATCAGAACCGAACCAAAAGCAGTAAGCGGCTTTCAATCCAAAAGCCTGGATCTCAGCTGCATCAAAAACGTGCCTGCGGGGCTCCAGGATCTATTCGGTGGTACCTATTCCACCTCCGAAGCGGACCAAAATAAGATTCTCGAAACCTTTGGTTGCATTGATCGGGCTCTTGAGATTTTTGCAGGCTTCACGCGTGGCGCAAGTCCCGACTCCTATTCCTCACGGGAGCTGCAAGTTTTCGCCAACCGCTATCTACCTGAGAACTCTCCCATCGGCGATCTGTTCATCCAATCGATTTTTCAACTGAAAAGGGCCATCGTCGGCGGTGCGGTGAACTCGCTCACCAAATCCGAAATCAAGGAACTGCAAACCAAACTGAGCCGGTTTGCGGGGATCATCGCGCCATTCGCAGGGCACATCGAGGTTCTCATCAAACCGGGCTCCGCTCCCGCCCGGACCCGCAGGGAAGCGAGTGTGGCACTCAGTCGTTTTGTGATGGAGTTCTCTGAGATCCTCACGAACTCGCCCAACCCACTGGATTGGAAGGATCTGACCCTCTTCATACGTGAACTCGAGCTCTTCACCGACAATGGCGAAGCTTCGGCACTCAGCTTTGTGCGTGAGCAGCTCCCGGTGTTTCAATACGTCAAATTGCTCCTCGTTGGTGGAAGTGAGTCCTCGATCGAGACCGCAAAATGGAAACCCATTTTCAATTCGATCTCCCATTTTTATAGCGCCCTGCTCCTGACTTCAAACACCTCCGATCTGCTTGAACAGATGAGCCTTGAAGTGGAGTCTTCCGAAGAGGAGCAAACTCGGGCGGTAGTAAAACTCACAGGGCTTCTTCGTGCCTTGATCCGTGACCAAAATCTGAACTCCCGTGCCACAGTCCTTCTGATCTCGGATCGTTTTGCAAAAGCCTTGCTTCTGAATTCGCTGATTTTTCCGCGAAGCCGCGGTTCGCTTGCCCTGAGACCCTTCCTCGGGACGGCATCCCTGAGGAGACTCTCGGGTGCGATCGTTGATCAGATCCTCAAGCTTGATCGCGAGCACCTGAGCCTGGAAGCACTCCAGACGATCTGCGACAATCTGATTTCACTGCTCGAGCAGGCATCCATCTCAAACTCTCCGACTCCCGGTGCGACCTCGTTTCTCAGTCTCCAGGACGTGCTTGAATACACGGCGGAGCTTTCGCCGCTTTTGCACTCCTCCAAGGAACAACAAATCATCAGAGGAGCGCTGAACACTGCGCGAGGCCTGATTCCACTCCTGATCGGGAAGGACGCGGACCGCCTGACCCCGAAAGACCTTAGGCAGTTGATCACAAAATCCCTTGATTTCTATGCCGTATGGTCCGGAGAAGCCAAGGTTCCCTTCAGTGAGAAGATCGGCGCGAGCCTGGAAATCCTGAACCGCAATCCAGCTCCCCTCGCCCTCGGCTCCTCTCAGCTCCTGAAAGCGATCGAGGATCTTTCTGCGTTCTTCCCTTTGACCTTCCCGGATTCGAAAATCAATTGGGAGGAGATCCGGAGTCTCGTGAATCGGGGCTTGAAGCTGAAATCGGTATTGTTTCAGACCACGGAAACTTCCATCACCCGATACGAACTTACCCAACTGGGGTTTCTCTACGAACCCTTCCGCAAGGGCGAAAACCATGGAGAGGCCCTCACCGCCCTTGCGAGCCTCCTTCAGATTCGAAATTTTCAAAGCGCGGACCTGTCCGATCTCACTTCAGCAGTGGATGCCCTTTTGCCTCCGACTCGACGGACTTCTGCGATCGGACTCACACCCTCCATGATCTCGCATCTGAAGACCCTGCTTCTGGGAGGCAGTCCGTCCACGATATCACGGCATGAATATCCGGATCTTGCCCGGATGGCAGGTGCCCTGTACTCGAGTCTTGAGGGAAGATTCAAGGGCGACTTTTCTTTAGGGCTCGACTCGATCACCGCAAATCTTGCCGCAACCGTTCTACAGTCGCTGATCGAAAATCGCCGGGGATACATCCTGATGACCGACCTTCGAGCCCTTCTTTGGGATCTGTTCCGAAAATGGGGACTGAATCCGCAAGAAAAAGTTGTGGATCAATTCCTGATCGGGCTGCACACCCGCATTCTCCGAAAAGTGAAGACATCAAAGCCGGACTCACTGAACGGATTGGCATTTCCCGCGAGCGATCTGGGTGTTTTCCTTACCCTTGCGGAAAAAATCAGGGATGAACTGCAACCCCTTGAATCCTTGTATCGGAGTATGGGCTCCACGAACTCCACCCTGCCCCGCGACCTTCTTCTTGGGCATTTGAGCGGAACCGATACTCGCACGGTCCTGAGATCAATCCTTCCGCTCCTGAACGGTCCGGATCACCGCCTCCATTTTCCGCCCAGAGGTGAATCAAATGATCGCCACTCTGCGTTCGAGCTGGCCTATAAAATCGTGATCCACAAGGCTGTGAGCGCCATCTTCCCACTCTATAAGGTGTCTGGAGATCCGTCGGGTCCCTCAACGATCCGACTCAATGAAACGGACCTGACAGACCTTCTCACCGACGTGAATGACCTGATTACGGAACTGAAGCTGTCCTACGGATACACCCCGGCGGCAAAGTCGGCGAAATCCAGGATCAGAACCATCAATTTGTTCACCCGAAACGGAAATGGCGATGACTTTATCGATGCCGTGGAAACCACCGAGTTTCTGACCATCACGTTTGGTGGAAAAAAAATCCTGAATGAGGTGGAAACTGAGATCTTTTCCGCCTGTTTCCCTGAGAGAAACAATACGGACGACATCTCCTTCATTCCGGTTCCCTGTCTGTCGAGGACGCTCTTCAAGAAGGAACAGCTGCGCAAGTTCTTTGAGACCGCAGTCCCGGAAATGACCCGGGAAATCTCTTCATGGGATGCGGCAGCCCTCGAAGAATTCCGGAAATCAATGTTGAACTCGATTGATCCAAGGTGGGTGGAAACCGGGATCCTCGACCGAACGGACCTCGAAGCATTGGTCTCCGTGCCGAACTACACTGAAAATCTGTTTCAGCGCTTTGATTCAAACGCCAACTCGATCCTTGAGTTCTCGGAGGCCATGCGTGGATTCCAGATTTTCTGCGAAGAAATCCGAAAAACCGGTGGAGAAAGCCTGAAGGGTTCCTGCAAACCCGGAGAGAGTCCGGATCAGATCGAGGCGATTTACGGATACCTTTTGTACCGTGGCGTTCCCCCGAGGGGAATCCGGTCCACCGACAGTCTCTGGCAGCGAGCGCGGGCCGCCAAGGATATCCTGAGCTGGTTCAGCTTCTGGCGTAAACTCAACAAGGATCCGGAAGTACGGGATTCTTTTCCACCGAAAATTGATCGGAAGGGAATCCTGAAAATCATGTCGAATCTTTCTACATCTACTTGAACTGCGCCAGATAGTTAACGAACTCCTCCGGAAAGGCGGCCTCGATCCTGATCGGCTCACCCGTCACCGGATGATCAAACTCGAGCTTGTGCGCGTGAAGCATGAGCCTTGGCGGAGGCAGAATCGGAGAGACACCCTCAGGAAAATAAAGCTCATCTCCGAAGATGGGGAGTCCCTCTTCGCTCAGATGCGCGCGAATCTGATGAGTGCGACCCGTCTTCGGTTTTGCTTCCAACCAGTAAGCATCCCGAAACGCCTCGATCACCCTGAAGTCCGTGATCGCAAGATCTCCTCCAGAGGTCACTGCTCCATAACACTTCTTTCCGGATCGCTCCCCCACTTTGCCCAGATGGTTTTCCACGGCGAATTCCCCGGCAGGCCCGTAGGTCTTGGCCCCCGGCGACCGCCAGCAGATCGCGTGATAGGACTTCCGGATTCGGTGCTCGGAAAACAGATCAGCCACTCCTTTGTTTGCGACTTCCCTTTTGGTAAAAAGAACCACTCCGGAAGTGTCGCGATCCAGGCGATGGTGTAACCCGACATACGCATCCGGATTCCGCTCCCGTTCGGACAAAAGAACCTTCACAAGGGAGTAAAGATTCGGCCGGAGTGGATCAAGTGTCGGCTGGGTGGGAATTCCGCTTGGCTTGTTGACTGCGATCAGCCATCCATCCTCAAACACGATCCTCTCCGTGCCGAGTCGCGAAACTTCCATCCTACGGGCACGTCCCTTAAAAAGCCGGACCTCGTCGTAATACACTTCGACAATGGCTCCGGAAAAAAGCGGTGTGAATGCATTCTTGCACCGATGACGATTCACGTAAACCGAGCCCCCCATGATGAGGTTTCGGATCGTGGCTCTACTCACTTCCCTGGCAAGTGCGGATGGCAACCATTCGGCAAGAAAGTGATCAAGGCGTACTTTGGGAATTGCAAGCGGAATTCGCGTCTGAAATCGCTGCATATCAGCTGCGCTCCACCGAGATGACTCCCTTTTTTGACTCAAGCGCACTCATCACCCGATTCAATTGCTCCATGTTCCCGACCTCCACCTCAAAGAGCGCGATCGCCTTCTTGTCTTTGGTGGTCCGGATGTTTGCGCTCGCAATGTTCACACCGCAGCCGGTAATCGTTTGTGACATGAGGGCAAGCAGGCCAGTGTCGTCATTGGAAAAAACCCGGATCCGGACTGCGCGCTTGACCGGCGCACTCAATGCCTTGTTCCAACTCACCTCAATCCTGCGCTCAGTATCCGTATCGAGCGCGCGGGTACAATTCGCCTGATGGATGGTCACTCCACGCCCGCGAGTGATGAATCCGACAATGCTCTCTCCAGGAACGGGATTGCAGCACCTCGCATAGCGAACCAGAAGATCATCCACACCCTCAACCACGATTGCATTCCTGGCCTCACTCTTTTTGGTGGCCGACTTGATGGCTTTCTTGAGGAAGCTCTCTTCTTCTTCGGATTTCACCCTGGCCTTCCACGCCTCGAGCTCCTCCTTGGGAATCAATTTCTGTATGATCTGCTCGATCGGAAAGCGCCCATATCCGATTCCTACATGGAATTCCTCCATGGAACGGACCCCAAGCTCCTTCATGACCTCATCGATTTTGCCGCTTTTCTCGAGTTTTGAAATCGAAAGCTCATACCGTTTGAGCGCCTTCTCAAAAAGATCCACTCCCTCAACACGCGCAATTTCACGCTCCCGCATCTTGATGAAAGCGCGGATTTTGGCCTTGGCCCTTGAGGATTTTACAATCTTAAGCCAGTCCTTGGAAGGGGTCTGGCTCGGAGAGGTGATTACCTCGATCGCGTCTCCGGATTTGAGACGGTGACGAAGGGACACAATCCTTCCGTTCACCTTCGCGCCCACGCAGCGATTTCCGACATCTGTGTGAACCGCATAGGCAAAATCAAGAGGGGTTGCGCCATACGGGAGCTCCTTCACCTCGCCCTTCGGAGTGAAGACAAAGACATCCTCGGAGAACAAGTCGACTTTCACGGTTTCAAGAAACTCGTTGGGATCGGAAAGATCCTTCTGCCACTCGAGCAGTCGATTCACCCAAAGCACATTGTCTCGGGTGGATGAATCGAACTTTCCCTCCTTGTACTTCCAATGGGCCGCGATCCCCCGCTCGGCAACCAGATGCATCTCATGGGTGCGGATCTGGATTTCGGTGCGCTCTCCGGATGGACCGATCACCGTAGTGTGAAGGGACTGGTAGTGATTCGCTTTCGGCATTGCAATGTAGTCCTTGAAGCGCCCGGGCACCGGTCGGAAAGCCGCATGAATGACGCCAAGGGCCTTGTAGCACTCGGTGATGTTGTCGACGATGATCCGGAATGCAATCAAGTCATGAAGCTCCGTAAAATCCACCTGGCGGCGCTCCATTTTCTTGTAAATCGAGTAAAAATGCTTGGCTCTTCCAGAAACCTGTGCCGTGACATCATACTCGGTCAACTTCTCATGGATCAAATGCACCACTTCCTCGATGAACTTTTCCCGATCCGTCTTGTTCTTGGTCACAAGTTCCGCAAGTTTGTAATACACGTCAGGGTGGATGAAGCGCAGGCAAAGATCCTCGAGTTCCACCTTGATCCGGCTCATCCCGAGGCGGTTTGCCAGTGGCGCATAGATGTCGAGTGTCTCCTGCGAAATCGTTTTCTGCTTGTGCGTCGGCAGGAACTGCAGCGATCGCATGTTGCTCAACCGATCCGCAAGCTTGACGATGATCACCCGGATGTCCTTGGACATCGCGATGATCATCTTCCGGAAGTTCTCGGCTTGCTTCTCCTCGGTCGTTCGAAAGGACATCTTGTTGAGTTTGGTCACTCCGTCCACCAGGGTGGCCACATCCTTCCCGAACTCCCGCTCGATGTCCTCAAGCTTCGCCGAGGTGTCTTCTACCGTGTCATGCAGGAATGCCGCACATATCGAGGGCAGATCAAGCCTTAGATCCGCAAGGATCTGGGCAACCTCGGTCGGATGAATGATGTAGGGATCACCACTCGAACGTTTTTGTTCACCATGTGATTTTTCGGCAAATGCGTAGGCTTTTCGAATGAGACCAAGATCGGCATCCGGAAAATACCCTTGAATGGTGTTGCAGATCGTATCCACTGTTGCTACGCCGGGCTTTGCCATGTGCCTCCCTCAAGCGCGTCCATGAACCGGATTGCCTCCGCCTCAAGCTCCGCATAGGCTTTTTCAAAATCATCATTCAGAATCACACGATGAAACTCTTCCTTACGCCCCATTTCGGATACTGCATTTTTCATCCTCTTCTGAACGGATTCCTCCGAGTCGGTACCCCTTCCCCTGAGGCGCTGTTCAAGGATCTCAAGACTGGGCGGCGCAATGAAAACAGTGAGTGTCCGCGCGGGAAACCCGTGAAACAATGCACTCGCCCCCTGCACGTCTATGTCCAAAAGGACATGCTTGCGGTCTGCCCAGAAGCGGGCAAGGGTCTCTTTTGATGTTCCATAGTAGTTTCCGTGCACGTTCGCCCACTCTGCGAACTCGTGGTTCCGGATTTTTTGATCAAACTCCTCGGGCGACACGAAGAAATACTCCACTCCATGTCGCTCACTTCCACGAGGGGATCTTGAGGTTGTCGAAATGGAAAGTGCAAGGCGGTCCTTGAGTCGTTCAAGAAGGCGAATGCACAGCGAGCTCTTTCCGGCACCGCTTGGAGCCGAAACCACAATCAATCCGAAACCATCGTCGGGGTCGCCTTTTGGGTACTTCATTCGAGATTCAGGCTTTGCTCCCGCATCTGCTCCACTCTCATCTTCATATCGATCACCTCTTTGCTGATTTCAAGGTCCTGAGACTTGTTGCCAAGAGTATTGATCTCCCGGTTCAATTCCTGAAACAGGAAGTCCAGCCGCTTGCCTACCGCACCTCCGGCTTCCAGCAACTCCCGGATCGCGAGCAAGTGCCCGTGAAATCTTGTTAGCTCCTCCTCAATGTCGAGCTTTTCCAGTGCATGGGTGATTTCCTGCGAAATCCTGGTTTCAAGGAGCGATCTTACGCGTTCCTCGACTGTTGGGTATGCCTCAAAACACAACTCAATGCGCCGGCGAACCTTTTCTTTTGCACGGTTTCGAATGACATCTCGCTGCTGCAGAAGGCGCTGGTGTGAATCTTCAAGACCCTGCACGATTCCAAGAAGAGCCTTTGCGAGCCTCCCACCCTCGGCTTGCTTCATTCGGATGAGGGATTCAAGACCTGAAGCCACCGCATTCTCCATCTCAAGCCTCATCCTTTGCAGGGCGGCCTCATCCTTGCCTTCCGGCATCGGCCTTGAAATCACATCAGGAAAAGAGATCAAGTCCCGGATACCAATCTCTTCGCGAATCCCGAATTGTTCCCGCATTCGATTGAGTGCCTCGAACGCGACACGGGCTTGCGGCTCGTTGTACAGGCTTGTGGCGTCCCCTTTGGAGGAGCTTTGCCTTTCAATCCAAAGATCCACCGAGCCTCGTTTCAAACGGGATTCAACCAGGGCCTTGATTGAAGGCTCAAGTGGTGCCAAATCCCGAGGCATGCGAATCTTCAGATCCAAAAAACGATGATTGAGCGTTTTCAACTCCAGCTTGAAACCATCCCCCCCGGATTCAAAGCGCGAGCTTGCATATCCCGTCATCGAATGGATCATGCGTTCTTGCTTTCCTGAATCGGCTGGAACGCGAAATCGCCCATTTTTCTGAATTTCTGAAAGCGCTGTTCCTTGAGTTGTTGACTGGCTTTAGAATCCGGATGCGAAAAATCACCATCCAGAAAATGCGAAAAATGTTTCTCAAGAGATTTTGCCAGGCTCTCGATTGCTCCGGCACGATCCCGGTGTCCGCCTCCGTTTGGCTCCGAAACGATTGCGTCGAGGAGCTTCATCGAATTCAGATCTTTTGCCGTCATCTTGAGCCGCTCCGCCGCACGCTCGGCTTGGGTGGAATCGCTCCACAAAATGGATGCACAGCTCTCGGGGCTGATCACGGAGTATGTGGAAAACTCCTGCATGAGCACACAGTTTCCGATTCCGATGGCAAGAGCCCCTCCTGATCCCCCCTCCCCGATCACAACCGAACAGGTGGGCACCGTCAGGGCGAACATCGCGCGGATACTCTCCGCAATCGCCTGACTTTGACCCCGCTCCTCCGCGTCCATTCCAGGATAGGCGCCCGGGGTATCGATCAGCGTGATTACCGGAAGACGAAATCTCTCGGCCAACTCAAAAAGCCGTATGGCCTTGCGGTACCCTTCGGGTCGCGCCATTCCAAAGTTGCGCTCCACTTTTTGCTTGGTAGTGCGCCCCTTCTGGTGTCCGACAATCATAACGGGAACCTTCCGGCCCTTGACATTCCAGGTTGCCGTACCCCCGATGATGGCCGCATCGTCACCAAAGGCCCGATCCCCATGGAGCTCGGTGAAATCTGGAAAGATCGCCTCAAGGTAATCCTGCGTGTAGGGCCGGTTCGGGTGACGCGAAAGCTGGACCCTTTGCCAGGTACCCAGTTTTTCGTACGTGTCCTTGATCAGGCTCTGAAGCTTCTTCTCAAGTGTTGCGATCTCACGCGTAAGATCCACCCCGTCGCTTTGGGAAATCTCCCGAAGCTCCTCGAGCTTTTTTTCCAGGCTGTTGATCGGCTTTTCAAAATCAAAAAAAGTTTCCATGAGACCCAAAACTTTATCACAAAATCTCTTTCGGAGTGATATTCTTCGGCCTGTGTCAGACTCGGAATCCAAACAAACAGAGCAAAAGGTCCCTGAACACGAAACACCTCCAAATACGGATGGCGAGGAAGACTCCCACCCTTCCCCTGACGCGAGCGTTTCTGAAGAAATCAACCCGGAACATTTACCAAAACCGAAACTGAAAGAATTGATTCTTTCCCCTGACCCTCCGAGTCGTTACCTCACCTGGCTCTCCCTTGCATTCGGGGGACTTGCAATTCTGTTTTATGGGCTCCTCGTGAATCGCTATTTTGAGCATCGAAACCGCAATCGAAACCTGGAGGCGGAAAAGGCAGAAGCCGAGCGTCTCTACGGCGGCTGGCTGAACAAGCAAAATGCATTCAATAAAATGAAAATGGAAGGCGAGGAACCCGTATTCACCCAGAGCCTTGGGGAGTTCCGTGTGCTTTGGGCCACCTCGGAACTCAGGGCGGATCTTGTCGCCGAGTGCACGAGCGAGGAGATCTGCAATGCATTGAAGGAACGCCCCGAACAGGTTCATGACCTGATTCTCCCGGTATTTCAGGTCAGGACACCGGAGCAAGTCTTGAATCCGAACTCAAAGCTCGAACTCCGACGTGAGATTGTGGAAAAATTGAACAGTTTGAAGCTCAAGGGGAAGATCCTTCAAGTCGACTTCACCGACCTCACCATCGAGCCCGCAAAAGGGGTCGACCTGAACCATGAGTAACGCATATTCGGAGGGCAAGCAAAAAGTCATCCCCGCCGTGCTTCTCTATGCGTTTTTCGGCAACG
>JAGWXK010000066.1 GCA_018969905.1 Bdellovibrionales bacterium
CGGAAGATAGGTGATCAAAAAGTGTGGCTTAATGATGAGTGTCAGTGCGGGAATCCAGGCGCGAAGGAGCCAGAACCTCCAGGAGATCGGTGAGGTCCTTGGAAACGATTGCCCCATAACCGCTTCCAGCGCCCAAAACAGGAATCCGGAGCTCATGAGAAGATCGATCTGCCCGTAAGAAAGAGTCTCGATAAACCCCTTCCAGCTAAGTAAGGCGACTGAGATCGCAATCAAGATGAGTGAGTGTTGGGGGGGGGGCGGGCAGAATTCAATTTCTTGATGAATTTGAAAAGTGCGAAGCCAAAAATGGATACCGACAAAGACATCCAGACTGCGGCGGCAATCCTCTGGGGGAGTTTAAAAAAGCTGGAGTAAAAAAAGCCCAGAAAGGTCGGCGAGTATTTGAATGGAGAACCGTCTTGGGATCGGTAGATTGCCTCACCTCCCAAGAATCTTTCGCATGCGGTCCAGTAAACATCAAAGTCACCCGGTATTTTTGATGTTGCATTCAGGTACCAGATCGGACCGAAACGCACAGCCAGATAAAGGAATATTCCCCAAAAAAAAATCCAAAGAAAGCGTAGCGCTCCTTTTGTTATGGGCACGTTTTGATCGTTCATAGCGTCGAAATCCAAATGATCACCTGCACGTGGTTCGGCGGGATCTTGCGATTCCCCTGCATAAGACGCTTATACCAGCTCATGTTTGCATAGGCGACTGTGGTGGTTTGGGCAGCAGCTGCTTTTTTTTGAATCGAGGTGATCCGGTTTTCAAGCTGATTCTTAAGATCGAGAAGACGTGCGCTTTCAAGCATGAAGTCGAACTGAATTCCACCGGGCACGTTCAGGGGTTTCTGTCCTTCAATGCCCATCGAGTCAATGGCTTCAAGAATGGCTTCCTCGATTTCTGTGGTGGCTGATCCTGTAAATGAAAATCGCCACGTTTCGCCGGGAATCACTTTGGGCTGACGCTTTTGCGATGGGGCATCACTACTGCTTTTTGTGACAGGCTCTTCCTGCGAGTTCATCTGCTCACTTAGGATCGGGGCCTTGGGCTCTTTGGAGGTGCCCTCAGGTGCGGGTGAATCAATCAAAGCGCTTTCGATCAGATACTCATTGATTCTTGATTGGATGGAGGACTCATAGCGGTTTCTCACCTCTGGAATCACCCAGAGCAAACCGAGCAATAGTGAAAGCACACAGATGGTCTCGAGCAAGAACCGGGCAGCCATGGGAAGAGCCTGGTAACTTGATATGAGGCCCTTCCTTTTCACGGGAGTCCGCACGGTACGCTTTTGGGTCGTAGATTCAGTTGAAACAAGGTCATTCAGGTCCAGTTGCAGTTCTTTAAACTGTGCTTCCAATTGAGTTCTGCGGAAGAGAAGGCTTGGTTCCGGTGCCTGAAGCGCAAGAGAAATCAATTTAAGTGGAATCGGGCAGAGGCTTCCGGAGCAGAGCAGGAGTGCGTCCTCAGGGGAGATCTTCAAGAGCTCGACGAGTGCAGGGTTTCCGACCTCCTGAGGGTCCAAATGGGCAAGGATGGTCTTCCGGCGCTTCCTCAGGACTTCCACGATCCCGCGAATAAGAGCGACTTCCGAGAGACCCGGGCCTCTTGTCCTGTTTTTTCGGGCACGTTTGATCAGTTTAAGTTTGAGCAGGTCGAGGTTCTTTCCGGGGAGGAACTGCTCGAGGTAGAGACTCAAAAAAGTCAGTGCATTCGCTTCGGAGGACACGCGGTAAGTCTAGCGTGAATCAGTGCCGCCTGTATAGGTCTGAACCAAGATGCGGATGTATTCCGGACTATTGGTGAAGTCGATGTTCAGACCCATGAAGGGAAGCCAGATTGGCTCCCGGGGAACCTGCTTCAAGCGCATGCCGGCCTCCTCCGGGGTTCTGCCTCCCTTTTTTAGGTTACAGGGCCTGCACGCGGTCACGATGTTTTCCCAGCTCTTCGGGCCGCCCTTCACAACGGGAACCACATGATCCATGGTCAGCTGGCTTACCAGCGGCTTATGGCCGCAATACTGGCACGTATGATGGTCTCGAAGGAAAATATTGTTGCGATTGAAGCGGACCACGTTTTTCCTGCTTTTCAACGGGACATATTTAATCAGACGGAGAACGCGGGGGATCGGAATGCTCACCGAAACCGAGCGGATCATCTGATCCGAGCTTTCCACAATCTCCACTTTGCCTGAAAAGAAAAGCTGAATGGCTTTTTGCCACGAAATGACTTGAAGGGGCTGAAATGATGCATTTAAAAGAAGGGCCCGTCCTTCCATATCATTTATGATAAAGTGAAACCCACTGACAGGACAAGAGGTGGAAAAATGACGAAAAAAGCCCTGATGATCGCGGTTTTTGGGAGTGTTTGTCTTTTGGCGTATTTCGGACTTCGGGAAAAGCCGCCCGCGCCACCCCGGGTGACTGACACGGCCTTGAGTAGGCTCAATGGTTTTGATCGAGAAAAGCTTAAAGGAAGGCATTACCTTCTGCATTTTTGGGCAAAATGGTGTGAGCCGTGTGCGGTGGAGATTCCGCATCTCGTGGAGTTCGCAAAGCAGGTGAAGACCACAAAGCCCTTGTACGTTCTTGCGGTCAGTCTGGACAATACGCTGGAAGAGGCCATGGAGATCCTCCCGGGCGGAGGAAAGGATCTGCCTCCGAACTTCCTGTTGGCACTTGATCCTGAGCATCAGGTGGCTGAGGCTCTTGGGTCTTATCAATATCCTGAAACGTATCTGGTCGGGCCGGATGGAGGGATTTTGGAAAAGTGGATTGGCGCTCAGCCCTGGAAAAAACCCGAAGTCATGCAGTATTTCAGTTCTAAGATTCAATAGAAGGCCATCTTGCGAGGGCAGCATTACGGTGAGGAACCACATCGACCCCGGTCCAGACCGGGTGGGATGCCGTGCAGTGAATTAAAAAATCGAGCAAAGGCAGATGCCTTCGCATGGCGCGTTTCATGCGATGGGGTTTGATCGGGTTAAAGGGGCCCAGAAGACTGAAGATTTGAAGCGGGTTTTTTCTGACCCAATTCCATGAACCCATTTCCAAGGTGAGCGGAAGGAAGTTCCGATCAGATCCGATTCTCTCAATGAGGTAGTCCCAAAGATCGCCATGAGTGGTGTAGTGCCTTGCCTGGGGTTCAAATCGATACACATGATTCGGCATCACCTGATCCAGGAGTCCTGAGAGTGCATGGATCTGATGGATGCGCCCGAAGGGCTCTTTGGATTTTGCATAGGGAAACCAGAGTTGATCTTGTGAGCCGAATCCCGAGTGAAGATCCAGTGCGAGAATGCACGAGGATCGAGATGCTTCACTCAGGATCCAATCCACAAGAACTCTGGACTCGAGTTCCATTCCTTCATGGGTTTGATCGGGGTTTCCTCGAAACCAAGGAAAATGGGAAGAGAAGGACTGTCCCCCCACTCCCGGGCTTGCCCGGGTGGAGCTGATCGGAGCATTCCGCATGAGGTCCACGCCATTTCCATTTGCTCGTCTGAACTTGGCCATCCCAATAGGATTCAGGAGCGGAAGGAACGAAATCCGGATTCTTCGAAAGGCTTCTTGGAGGAGCTCATCCCATGGCAGTCGTGCTTCAAGATGACTCATGAATGAGAGTGCGACCTGGGTTCCGATTTTTTCAAGCCCATGAATGCCAGCCGTGAAAATTAGATGGGGGGCATTGGGTGATTCCGATCCCGCTGAGAACGCGAAAATTGAGTATTCAGAGGAGCCCGACTTGAGACTCGAGAGATTCCGGACGGTGCCCAAGGTTTGCCAGGACTGGCTGTGTTGAAGTACTTCGAGATATTCTGGAAACATGGGCCGATCTTATCCTGCTTTCTGCCAGATTTGCGAGCGTCTTTCGATCTACACTCTCTGAACTGATTCGGCCGAGATACTGAAGATTCGCCCGGATCCGTTTCCTGGAGCAAAGCTGGAGGAGATGCGGGAGAAAAAGATGCTCCCCGTGATAGGGAACGCACTCATCATCGTAGCTGATTTGAAAAAGATGAACTGGAACCCTCGCATCAATCGCACTTTGAAAAAGTGCCGGACGAAAGGGAAGAACCTCCGAACCTTGGCTTGAGGTGCCTTCGGGAAAAAGCACAACCGGAATCCGCGCACTGAGAACTTCCTGAATGCTGTTGGACTCGGCCTTCAGATGATTCCGGCTCCGACGCTCCACAAAAAGACAGCCCCCAAGGCGGGTGATAAGCCCAAGCCCGAATGAATTCTTCACTTCCATGGATGTGATGAAAAGAAATGGGGCGACCCGAGACAAGACCAATACATCGACATACGAGAGATGGTTGGAGACAATAAGCCCGGAACGGACTTCAGGCGGCGCATCCAAAAGATAGGTTCTGATGCCGAGGATCCGAAGGGCGCGGTTCGCATAGGTTGCAATGCGACTCGCACATTTTTTGCGACTTTCAAGAGACCTGAACTTTTTTCTACCGCCGATCCGGTGATGAAAAATGGATTCCGCGATAAAGCATGTGATGAGAAACAAGAAAGAAACGATTTTACGCACTTTGCTCATTTCGATACCGCCTTTCAAACGAAGACTTGAGTTCACTCAGTTTCAAAATCGTAAGGTAATCCACGCAATTAAAATCCCGGTCGAGAGCAGGCTCCCCGTAGACTTTTGCGCCAGCCGAAAAATAACTCCGGAGGAGGGAAGGAAGTTCGATCAGGCCGCAGTGGGGCGCTCTCTTTTCATCCTCGCGAAACCGGAAGGCAGGATTGGGTTCTATTTTCCACTCGGATCCAAGTTGTCCGTTCAATTTCAAGCTCTCTTGAATTTCGCAAATGCTGGCAAAGGAGGTGGTCTTGACACTGGAGCAGCCAAACAGGTAGTCAGCACGGGTCTCAATCGCATATTGGACGATGCCGCGCCAAAGCAGGCTGATGACAGTTCCTTTACGATGCTCCTTCCTGATGCAGGCCCGTCCGAGCTCAAGCTTGATACCGGGACTTGACAGAAAGTCGGTCAGCTCGAACTCGGTTTCAGAATAAAACGAGGATGTGAAGGCAGAGCAGAGAAGACGGTAAGATCCCACAATTTCACCGGTTTCCCGGTATTGAATCAGAAGGTGGTCACATCCTAGATCAAATCGATCCACATCCAAGGCACCTGCCAGTCCAGTGACACCATATTCCTCCGCGAAGATCTCTCCCCTCATGCGGAGCACCGCTTCGAGTTCGGCGGCCTGATTCAGGGTTTTCAGGACATATCTTGGGGTTTCAATCCGGAGGTGGACGAAGGGCTCGATCCCCCGGTTCATCAGAATGGACTTCAGTAATTGTGGTTCCATGGATTTCTCCTCTTTTCAAAAGGCTACCAACTCCCTGAAATCAATCGGTTTCAATCCGGTGAGGGGCTGGTCAGAGTTTGGTCAGTTTCGTGGCTAAAGTTTGGGCGGTGATCTGACGATGAGTTGTGCAGAAGTGTTGAAAAACAAGACGAGGTTCACATGATCAATTGGGATGAATTACGCCACATTCACGTTATTCGAAAACTCCAGCAAATCATCGGCCAGTGGTTTCATGCCGAGGTATTCTTTCTGGATGAGCGTGGAGTGGTCAGAAACTACGATCCCTATGATCGTCAGCGGGAGTTCAAGAATCCCATCTGCGGGAATCTGCTCCCTAAGGAGCCCGGCCGCGAATGGATGTTGAATTTTTTCCGGGACGTTTCAGATCAATTCTCCCAGCACAAGGATCCCCATTGGATCTCTGGCGGGCCTCTTGGCTTTGAGAAGTTCTTTGCAGCGAAAGTGCAACTCGATGGAGAGTATCTGGGCGCGGTTGTGGCATACTGCCATGTCGAGTCGGAAGTTTCACAGGATGCGGTGACAAAGGCGGCAAAAGATGTCGAGTCGAAAAAGATGGATGTTGAGTTTTTCACCGAGGCGGTCAAAAAACTCAAACCCCTTACCCCCTCCGAGATTAAATATTTCTATGAGCTTGTGGACCTGGTCGCTCAGGAGATCACGGCGTTCCACACCGAGATTTCGAAGCGTGAGGCGAGAATTCATGCGCTATCCAACCAGTTGGAGAATCGCTACAGCTATAATCAGATGATCGGGAAATCAAAGCCCATGCAGGAGCTCTATTCGATCCTCGACAAGGTATCGAGTTCTGAGGCGACAGTCCTGATACAGGGCGAGAATGGTACGGGTAAGGAGCTGATCGCCCGTTCTGTTCACTTCAATTCGCCGCGCAAGGGAGCAAGCTTTGTGACCGTGAACTGTTCCGCGCTCACCGAGACCTTGCTCGACAGTGAATTGTTCGGACATGTGAAGGGCTCGTTTACAGGTGCAATCAAGGATAAAAAAGGTCTCTTTGAAATGGCCCACAATGGAACCCTTTTCCTCGATGAGGTGGGTGATATGAGTCTCACCATGCAGGTCAAGCTGCTGCGTGTGCTGCAACAGGGAACTCTGACTCCGGTGGGAGGAACCGAAGAGAGGAAAGTGGATGTTAGGGTCATTGCGGCCACCAATCGTGATCTCAAAGGAATGATTGAGGAGGGCACGTTTCGGGAGGACTTGTACTACAGGATCAATGTCATCAATATCCAGGTTCCGGCGCTCCGGGACCGGAAAGAAGACATCCCTGTCCTCGTGGATCACTTTCTGTTGAAGAATTGCAAAGAAAAGGAAATTCCACTGAAGCAACTGACTTCGCGCGCGATGGAGAAGATTTTCGATTATCACTGGCCTGGAAACATCCGACAGCTTGAAAACGAGATGGAGCGCCTGGTTGTACTCTCTGGAACTGAAACAAAGGTGGGGCCGGAAGTGCTTTCTCAGCCGATCCGCGATGCGGCACCAGGGGGCAGTGGAAGCTCAGCGAAAGGAGCGAGCTTCAGGTTTGCGGGAAAGCTCAAAGATGCAATGGAAGAGCTCGAGAAAACAATGATCAAGGAAGGCTTGCGCCGCACGAAGTGGAACAAATCCAAGCTTGCAAAGGAGCTTGGAATCTCGCGCGCAGGACTCATCATGAAAGTAGAGAAGTACGGCCTCGACAAACGAAAAGGGATGCGGGACGATGAGGGCGGGGGATCGGCCGCCTGAGCCAAAATGTAGCCTATGATCGCGGAGGCCAAGGGATGAACCTTGAGGTTCGAGCCTGGTACCGTCGGTATTCCTCTCCACGGGAGTTCAGAGACTGCGATTCCGCGTAAGGAATCCCCGTAACGTTTAAAACCAAATGCAAAATCAGAAGAGGAGCGAAACCGGCGCACCATCCGTATGGAGAGCCAAGCGCGATTAAAAAAAAGCCGATCCAGATCACCACCTCAAAAAAATAATTCGGGTGCCGCGAGTATCGCCAGAGTCCGTGATCACAGGTCCTTCCCGGCTGTTTTCTGCGGAAATTCCTGAGTTGTTGGTCTGCAAGGCTCTCTCCCGAAACGCCGATCAGAAACAGCGCAGCCCCGCACCACTCGATCCGCGAGATTCCAGGTTCAGGATTCAGCATGGGGATCAGGAACGGAATCGAAAGCACTACAACGCTCCATGCTTGATATTGAAAAAACCAGAAAAAGCCGTGATCGACTCCCTTGGCTGCGGCATAGCGTTCGCGAAGCATGAGGTAGCGGCCATCCTCAAGCGGATGATGACTCTTGATTCTGAAAAACAGGTGTAGACCAAGCCGCAGACTCCAGAGGCTTACCGGAATAAGAACCAGGAGTCGACGTTCGATGAATGCCGGACTCAATGCCGAGTAAAGCCATGTGGTTGCGAGAAAAGAAAAGGCCCACGCGGAATCGACGATGCTGAAATTGTTGATCCGTTTTGCAAACCGGAAGCATGCAGCCATGAGAGTGGAATTCAAAAATACCGCGCAAAGAAGCATCAGGATTGAAGTCGGAAGGGGGTTGAACAAAGGATTCATCATGAAGGGCGATTCCATGTGGAGTGAATTTTTCTAAAAAGAGAGTTGAGGATCAAGCGGAGCGGTATCCCGATCATGATGGACAACACCGCCCACACGCCAACCGCTTTAGCCCCGATCATGCCGTATTTCGAGAGAAATGCAGGTAGGGAGTCGGAGAGTTCCTGCCGGAGAAGAGTGAGGTCGAATTCCATGGAATCTCCGCCAAAAATCACGCCCCCGAGTTTCAGGAAAACCGGGAACAACATGAGCTGAAGCGGGTAAACGAGATAATTAACGGCCTGAAGCACTACATGGTTCAGGCGCAGTGCCGCGCCGACGACCACTGCAATGCCTGTCGAAATGCCAAGAATCGGGATGATTCCAATCAGCGCTCCCAGTGTGGCAGCGAGTGAGAGGCGCTCAGGGTCCGCTCCACCCTTCAGTTGATCGAGGACCGGCCTGATGATTCGGGCGAAGTAGGACGAAATCAAAGAAGAGCCCGCCCTTTCTTGATTTGCCATAACCCATAGCCCGAGATCGCAATGGTCCCAAGACCCAGTACCAGTAGGAGCCAAACGATACGACTGAGAGCTCCTTTTTCACGGTATGCAATCCAAAGATACAAGAGTAGAAAGCTGAAATAGGTATCAAACAGTGTTGCGATACCCCAGCGCTCGGAAAACAGTTGCTCAAAGCCGATGAAAACATTTTTCTCAAGGCTCGCCCAAGTGGTAACCCCGAGCATGGCAATCAAAATGAGGCTGAAAATGTATTTCATGAATTGGTTCCCTCCGTTCTTCGATTCACAAACCGGTAGTGGGTGACGCCCCACTCTCGTCCTTGATCAAAGTTGAATAGTTCGGCGCAGGCCATGAAAAAGATCCGCCATCGATTGAGCCAGAGCACGGCGTTCTGTTCACCGTAGGTATGTTTGAAGATGCCAAGAACCGCATCGCGATTTTGATCGAGGTTCTGTAGCCAGCGCTCCGAGGTCTCTCCATAGTGGATGCCCGACCAGGCCCATAGGTCCACCAGTTCAAGATCCTTTTGAAAATCCAAAAACAGATCCTGCGCCGGCATCTGACCGCCGGTAAAGAAGTAGCGCCCCATCCAGTTGTCTTCGCCCTCGGTTTCAAAGAAGTAGGAGGCATCCCGGTGAGTGAAGATGTGGACAAAAAGTTCGCCCGAGGGTTTCAGCCACTTTGAAATCCTCGAGAACAAAAGCTCATAGTTCCTCAGGTGCTCGAACATCTCGACGCTCACGACCCGATCAAATTCCCCGAATTCTTTGTGAAGCTCCGTGACTTCCACGATGTTGCGAGTGAGGATCCGGACATTGGTCAGCTTCTCCGATCGCGCCTTCGCTTCAATCCATTCCCGTTGGGAGTTGCTGTTGGAGAGCGCAACGATGGAGGATTCGGGAAACTTTCTTGCCATGGCGAGGGTCAATGAGCCCCAGCCACATCCGAGTTCAAGGATCTGCTGGCCGTTTTTGAGTCCCGCACGGCTCATGGTGATCTCGAGGGCCTCGGCCTCGGCCTGATCTAAGCTCAGGCTTTTTTTACTGAAATGAGCAGAGGAGTATTTTTTGTGTTTTCCTAAGACCAGGTCGAAAAAGGAGGCAGGAACCTCATAGTGTTGTTCGTTCGCCTCTTTGGTTGCAATGGCAAGGGGTGAGTTTCGGAGGCCCTTTAGGTACTCACGGCGTTTCTCGAGTCTTCGTTCAAGATTGGGTTCCGTGATTTCTCGCAGGCGTTCCGTGCAGAGCTTGCGGATTCCAAACCGGATGAGTGAATCGGGGAGTAGGCCTTTTTCCATGGAGCGAGTCAGAAATGAATTCATCGGTTTGCCTTTGCATCAGAATTGTACCACACAGGATCGGTAAGGGTGGAGCGGGGTTTGGTATAAAGCATCTGCGCAACGCCGATGCTTCGTTCCAAAAAGCCGCCCTCACAATACGAGAAGTAGAATTGCCACATCCGGTAAAGCTCCTCTGAGTATCCACGGGCGACGAGTTCCTTATGATTCGCCTGAAGAGCCTTTGACCACTCACGAAGCGTGCGGGCGTAGTGGGTTCCAAAGTCCTCCAGATGGGAGAGCGATAGATCCGTGTTTCGTGCAACTGCGGACTGAATGGAACCGATCGAGCAGATTCCGGAACCTGGAAAGATATAGCGCTGAATGAAATCGACGCTTCTTTTGGCCGTCTCGTATGATTCCTCGCGAATGGTAATGGCCTGAAGCAGGGCGCTACCTTCGGGCTTTAAAAGTGAGCTGCATTTTGAAATGAACTCATCCAGATGATCCAATCCCACGGCTTCGATCATCTCGATCGAGACCAGGCGGTCATGGGTCCCCTCGAGCTTTCGGTAGTCCTGATAAAGGAGTTGGATTCGGTCCTGCAGACCTGCGTCCATGATCCGCTTTTTGGTCATTTCGAACTGGTTCTTTGAAATCGTAGTGGTACTGACCCGGCAACCGTAGTGTTTTGCGGCGTGGAGTGCAAATGCACCCCAGCCAGTACCTATCTCAATCACGTGGTGATCAGGCTTAAGTTCAAGTTTTCTACAGATGCGATCGATTTTTTCAATTTGGGCATCCTGTAGTGAGGTTTCCGGGCTTCTGAAAATCGCAGAGCTGTAGAGGAAGGAAGGATCAAGAAAGAGCTCAAAAAAATCGTTCCCGAGGTCATAGTGCGCCTCGATGTTTTTCTTTGCGCCCTTTACGGTGTTGCGGTTCAGTCCATGATAGATTTTTTGGAGTGGATTTTGGATTGCGCTGATTCCATGGTCGATGGACTCAAGGATTTCCCGGTTTTTGAGAAGAATTCGGATCATCGACGTGAGGTCAGAGCAGTCCCATTCGTTTAAGAAATAGGCCTCGCCAGCGCCTACCGAGCCTGAGAAGACCATTTTGGGATAGGCATCGGGATTTAGAATCCGGAGTCTTGCTTTCAGGCTTGAGCCTGGATTCCCGAAGCTATGAACTTTCGAGTGTCCCTTTAAAAAGGCTTCTTCGAACTCAAGGAATCCTTCGGTGAGTCCTGAAAGTTTGGAATAGAGAATCTTGCGACAAGTTTTTTCGATTAAGTTCATGACTTCTCCGAATCGGGGTGGGGAACAAACGGAACCCCCTTGCAAAAAATCAAGAATGCTTGCAAATAAATAGCAAGAAAGGAGCGAAAGGTGAGGAGCGGGTGGGTGAGTACGGTTTTGGTCAGATTCCATGCGGTGAGGGGCATGGGCTTCATTTCAAGGATCGCCCGAAAGGCAAGATCACCTTTTTTGCCATCGGCGGTGAACTCAAAATTTTTCATAAGAACCCTGAGTTTTGAGTCAGAGGTTGCGGGGGTCGGAGCATTGAAGCTCCAAACATAGTGGTAGTTCATGGTGAAGAACGGCGAGACATGAAAGTCTTTTCGGAATTCAAAATCTTTTCCCTCGAATTCGAAAGCATAAGGCATGCGCTCGTTCCACGGCGTGTTCGTGATTTCGGAGGCGATGAATTCAAGACGCGTGTCGCTTTCATCAAAACAATAATAAAAACTCACCGGATTGAAACAAAACCCGAAGTAGCGGATCTGGGTCAGGATGCGGATCGGACCATTTGGTCGCTTGCCGGTTTTCTTTTCCACAAGATCGCATACGGTCTCCTTCAGAGAGGATTTTCCTTTCAGGTAATCCTTGCGATTGAATCCAAGGATTCTTGGAAATTTGTCTGAGAAAAATAGGGGGACTTTGAAGGTTTCCGCGATCCGGTCCAGATCGAGATAGAAAAATGCGACAGGATAAGAAAAACGGTGGACCTTGGGTGTCAGTCGTTGGTGGTGCAGGGATCCCGTATAGATCGCGTTTACCATCAGAACTCCACTCCAAAGCTCTTTGCCACACGGATGCCGCTCTTGGCCCCGTCCTCATGAAAGCCAAAACCCCAATAGGCGCCCGCGAAGTGGGTGCGATTCCGGCCACTGATCTCGCTCCATCGACTTTGGGCCTGTGTCGCCTCCGGGGTAAAGACAGGATGATCATAGGTCATTTTCTTTACGATTTTTGAGGGATCGATTCGGGAGTCGAGATTCAGGGAAACACAAAAAGTTTCGGGGGCCTTGATCCCCTGAAGGATATTCATGATGTAGGTTACGGCAACGGGACCGGTATTCTTTTCCGGCAGAAAATAATTCCACGAGGCCCATGCGAGTTTTCGATCCGGCAAAACCGAAGTGTCGGTGTGCAGGATGACGGAGTTTGCCTGATACGAGATGGCGCTTAGGATCTCGGTTTCGGCAGGAGATGGGTCGGTAAGAATTGCAAGTGCCTGATTGGAGTGGCAGGCAAGAATCACGTGATCAAAGGATTCTTTTTTCAAGACGTCCTGTTCGCGGAACTCGAGTTCGCAGGATTCTTCCGTCCTGCGAAGCGCGATTACCTCGCAGGAAGTCTTGATTCCGGAACGGAAAGGCGCACTCAAGGGAGCAAGGTAAGAGAAGGATCCTCCTTTGATGACCCGCCACACAGGCCTGTCATCGACAGACAGCATTCCGTGGTTTTTAAAAAACCGGACAAAAAACTCGATGGGCATGACCTCCATCTGGGCCTTGGAGGCAGACCAGATGGCAGCACCCATCGGGATCAGATAGTGATTCCGGAACTCATCCCGATACCGGTGCTTTTGAAGGTATTCCTTAAGACTTAAGGATTGATCCGGATGGCCTGATTCAAGAATTTGGGGGGATTCCCGATTGAATCTAAGGATGTCGCGGATCATGCCGTAGAAGGAGGGCTTCAGGAGATTAGATCTCTGGGCAAAGAGTGAATTCAGCGAAGTGCCATTGTACTCGAGTCCGTTTTCTTCGACCTTGACGGAAAAGCTCATGTCCGAGTCCTGCGACTGAACGCCGAGCGAATCCATGAGTTTGATGAAGTTCGGATAAGTCCAATCGTTAAAAACAATGAATCCCGTGTCGACTGAGTACCTGCCGGATGCGGATTGAATCTCGTGAGTGTGGGTGTGGCCACCCAAGCGGCTCTCTTTCTCAAAAAGATGAATCGAGTGACCTGCCCTGGCAAGGAGGTGGGATGCGGTCAGGGCCGAAATCCCCGATCCGACGACAGCAATGCGTTGCGGTTTCCCGCGGACGATGGAATCCATATTGTGTTCTTTTCGGGAATCAGGCTATCAAAGGGAGGTCATGAAAAACATCTTCAATCGCAATACTCTTCTGTTTTGGGCCTTCCATGCATTTAGTTTAGGAGTGCTTTGGGTTCCCTTCAGTTGGAATGCCATTGGGATCCTTCTTGGCTCTTACTTCATTCGAATGTTTTTCATCACCTCAAGCTATCACCGGTATTTTTCGCACAGGGCTTTTGAGACCAGTCGTGGCTTTCAGTTTTTTTTGGCTTTCATGGCGATGACTTCATCTCAAAAGGGAGTGCTCTGGTGGGCCGGTCACCATCGCATCCACCACCGACATTCGGATGGGCCGGGGGATCTTCATAGTCCGAAGCAGGGATTTTGGTGGTCGCACTGCGGATGGTTTCTAGCCAACGACCACGAGGCAACACCAGTTGACCGAATTCAGGATTTTGCAAAGTTCCCTGAGCTCAGGTTTCTCGATCGTCATTGGTGGATTCCGGTGGCCGCGTTTTTCGGGTTCTTGTTTTTGATGTGGGGAATGATGGGTGTGTTTTACGGAGGCTTCCTTGGCACCACACTTTTGTGGCACGGAACCTTTACGATCAACTCGCTGTCTCATCTTTGGGGATCGCAGCGCTATGAAACGGGCGACACCTCAAGAAACAATCCTGTTCTTGCGTTCATCACACTGGGAGAAGGGTGGCACAACAATCACCATTATTCGCCGAGTGCGGCCCGCAACGGATTCTTTTGGTACGAGTTTGATGTGACCTATTTTGGGATTCTTTTGTTTCAGAAGCTCGGACTTGTGAAAAACTTGCGGGGAATCAGAAAGTCTGCGGAGGGTGCGGATATTGCCGCTCAGCCGCTTATGAACTAGCTGTATCATTAAACCAGTTTATTCCAAGATATCAGTCTGATCCGGGGATGAATTGTTCGATCGACTCTGAAATCGTCATGTACCAGAAGAACCTTTCCTTCGGGAAATCGTTTTAAGAAAGAGGAAGCAGCCCCCATGGTCGCACGATTGGGGGTCGATTCGAGAGTGGGGATCAATGCGAGTTCGCTTTTTCCGAGGCCTTGGATCACCCAGGGAATCCACTGACCGGTCCGACTTCGCATTTGCGAAATGGTGGCTTTGACCTTGTTTTGGTAATGCCACTGGCTTCGAAGGTTTGCGTAAAGAAATCGAACGAAATCATGAAGCGGGTGAGTTGGGTTCGTTTGCAAATACGTTGCTTCCCCTTGATCCTCAAAGATGAAGCTTTTTTTGCTGGAAGAGCCAATCGAGGGAATCCAGCGGATCAGATATATGGCTTCAAGGGCTCTCATCAAGCCCATCAATGTGGGCACGGAGATTTGGGTTTTTCGCGCGAGCGGATAAATCTCAAAGGGCTCCAATTGCTGATTCGCAAGCTCCGTGATGAGGCGTCTCAACGAATCATAGCTGATTTTCGTATCCACAATCATTCGGAGATCCCGCTCAAGCAGAGTCTCGATTTGAAGCTCCATTTTTTGATTTCTAGCCACCTCGTTTCGAATTGAAAAAAGTCCGGGCAGCCCACCGAATTTTAGGTATTGGGTGTAGTCCTTTTGGGTAAGCGGATGTCTTGGTGCTAGCTCGTGTTCAAGTGATTTTGAATTGGCAATTCTGATGAGCCGATCCGACAAGCCAAATGAGTGCAGCTCGGCCAGATCCATGGGGATCATTTCCCATGAGATAATCCGGCCGGTAAGGGACTCCCGAATCTGCTTTCTCGAGGAAAATCGGACTGAGCCGGTGATGATGAATTGACCTGGCTTGGTATTTTTTCGAACTGCTTCTTTGAGGGCCGGAAAAAGCATGGGCTCGGTTTGTGCTTCATCAATGGCAAAGGGGTGCAGGCGGTTCAAAAGATAGGTTTCAGGGTTTGACCTCAACAAGCCGAGCTCGCTGTTTTGATCCAGAGTCACATACGACTTTGAGACTTTTCTCACCAAGGTTGTTTTTCCCACTTGGCGGTGACCGAAAAGCCCCACGATCGGTGAGTGAGCGAGGATTGATTTGAATACGGCCGAAATGTGCCTGTCGCGATAGTGAGCCATACTATGTAAAAGTATAAAGGTATATTTATACTTTTACCATGCTTAAATCGAACCTGGATTCTGTCGTGTTTTATTTTGTTTTGGCACCGGGGGCCTCGGGGAAGAAGGCATAGGCTACTTGCAAGGAATCGTACCGATCAAAGCATGGGGCCAGGCCTAGTATGATTTCAGGTTGAAGCCAGAAAATCCGCATGGGTCAAAAAGTACACAACTCTTGCAGGCGGCGGCGGCGGCTATTCTAGTTGAAATCAACAAGCGATGATGCAGGTTGGTGATGATAAGGAGATTAAGTTATGTTTAGTAAGATTTTACTGATGATGAGTTGCGTATTTATTACTCAAAACAGTTTTGGAACTACCACAATAGCGAAAGTACGGGGAAAAACAATAATTATTAATGGTAATAATTACGATTCAACGCAAGGGAGTTTAGCATTAACCCAATCGGGCGTACTGAATCCTCCCCCGGGGCACATAATGTGTAGCGCTAGTGTAATCAGTTTTTTCAATGTTACCCCTTGTAGTTCTTGGGGGCAGTCTTGCGGTCTTTGTAATTCTCTTAAAAAGTAACCGTCACCTCTTGGTAACTTATCTGCGTAACGTAAAGGGTATCCCGTTACTTTTTTGTGCTGCATGAGTCACAAAATAAAAACAACCCCCATGCCAGTCCTGCTCGCTTTGGGGTTGTTTTTATTTTGACTTATACAAATCTGAAAGTTTTTAAAGCTTGAAGGGGGCATCAAAATGATCGGGTGCCAAAACTCGGTTATAATTCAATTTTTTTTAGGAATTCATTTAAAGAACATATTTCCACGCCATCAATATTCCGATGTTTATTATCAATCGTGACGATAAAAAATTGATCTATTTTTGCTGTGTATTCCTTTAGGCGTAGAACTTTATTTGCTTCTGACTGTGTTACAACTCCAGACTTGACTTCGACCGCATAGATTTTTTTATTTAGTTCTATGATTAAATCAACCTCGTAGCCCGAACGCGTTCTGAAATAGCTGATTTTAATCGGTTTGTCATGCGCCCTTGCTGAATTATACAACTGATTGATTACGAGGTGTTCAAATAGAATGCCTATGCGATCCGAAGATGCTGTAAAGTTTCCCAAAAGTCCGTTTAACACACCGACGTCGAAAAAATAATACTTTGGTCGCTTCACGACATCAGCGCCAGTGTCCTCATAGACGTTCACTTGATTCACGAGTAGCGTGTCTTCTAGAATTCCCGACTACACAAAGGCAGTGCAACTTTTCTTCATCATAAGTTCGTAAGGGGTACGCCAGTCAAGACACTTCATGGGTCTGTTGTTGATTTCAAACTCTACCTTCTTCAATTGTTTCCA
>JAGWXK010000067.1 GCA_018969905.1 Bdellovibrionales bacterium
GGATGGGCATGAGTGAGCCCGGATCCGGATCAGACGCACTCGGCATGTTAAGCCGTGCGGAGAAAAAACCGGATGGGAGCTATGTTTTGAATGGCTCAAAATCGTGGATTACCAACGGCCCCAATGGTCACGTGTTTTATTGCTATGCCAAAACAGGTCCTTCCAAAAAAGATGTTTCGACCTTCATGATCGAAAAGGGGATGCCTGGATTCACGACCGGGAAGAAATTTAAAAAAATGGGAATGAGAGCCTCCCCGACCGGCGAGCTCTGGTTTACCGATGTGAAAATTCCGGAAGAAAACCGGATCGGAGCTGAGGGCTCAAGCCTGAAATCCATGATGCGCAATCTCGATATTGAGCGAATCACCATTGCCGGCATCTCTCTTGGGATCGCAAGGAACTGCATTGAGGTCGCAACCCAATACGCAAAAGAACGAAAACAATTCAATATACCGATTGGAGCGTTTCAACAGATCCAGGAACGCCTGACCGAGGCAGCAGCCTGGTATGAGGCCTGTCGTGCCCTGACCTATCAGGCCGCAAAAACATGGGACCTTGGGCTCATGACCGGAAAAGATGCATCCATGATGGCTGCCAAGGCCAAACTGCAATCCGCACAAATGGCAACTCAAGTGGGACTGGATGCAATTCAGATTTTAGGCGGGTACGGGTACACTCGCGAATTCCCGGTGGAGCGCCAAATGCGGGATGCCAAGCTCATCGAAATTGGAGCTGGAACAAATGAGATCCTACGGGTCATCATTGCGCGCCAAATGCTGGGCGAAGTAGCGGATGAATTAACGAAGAATTCCTGAATCTTGGAACCAAAAGACCATTACTTCCAGAATCCCGTGAGTGGCTGTGCTTTTGAGTCCTCCTGATTCAAGCTCCCCAGATCTAACCCATCCTCTAGCGTCCTCAAGACTGAATAATGATTTACCGTATCCTTTACCACTTTTCCGTATTCAGCGATCCGTTGTCCAAAAATCATGGCAAATGGTGATTCGATCCGGCCTTCATCCGGATTCATGGTGCTGATCACAAAGGTGGTACGATTCATCAAGTCCTCGTTCCGTAGGATCGGTGTCAATAAAGTCCTCAAACCTGCGTCTACGGCAAGTGAATCGCCGAAAGCCCCGCTGCTCTTCAGGTTTGGGATGACCACTGAAAACCGGGCCAATGTACCGTTTTTCAGGTCGTCTTGATAATTCGAGTAGTTGAGAATATTCATGCAAAGATAGCGATCCGACTGAACCCGATCCAAGGAAAGGAATGGAACACGATATCGCTTGTAGTTACCAAGCCCCGGGCTCAAATAGCAGGCTCCCGGAAAATCCTCCGCATAGACCTTCCAAGGGATGCCCCTTGACTCGAGCAGGTCCACGATTGTAGGTGCGAAAAATCGGGTGAGTTCATTGTCCTTTACTCCAAGGTCAGACCCAGCAATCATGGCGATTGCATTCCCCTGAGTGCTTGGATTGACCGCTTGAAATCCCGAAAAACGCACAGATGGCTGGTTGCGAATCAGGCTCTTCAGGAATGCCCCGGAGCTACCCTCCGAGAAAGAAACCCCCTCAAGCCAAATCCAGACTACCCGATCCAGTCCTGGAACAGGATTGCTTCCCCACACGGGAACACTTGAAAACAGGAGAACGATCAAAAAGGCCTTTGCCAATCGAAAAATCTTCATGACACGAGTGTATCAGAGATTTTTAGAAAATCGAATTCATGGACTCCTCGGCATCCATCACAATACTCGAAGATAACTCACCCAAGGTTCGCTCAAAATCGCTCTCATTGATCAATCCCGAGGTCGTTCCCAATGGACCAAGGTAAGTCGAGGCAGAAAACGATTTTTGACGCAATATGCTATCTCGCCAAAGAGTCTTCTTGGTTTTCAAACTCTCCATCTCAAATGAAATATTCAGATTTACATTATAAGCCGAAGCGATCTGGACATTCGAAGGTCCCGTCTGTACCGGTGCGATTTGATCCGCGGTCGTGATCCCGGCAGGCGAATAAGTCGCGTCCAGAACGGTGGCCCGGATTTCACCATCAGCCAACGATCGCGCATCCACAATCCGAACATATCCACCCTGGGCGATCCGCTTTCGAATCGCGTTGTATACCATGATCTCAACCCCGGCCTTGAAGGAGTCATTCCGCACCGGAGCGACATAGAGCGTCCGGATTTCATTTTGATCAAAAAAAACTCGAGTATTGCCCCTAAGGGTATAACCGCATCCCGTTAAAAAAACACAAAATATCAGAAAAAGGATACATGACCTCATGACACTGGCATTTTGACAAAATCCCGAGAATTTGCCAAGACTGAATGCCCAATGGATTCCTTGAGTCAGGTCCTGAAAAAGATACTTTCCGCAAACCCGGGGCTCAGCCAGGGGGTGGAAGAGGCTCGTATCCTTGAACTTTGGCCAGAGGCAATCGGAGAATCCATCTCAAAACACGCCAAAGCGGTTCAAATCAAGGGAACAATTCTTTTCATTTCTGTAGAAAAGCCTGTTTGGCGCCAGGAACTTCATTCGAACAAATCCCTCGTACTTCAAAAGCTCAACCAAAACCTCAGAACACGTCTGGGCCCCCCCCGGTCCGGTTCGGAGTGGATCTCAGAGATCTTTTTTTTGGGATCCCAACACTCTACTTCCTCGAGTTGGTCCAAAGCAGGTAAACAGTCCCGCAAAAAATGAGGACAATCACAAAAATAAATGCGATCTGACTCCAAACCGAGACCTCGGGTTCTTCTTCCAGAACATCAAAAGAGGCCTCATTGAGTGCGCCATCGCTTAAAGCAGGTTGCACGTGCCCCTTGGAGCCGGATTGGACGAATGGCGGACGAATGGGCTCTCTACCCTCTTTTGGTGTGCGTTCATCCTCGCGAGAGGGTACGGCATTCCCATCAGTCTTGCCTCCTCCCTGAAGCGTGGTCGAGGTCACTCCGTCGTTTGGAAGGTTACGATCAAGCTTAATGTCTCCGAGGAACTTACGAACCTCTGCCGCATCCTGAATCGGAAACCAATATCCAGCCGAAGGACAGATCTCGTCCTTCAGAGAAAGCTCGCCGGCCTCGATCTTTGAAATCAGGGAGAGCTCGGGAATGGGTCTTGAAAAAGTCTGGTCCGGATGCCGAATCAACCACCATCTCATGTTTGGGCCCCTTTTTCCGCCATAGAAAGGGCACGAAATGAAACAAGATCTGCGTCCAAAAATCTGCGGATCGATGGATGTTCCGACTTCACAAACTCAGAGGGAAGACCGCAAAAAACCACCTTACCCTGATCCAGAAAGACGATCTGGTCGGCAAGCCGCAGGGCCGACGGAATGTCATGGGAAATCACCACCGAAGTAAGTTTCAGATCTGTTTTTATTTTTTCAATCAGCTCATCAACGGTGATCCTCGTATAAGGATCAAGACCGGTCGTAGGCTCATCGTAGAGAAGGATTTCAGGCTTCCTGACAATGGCCCGGGCAATCCCCACACGCTTTCGCATTCCTCCGGAAATTTCATTTGGAAACTTGTCATAAGGACCGCTCATTCCAAGTGACTTTAAAACCGAAACCACCTCGGTTTCGATTTCCACCTCGGACATTCGGGTATGCTCCCGGAGAGGGAAGGCAACATTTTCAAACACAGTCATGTCATCAAACAGGGCTGAATTCTGAAAAACCATGCCGAACTTCTCTCGGAAAAGAATCTTTTCGCGAACACTCAGTGAGGCAAGATCAACTCCGAACACACTGACCTTTCCTTGATCCGGATCAAGCAATCCGAGAATGTGCTTGAGTGTAACGGATTTCCCAGTTCCAGAGGGACCAAGAATGTAGGTCAACTTCCCTCTTGGAAACTCAAGATCCAACCCACGCAAGATCTCGTCCCGCCCCCCTCGAAAGGATTTATGGAGATTCTCAAGTACAATTGCAGACTCAGGGCTCATATTTCCGCTCCACACGATCTCCGATTCGAGTCGTAATCTCATAGGGGATAGTTCCCGCAAGAAACGACTGCTCGTAAGGGTCAACCCGATCTCCCCACAACTCCAGCTCATCACCGATCCGGATTCGGGAAAAACCCTCAACTGCGGAAAGATCCATGCTTACCCTACCCCTGAATCGTAACTTCTTTGACCCATGGTAGGCAACCCCTTGGTTTCCGAGAGAGCGAAACACCCCATCCGCGTACCCGGCACCGAGGATTGCGATCCATTCCCCATCGGGGTTTTTGCACCGGTAGGTCCCTCCATACCCCACAGACTCTCCCTTCTCCAGGTATATGCGATTCAGCACCCGGGCCGTAAATCGCATCACCCTTTTGAGTCCATCTTCCCTGGCGTTTTCAAAAGGGCGAATCCCATAAAGAGAAAGCCCAGGTCTGGCGAGGTCCATCTTCTTCATCAACGGAAAGCCTTGGTGGTTCCAGATCGCAGAACTATTCGCAAAATGGAGAAGCGTTCTTGGAAACCGGGTTCGCATTCCATCAACAAGCAAAGCAAAGACTTTCATCTGCTGCCGGGTTCTTGCAGAATCCGGCTCATCTGCGTCGGAAAGATGAGTGAATGCGGTTTTGGGGTAGAAACGGATCAATGAGGCAGAATCCACGGGAATTCCGAGGCGGTTCATCCCGGTATTGAACTCCACATGTGCGGGAATTCGATTCGAATATCGATCGGTTTGAAAGGAAAGGAGACTGGAAACTTCTGAAAAAACAGGTTCAAGGTTGTAGCGGACGCAAAATCGGGCACGATCAGACGTCCAGGGCGCAGAGTCTGAAAATACAATGATCGGCATTGGAGAGGCTCCAAGAGCCTTCCTCAATCGTCGCCCCTCTTCCATTGTCGCCACACCCAAGGAAAAGGTTCTTTCCTCTTTGGCCAGTATCTTTCCGATGAACTCCGCTCCGTGGCCGTACGCATCTGCCTTGATCATGGGAATGAGATTCAACTCAGGGATCTTTTTTGAAAGGATCCGATAATTGCTCCTCAGCGCACTTCCCGATATTCTGATCCCGGCGCGAGCAATCATGTCATCAATTCAGGTCCCGTGAGGTTTCTGCTTTTGATCTTGTTGGCATGGGCATACAAGTAATTTCCCGCTTCCTTCATGATCCGGGCAAGAACTGGTCGAAAAGATGCATCTGTTTGATCGGGATTGACCAATACCAGCACCCCCACCATGCGGGATTGCAAACTGACTTCGGGCTGGGAGGTAACCGCCCAAGCTTCGTACTTTGTGCCCTCAAAGTTTGCCTGAATGATTTTCTTAATCGGACCATAGTGGGTTAGAGATGCAACCTTTCCGGAATCGGCCAATTGCTCTACCTGAAGTTCGATGTCCTTTCGAACATATGCTTGAAGCAAATGATAGTTTTCAGGTTTCAGCTCGCAGGATGCGTTCTGATAGGAAAGATTTTGCATCCTCCTTTGGTACCGAAAATACACTGCACCTCCGCGGGACAGAGAGGCCGCTGTTTGGACCAGCTCTTTTTCCACAGTTTCCTGAGTCAGTGCACCTTCAATCTTTGAAAGCAATTCTGAAACAGGATCAGATCCCGTTTGGACCATTTGTCCGATGGAATGAGTTTGGGCCCTAAGGTCCGTCTGTGAAGTTTGAACCGCAGCCCGAGCACTCGCAAAGCGCTCGGTAGCAGATGAAACAGTGAGTGGGTCACTCACTCGATTCCCGATGAACCCCGACTCAGGAATCGGGATTGCGTCCTCGGATCCGGTAAAATCTGAAGGCCGCGCCAACTCCATCCGGAGTGACCGTGAAGCCCATGCGCTCATCAATGAAAAAAGCACCAAAGCGATCGCCAGCAGAATAAAAGCGACTCCGATCCCCCTCCTTGCAGACCCGGAGTCCATTTGTTCCAGCAACCATTCGGTCGAAAGAACCGGTGCCAAGGCCCGCTGCTCCACTCCGAGAGCAAAGGGAAACACTCCGGCTCGCACCACTGCGAGAACCTGGCGAGTCCCATCACTTTGAGAATAACGTTGCACAAAACCCGTCTGAGCACCCAGGAAAAGGTTTGCAATGGAATCCCGCAGATCACCCAGACGCTTCAAATCCGCACCCACATAAGCCGATCTTGTGTGAGCGAGAACCCTGCCATCCTTCTGAAGCAGGAACGCATCCCGATTTCCAGAAGTGAGCTTTACGAGTCCAGGCATGGCTTTTACAGGGTCGATCAAAGTCAGATTCAACTTATCGACAGTTTCCGGTTCGATTGCTCCGGAAACTCCAGTCTTGAAAACCGGCAGAGCCAAGAATATTCCAAGCTTTCCTCCCGTTTCATTCATTTCGAACGTTCCAAGTCCAAGCTTCACCAGGCCCAGATCTCCAATCGAAATCTGAGACTTCAAGGCACTCATTACCCTTTCCTGAAGCGCGAGATCATTGATTGAAAAGGACTCAAACTCCTCGGGAATTCCTGATTTCAATCTTACAGTTCCATACTGGCTCACATACGGAAGAAGCTCTGCGGACGTTTTTGGGTTCAGCTTTTTTGCAGATTCAAGAATGGAAAAAAATTGATCCACAAGAATCGTCGCCTGTGATTTCAGACTCTCATGGGTTCGAACGAGCTCTTGCTCCTGATTGGATTTCAGTGCGGAAATTGAAAGGAGACCCCCGGTTGTTATCCCGATCACACCCGCCAAAAATATCGCAATCCTTGCCAATTTCATGATAGCCTCTCCCAAAAAAGACTGTAACACACGAGACCAATATGGCAACTGATCCTCCCAAAGTTCTGATCATCGGAAGCGGCATCGCAGGCCTTTCCGCAGCCATCCATTTCGGAGAGTTCAGCGACGTCACTGTTTTGACAAAGTCATCTGCCGATGAAGGGAATACGAGATACGCCCAAGGCGGAATTGCGGGGGTTTGGTCAAAAAACGACTCCTTTGAGGAGCACAAAAAAGACACTCTTGCCGCGGGAGCCGGGTTGTGCCGGGAGTCGGCAGTGGACATCTGCATTGAGGAAGGACCAGATAGAATTCGTGAACTCATCAACTGGGGAGTTGAGTTCACCCGGGACCCCAGTTCCCCGAACGACTACGACCTTCATCGCGAAGGAGGCCACCACCAAAGACGCATCCTCCATGCCCATGACTTTACAGGTTTAGCCATTGAGGAGACCTTGATCAAAAAAGCAAAGTCCAATCCACGAATCCGCATCCTCGAAAACCGGATGGCGGTTGATCTCATCATGGAAGGCAAGCTTGACCCGAAACCCAACACCAGGGAGCTTGGTCGCTGCCTGGGTGCTTACTCTCTTGATACGACCACCAATGAAATCACTCCTATTGCAGCCGACCTTACGGTAATTGCAGGAGGGGGGGCGGGGAAAGTTTATCTTTACACTTCAAATCCCGATGTGGCGACCGGAGATGGAATCGCCATGGCTCATCGGGCAGGCGCGCGGGTTGCGAACCTTGAGTTCATGCAGTTTCACCCGACCTGCCTTTACCACCCTGCCGCCAAGAACTTCCTCATTACGGAAGCACTCCGGGGCGAGGGTGCCGTGCTTCGAAACCTGAACGGGCATGACTTCATGCGGGATCACCACGAAATGGGATCCTTGGCTCCCCGATATGTCGTATCACAGGCAATTGATCTGGAACTAAAGCGCAGTGGCGCTCCCCATGTGTGGCTCGATCTTAGCTCTATGGACGAGTCTTATTTCAAGACCCATTTCCCGCAGGTTCAATCCATGTGTGAGAAATTTGGAATTCATCCTCCCAGGGATTATATCCCGGTGGTACCGGCCGCTCATTATCTATGCGGAGGAATCCTTGTGGATGACTGGGCTCAAACCTCTGTGCCCGGACTACTTGCCATTGGTGAGGCCGCATGCACCGGCCTTCACGGCGCGAACCGTCTTGCGTCGAACTCACTGCTGGAGGGCGTTGTTTACTCGAAGCGAGCTGCAGTGCGGGCAAAAGCCACTCTCACCTCGCAGGAACTTCCGAAGCCACCCCGCCCCCTTCCCGCTTGGGAATTCGGGCGTGCCGTCGACATGGAGGAGCAAATCGACATCGTTGCGACCTGGAGAGAGATTCGCACACTGATGTGGAACTATGTCGGAATCGTCAGATCAGATCGCAGATTGAATCGGGCACGTGAGCGCTTGGCACTCCTTCGACATGAGGTCAATGAGGACTATTGGAAGTTCAAGGTCAACCGTGATCTGATCGAGCTGCGAAATCTCCTCACGGTTTCAGAACTCATCGTGGAGTGTGCCATTCGCCGCAAGGAGAGCCGAGGACTTCACTTGAACGTGGATTACCCGACACAGATCCCCGAGGAAGCACACGACACGATCATCTGATGAAGACACTCATTCCGGTTTCGGATCCCAGCCAGGCTTGCAACCCCACTTCGCGCCTCCGTTTTCATTCTTTACGAATTCCGAGAGCGTGATGACACTCAGACCCTCTGAGTTTAAATATGACATCAGTCTTTCAGAAGCCACGACAGACTGCCAGTGTATGTCATGAAAGAGAATCACACCTCTTCCCAGGGTTTTCATCTGCCCCAATGCTCGCTCCACAATTGAGGCCGGATCCCGATCCTGCCAATCGAGCGTATCCACGTTCCAGAATACATGTACCTGGCAGGATTTCACCAGATTCTCCCGAACCACCGGATTTCTGACGCCCGCGCCGTAAGGGAGACGGAAGAGATCGGGACGAAATCCGAGGATTGATTCGAAACCCTGAAGAGCACCTTCGATTTCATGTTTCTGCAAGGAAACTGGAAGCCTTGGAATCTGCAAGTGCTGATAGGAATGGGAATACAGGTCATGCCCGTCCTGGAAGGCCTGAATTGCGAAAGATGCAAGCTCAGAGGACTTTTCCAGCTGAGCGGTCAAAACAAAAAACGAGGCTCGCAGCGCGTGAGTCTTTAGATTTCTAAGCACCGCGGACGTGTGAACTCCCGGTCCATCATCAAACGTGAGCGACCAGCTGCCCTTTGGATATGCGCTTCCGGTAATGTTCCCCTCGGAACCTGTGGACGGAAAAATCTTAAGGTCCGGGTTCAGCCTTCCGGGCTCCACCTGAAGGCCTTGAACCCAGTCTGAGTGAATTCGGGTTGCCGAATCCTCCAGCATGGCCCTGAGCTGTGATATACCTCTGACTTTTCCGCCATTTCTACGAAATCGGGCTCTCCAGGCTCTGTATTCCTCAAGTACAATCGGGGAGGAAAGGGATTCGAGACCAAATCCCCGAGCCCGGTCGAAATCTTTTGCAAAACTGAGCAGGGGAAACATTGAATAAGAATAGGTCTCATCACGAATTCCCAGTTTTTTTCGGAATCGCTCGGACCGGTTTCGAACCCAAGCCTCCATTCCACTGCTCGTCGAGGCAGAGTCCTCCACAAAAAAGATGAGAAGCATTCTCGATTCCAGCTCGGACTCTAATTCCTCATGGAAACCGCGCAGAGCCTGAAGCCTGGCATAAACAAGCCCCTCTTCCAATGACCCTCCGGTCATGGAAGAAACGCTTTTCCCCTTTTTCACGGCCTCATCAAACCGTGCAGCCAATTCTTCCCCTAGAAGAAACTGCTCATGCAGAGAGGCCCAAAGCTCCTCCTCGGGCAAATCCGAAAGACGGTTCTCGTAAGGTTCGGCCAAAGCAACCTGGCAAAAAAAAGCAAGTCCGAAGAAAACAGAAACAAACCATCCCATGAGTCACGCTCCCAAACACATCGGATCCTACCTTCGAAAGGAAGTTACGGCATCCATAAAAGTCGAAACCGATTCCATATAAACGGATTCAATTCACTCGGAGGAATTCAACTCCTTTTCAACCTCCACGGCAATTCCTGACGGCTTGTCTTGGGGGGCAAAACGTTTCTTCACTTTCCCGGAGCGGGAAACAAGGAACTTTGTGAAGTTCCACTTGATGGCCTCGGTGCCAAGAACCCCGGGCGCCTCACTCTTCAAGAATTGAAACAGCGGATGGGCTCTTTCGCCATTTACATCTATTTTGGAGAACACCCTGAAGGTCACGCCATAGTTGAGGCTACAGAAAGACTGGATCTCCTGGTCGGTGCCTGGCTCCTGACCACCAAACTGGTTGCAGGGAAAGGCAAGAATCTCAAAGCCACTCTCCCGGAATCTGGAATACATTTCCTGAAGCCCCTCATATTGGGGCGTGAACCCGCAGGCACTCGCAGTATTCACCACAAGAAGCACTTTTCCCTCAAACTCTCGAAGGGCCACCTCTACACCCGACGCATCCTTCACTGAAAAATCATAAATGTTCATGCTTTGCTCCTTCCCAAGCTTTTTCGGATCGCGCCGATGAAAATAGGCAAAACGGAAACGAAGATCACCAAGACAATGATCTTATCAAGCCGATCGGCGTATGCGGTCTGGCCCAAATAATACCCGAGCCAAAGCAATGAGTTGATCCAAAGAAGCCCACCGAAGATGTCCCACTTCAGATATCGCGGGTAGTTCATCTTTGCGACACCGGCAATGAACGGCACAAAGGTCCGAAGAATCGGGATAAAGCGGCATGCTATGATGGCGATCACCCCGTATCGTTCGTAAAAATTTTTTGCACGAATCACATATTTTTTCTTGAAGATAAGGCCATCTTTTCTCTCATAAATGAGTTCACCCGTTTTCCGCCCAAGATAATACCCGACCTGGTCTCCCACGATCGCCGCAATACTCAGTGCGATTGCAAACTGCGTGGTGGTCACACCGGTAAGGTGATTCGGGTTTTCTGGATTGGTGAGAACCCCCGCAGTGATGAGGAGTGAGTCTCCGGGCAGAAAAAACCCGATGAGCAGTCCGGTCTCTGCAAAAATGATCCCGGTCACGATGTAGATCCCGCCAACAGAGAGCCATTGAATCATTGTGTCGGTGTGATGGAGAGATTTGAGCCAATAAAGCGTCATCATGGCCTTGGGATATCCTTTCTGATTTCTTCAAGCGTTGCGGTCAATGCGGAAACATACCTGCCGGTACGAACCCTGAGATTCGGATCCAGACTGACTCCCTTAAGAAACTCCTCACCCCGCTTCAGGGCGAACACCGACTCCCCCTGCTTTTGCATGACTTTGATCAAGCGATCCATGGACCGGATGAGATTGTCTCCATAGGCATGCCTTACAGCCTCTTCTGCATGGAGACGCGCATTCTTAAGATCATTCATTTCCAAGTAAACCCTGGCAGCCCCATGATGAAAGGTGAACTCCTTTGGATACATCTGGATAAATTTTTGGTATATCCCAAGTGCCTCTGCTGGTTGATTGTCTTGCAGCAAAAGAGCAGCAAGCTCAAGATTCATTCCTCTTGACTCAGGATTATTCTGAATCCGCATCAGCTTCCTGTAATTCTGAATCGCCATTTTTCTCGCCGTGGCCGCTCGACTCTCGTCCAAAAAAGCCTGAGCCAGCTCCATCTCAAGAACATCCAGATCCGCAATCGACAACTCCGTTCCGCTGATCAGCAACCGGACGGGGTCAACCCTGCGCCTAAGTTCCGCGACAGCAGCAAACAGAATGCTTTTTTGTTCAACTCGAAAACTTTTACCCGACTCTTGAACCATCCCCAGAGCAAGAAGCAAAATCCGGCTTTCGTTTTTCTCCGGTACTGAAACGGCCTCAAGAATGAGTCGGATGTCCTCCTCGCTCCACACTGGCTTGTCCAGATCCATCAAACGCCCCTTAAGGTCCAGCAATTTCAACTCGACTGAATCCGGGAACAACGTGGACGCAGTTTTTGCCAACCTGCTTGCCTCGCCCCCCTCACGCGCTTCCAGTGCGCGCCCTATCTTGAGTCGGAAGGTCCCTGCCAACTCTTTTTTTTGACGATTGATCCGATCATCCAGAGTTTCACTCTTAAATTCGAGGATCTCACTAAGCCGAGATCCCAACTCTTTTGTTGGAAGAAATCCAACCACACGTCCAAGTTCCGAAAGAGTAACTTCGGGCTTTTCAGACCCGATCGTTGGCAAAGCTTGCACAACCAGAAGTGTGGGATACCCTCCAACAGACATCTTCGACTTCAACGCGAATGAACTCTCACGATCCGCATCCATCTTGAGCAATACAAACTTTTTCGAAATACTTTTAAAACCAGGACTCGAAAAAACCAGCTCATCGTAAAGATTACAAGGCGGACACCAAACACCGAAAAAATCAATCAGCAGGGGTTTCCCGGTACGAAGCGATTCAGAAAAAGCAGCTTCCTGATCCTGTAGGATGAAACCGTTCTGATCTTTCTTCTGGTTCCTTTTTGGGGTGCCTCGCCCCGGCAGTATCCTCCCCTCATGAAAGCCCTGAAGAGTTGGATCCAACTTCAGTAAGATTTCCTGGCTTTTTCTTACGCAGTAAGTCTTTGCATCATCGCACAAAAACACACTGATCGTACCTTTGTCCTTTTCCGTCAGATCCAAGCTTGTAGCCGCAAATCCGATCAACCGGTCCTTTTTCAAAACAGTCTTAAATGGAACAGCCCGAGCCTCCACCTTCATCGGAGCCGAAAGATTGAAGTGGTGATCGGCGGGAGAGGTGAGCTCAATCAACCACCTTGGAATTTTTGAGGCCTGCTGAAGACCCACCCGGACCCGAACGGGAGGAATCTCCCCGGCAAAAGAGTTTAGGGGCCACAAACAAAGAAGAATCAGTGCTTTCATTGCCCGCAAAGCTTAAACTCAATTACTTCGAAATTCGAGCGATTTTCACTCCCGGATAATAGTGAAGAAGAATCTGGTCCCGCGTAAACCCCTTTTCCCCCATGTTCTTCGCCCCCCACTGGCACATTCCCACGCCGTGTCCCGACCCCTTGCCCCGAAACAGGATGGATCGTCCCTTGGTCATGATTTCATACCAGGTGCTCTTCAAGCGGGATGGGTCGATCCAGTTTCGTGCAGCGTAGGCATCCATCTTTACTTTGAGCGTATTGCCTATGTCTTCGCGATCCAGGAACTCAAAGTGCAACTCCTTGATGTGACCTTGATCCAGATCCGCTGTCTGCCCGGCTTGGGCCTCGGCGATCAGGGCGCCAATGGGCATCTTGATGGCTTTTGGCCGATCACCTCGTGCAACCACCGATTTCAAATACCAGCGATTCGGGTTTGAACGGTACACCTCAGGCCAAAACTTCCGATTCAGGGAATCTTTAGAAATTCCATTCCAGATTTTTTTCTCCAGCTCATGAAAACTCAGTCGATAATCCCAGAGATAAGAGGGCGATCCATAGCAAAAAGGACATCGAACTCCTTTTCCGAATCCCTTGAAAGACGCCCCCCAGACCTTTTCAGGCGTGATTGTCCGACCTCCGCAACTTGCATGATAAAATGCCTTGATGGGCTCGTTTTTTCCAAAACGAGGCACGAGAATCATTCCTTTTGTTTTCGCAACAAGTTCAGAGGCCTTCGAGTCCACTCGATCAAGACCGAGATATACCTGATCCTTCTGGGTGGATTCCACATCGAACACTCGTCCCTTGTCCTTACGCATCTCTGTCATCTGAAAAAGAGCGTAGGTGCGCGCAGCAATGATCTGTGCCTCCACCGCGGCCTCAGCCCATTGGGAATTGAACTCCCCGTTCACCACAGACTCCAAGTACCGCTCGAGATCAATGTGATTCACCACAAGACATTCTGAATTGTTTCGAACGGACTCATCGTATGGCGAGAGCAACTCCTTTGGGTAAACCACAAGCTGATCCCTGAAGTTTCGTTGATTTAGGGACAGCACTCCGCTCAGACTCTCGATCAAAATCCCGGATCGCGGAATCTGTCTGGATTTTTGGGTAGAGGGTTCATGGATGAGGCTTCTTTTACAGTCGATGATCCACTCTTCTGATTGAACATTTCCAAGATCAGGCCTCTTCGCCAAAGAGAGCGCCAAGTGTTCGCCTTTAATGGTCATCACTCGCCCCAATCCCGAAAGCCTTACTCGAATGGTCTGGGGATTCATCTTGAGTTCACTGGCAAGCCGGGCAGGATCAAGCGGCAAGGCAACGGCCTGAACCGAAAAAAAACCAGAACAAAAGAGCAGTAATCCTTGCCTGACTTGAACCCAAAGCATCCTGATTTGAGGGCCTCTTCCCACATCCGATTCTGACCGGCTTTCGGAAAGCTGATAAGAGTAATCATTTTGACGCCTTGAATCCCTATGGATTGACAAAAGACCAAGGGGGTTGATACCTCTAGTGATGTCCATTTCAATTCAGGGGTGACGTACCAGAATGGCTAATGGCACGGTTTGCAAAACCGTTGTTTGTCGGTTCGATTCCGACCGTCACCTCCATTTCAACACCCACTCCACAGTGTGGAGAACCACAGTGTGGAGAACCAGAACCCCAACTTTAGAAATCTTAATTCGCAAGAATACTCCACGACCGCTTACACTTCAGAAACTGATTCAACGACTCATCCTGATCCGAAAGGAATCCCTCATGATCCGCTCACTCCACTTTCTGGCATTGATCCTCACTGCAGATCTTGCTCTGGCCGATGAACTCAATCATTCAGACAAAAGCGCCTATCACTTGTTTAACCCGACTCCAAAGGAACTGATGCGTGAATTAGCAACCGATCGACCCGACAAAACCGAAAGCGCCTACAGCGTGGATGCGGGTCACTTTCAGTTTGAATCCGACATTCTGATTTTCTCCTCCGAAAAAACGACCGATAATGGCGCTGATGTTTCGGCAAAAAGTTTTGCAGTCATGGCTACCAACCTAAAGCTTGGCCTGACAAATTCGATCGATTTTCAGGCAATCATCACGCCATACGCCACAGCTACGGAAAATGTTACAGGTGGCTCATCCGAGGAACTCGGTGGATTTGGCGATACCACACTTCGACTGAAGGTGAATTTGTTCGGAAACGACGGAGGCGCGGCTGCTTTGGCGATCATGCCATTCATCACCCTACCCACAAATTCGGGTGGTCTCGGACATAAAATGATGGAGGGCGGACTGATCGTGCCCATCGCTGCAAGTTTACCCGCGGATTGGAAATTGGGTTCGATCCTACAGTGGAATCGAGCCAAAAACAGGCGTGATGATGGTTTTCATCATGAGTGGATTTCCACCCTTACCCTTGGACACGATTTGTTCGGAGATCTGGCGGGATATGCGGAATTCTGGAATCTGGCATCGACCGAACCAGGAAGCGCCTGGGCTGTGACCGTTGACTTTGGACTCACCTACATGATCATGAAAAATGTTCAACTCGATGCGGGCATGAATGTGGGAGTCACCGATGCCGCGGATGATCTGAATCCTTTTTTGGGTGTTTCGGCGCTATTTTGACGAGGTCTCTGCGGCAGCTAAAATCAGAATTATGCTTGCCGCGGAAGGCCGCATGAAATAGATCTATCTCCAATCACCAAGGAGATTTTACATGGAAATCGCATCCCTCGCTCTTCAGGTTACCATCGCCGCCTCCATCTGGCTGGTTTGGGTTCTTCGTCACGACAACATTGTCACTGAATTTCAGCACTTCGGATTTTCAAACCTGTTCCGGGATTTCATTGGGGCAATCAAAATCAGTCTTGCTGCACTATTGATCGCGGGGATCTGGTTTCCGGCATTGATTCCGTTATCGGCGCTATTCATGGCATTTTTAATGGTCTGCGCCCAATACACCAACTTTCGCGTGAAAAATCCAATTTCAAAATTTATTCCCTCGTTTGCATTGCTTTCCTTGTCACTGTGCCTTTTTGCTCTGCAAACAGGTAGAGCATAAGTGCTAATTCTTCTTCCCGCATCTTTGATTTCAGGGATTGCATTCATCGGTTATGGCATTCAATGCCTGTACTCGCCGTTCATGATTTCGGAATTTGAACGGCTCGGTCAGTCCCGATTCAGAACTCTCACGGGTGTGCTTGAGCTCGTTGGAGGAATTGGCGTTATTTTGGGCCTGAAAATACTCGCACTCGGACTCTTTTCTTCACTGGGTCTCTGTAGTTTGATGGCGATGGGGATTGTTGTGAGACAAAATGCAAAAGACTCATTTACCCAATGCATACCCGCATTCTTTTTCTGTGCACTCAATGCCCTG
>JAGWXK010000068.1 GCA_018969905.1 Bdellovibrionales bacterium
CAGAATCATAGGGAACGTTCCAATTGCGGTTTAGGAATTGAAGGAGATTCGGAGGCACGGTCTTCTTGCCAGACGCAAGATTGCTTTCATCAATGTTCCGGCTCAGTCCCCAGAGATCAAAAAGCCCCTTGGTTTTTTGATCCATCTCCAGCTGATGAAGAAAACCCGGTACGGAATCCTCGATGACTTTTTTGATTTGATCCGGGTCTGATACACCTTCCAGGCTTCTGGTGATCGCAGCCCAAGGGCAATCTTCACGGCTTTCATGGAATGCGGGGTTCGGGCAGGGTTCGGCGGCACTGCTGGTAAAGCCAAAAAAAGACGCAACGAGACTGATCAAGGCCTGAAACATTGTGATTCTCGCTCTCATGGGTGTATCGTTTAGCCCACTGGAACTGAAATGAAAAGCTCAGACTCTGTACCGTACTATGAATATCATGCAAGACGTTTCGCCGATTCGGACCTGGCAGTCAGGAATCCGGGAGAGGTGCTTCCTTTTCTCCAGGAGCTTAGTCCTGGCGCCCGGGTTCTTGATCTGGGATGCGGCTCGGGCTTTGATCTGAAGTACATCCGGAAGGCCGGCATGGATGGCGTAGGATTGGATGCTTCCGAAGCAAGGCTCAAGATCGCTGCAACCTTGAATCCTGATGCTCCCCTGCTGCAAAAGAACTTTTTGTTCTATACCCCCGCGGAAGGAGAATGGGATGGGGTTTGGGCGAATCGCTCGCTTCATCACTTTTCGCCCGAAGTCTGCCAGCGAGTGATCGCAAGTCTCTTTCGTGGGCTCAAGCGAAACGGAGTCTTGGGAGTCGTGGTGTACGAAGGAACAGATGGGTTTCAGGATCGCACAGGCGATCTTGCAGGGCCTTCCCGCTGGATCCAGCCTTGGCGCGAGAAGGCAATCTCAAGCATGATCGAGCAAAGCGGATTTGTGATCAAACGGGTGGGGCGAAAGCCGCAGGAGCCGGAGCGGGGGAATATGTTGCCAAGCCTTCTCATCCTCGCCCGAAAAATCTAAGCAAACTCTTGAAAAAGGCGAATCTGCTGCGCTTTTTGACTAAATCTCATTCCGGCGCACCTGTAAGTGCGCCTCACTCGATTCGCGTCAAAAATCCTCGCATCTCCACCTTTTTGAAGAGTTTGCTCAAGGGTTGCTGACAAGAGCTCTTGAAAAAGGCGAATCTGCTTGGATTGATTTAGTTTGGACGGGCGCGGGCAGCGCGGCTCGCCTTGATTGCTTCGCGCTGGGTTGCCATCACATCGATGATCTCGAGTGCTTCATAGCGAAGGTCGTTTTCGTAGATGAAGCGGTAGAAGTTTTCGATGTCAGGGTGGTGACGGAAATTTTTAAGTGATCCTGCAGAAGTTTCGGCGCCCGCAGTCGCAGCTGCCATCGCAAGACCAGATGCAGACATGCCACCAGACGCAGGAGCTTCATCTTCCTCTTCTTCTTCGCTAGCCTGGGTCGGAGCGATCTCGGCTTTCACTTCGATCTTGGCAGATTTCTTGTCACCCTTTACTGCGAGTTTTACTTTTGGCTCAGGCTTCTTGGTGGACTTCGCCATTGGCTTAGCTGCTTTTGCGGCAGGCTTTGCAGCTGCAGTCTTTTTGGTCGCCATTTCTTTCTTCTGGGTTTCTTTTTTTGTTTTTGCCATGGTTCATGCCTCCTGAGCTATTGGGGTACGGTTTTACAGGTTTGCTTCCGTTTTGTCTAAGATTCCGTAACGGTGAAGCTTGTTATAAAGGGTTTTGATGGTGATCCCGAGCGATTGCGCGGCGCGCGTCTTGTTCCCTTCGAAGTGACTGAGGCAACGAAGGATGTGAATCCTCTCGAGCTCCTCAAGCGGCATCTCAACCGGAGGGGCGCTGGTAAGATTCGTATCAAAGCGGGATTGGCCGCTATTTCGGATCGAGGAGGGCAGATCGCTTGCTTCAATCCGGCTGCCGCCCGACATAATCCGCATCCGCTCCACCGAATTCTGGAGTTCCCGGATATTGCCAGGCCATGCGTAGGCCTTCATCTGGTCCAGTGCATCTTTTGAAATCTTGGAAAGCAGGCCCGGCGCAAAGTGTTCGATCAAGAGTGGGATGTCATCCTTCCGGTCGCGAAGTGCCGGAGACCTCAGCGTGATCGTGTTCAAGCGGTAATAAAGGTCTTCGCGGAATCGGCCACTCCGGGCTTCGGTTTCGAGATCCCGGTTGGTGGCGCTAAGGATCCGCACATCCACTCGGATGGGTTCCTTTCCGCCCACGCGATAAATCTCGCCTTCTTGCAAAAAGCGAAGAAGTTTTGACTGAAGCGAGAGAGCCATCTCACCGATCTCATCGAGGAAAAGGGTCCCGTGGTTTGCAATTTCCACAAGGCCCTTCTTTGTGCCGGTAGCACCAGTGAAAGATCCCTTTTCGTGACCAAAAAGTTCGCTCTCAAGCAAGGTCTCGGTGATCGCGCCGCAGTTGATGGCAACAAAGGGAAGATCCCGGCGATCGCTCAATTCATGGATTTTTCTCGCAATCAGCTCTTTTCCCGTACCGCTTTCCCCCAAAATCAAAACAGAAGCGGTGGTGGGAGCGACCCGGGCAATCATCCGGTTGATTTCCTCGAGATTCTTGCTTTGTCCGATCATTTGCACGGTCGCGGAAGAGCGCGAGGCCTTTCCTTTGCTTTTCACGCCGGCACCAAGAGTGAGTCCTGGGTTTACCGGAGACAAAATCCGTCCAAGCTCGGTTGCGGCAAGTTCGATGAGAAGCATTTCGCTTTGGATCCACTTCTGATCCGGGTGGGAGGCGAAGAGGACTCCGGTAAGTTGGTTTTCATACAGACAAGGTACGATGAAGACCTGGCTTAGAGGCTCGATCACGCTTTGACGAAGCCGAATGGCCTGGTCGAGTGTTCTTGGATCGAAGGATGGAAATCCGGGGCTTGCAAGGAATTGATCTTTCGGGAGTTCGCCTTTGGCGTTTGTTTTGGCAATGGCGAACTTTGCAAACGAGAGTTCGCCATTGAGAAACTCAAGGCTTCCATCAAATTCTTCATTGAGCTTTCGAATGAGAGTGAGTGCGGAAGCGGTTCCCATAGTGCTCGGCGATTCTACATGAGCTATGTAAAAATTGCAATCAAAAATTGATTAAAACGGTTTCTTTTTTGGGAAAAGGGCGGCTTTTTTGCTCAATTAAAAATATTTAATCAATAGAGGTCCGACTGTTAGTCTAAACCAAACGAAAGAAAGGTGGGGTATGAGTGTGATGATCCTGAGGGAGCGGAATTCATTTTGAAACAGGAGAGTTTTGAATTCACTCAAGGGAACTCGCTTGATGGGATGAAGCTGCCCTTCGATTGGACCCTGGACAAGTCAAAAAAATATAAGATCATTGAACATAAAATTACAATTGGAGAACCGGTTTTCGTAATTGGCGACTTCCGAACGTCCCGCCATGAGCCCGAGGTAATGGTGCAAGACGGAAAATCGGAAGGAAGAAAGGTGCGGCCCAAGGGAACTCTGAGCAAGAGTTCGGCCCACCCTTTCATTGTTTCAGACTCCCATCAGGCCGACCTCATGGAGAAGGTCTCTCTTGGGGTTCCGATCATGATCGTGGGAGCCGCGATGATTTCGGCTGCAGCGTACTTTTTTCTAAAGAATGGTACATGACGTATGCTCGCTCGATTGATTCTTGTGATCGTAGTCCTTCTATGGGGTGTGGCGATTCAGATTGGCAGAGACACGCTCCTGCGCCTATTGGATTCCATGCCACCAAGCTGTCCTGTAAAAATTTGGCTAGGATTCAAGTGCGCCTTTTGCGGCATGACCCATGCCTTCCTTCACCTGGTCTTTTTTGATATCGCGTCCGCAAGGCAGGATAACCCCCTTTCTTTGCCTTTCTTTGTGGTTGGCGTGATGGCTTTGATTTTTTCCGCGGTTCTACCGGCAAGGAGTAGAAACCTCTTTTTCAGGATCTCAGCATCAATTGATCGAGTTCGTTTTTTATGGTCCTCCGCGATTCTCCTGATCGCATTCGCGGTGCTCCGGAATCATCTTGGTTTTTGAACATGAAATCAAATCAAGGATGCGGACTGAATCGACAAAAAGATCAGTGATGAACCTCCAAACTCCTTTCGGAGTCCCTCTTGGTACTCAAGATTGAAGCGCAATGGCAGTTGCAGCAAGACCTGGGTGTCGATGCTCAGGCCAAGTCCAAGAGAGGGAAGCACCCTTGTGGAGCCATTGAACTGTGGAAACAGAACCGATTCCGCAAAGACGAAGCCATGGCTTTGTTTGAAGAATGCCGGCGTGGTGTCACCCAGTCCGAAGAAAAATCTTGAAAGCGGGAAGTGAAAGTCAAGAGCCGCCACTCCGGCGTTGCGATCGAAGGGAATCAAATCACTGTTGGAATATCCACGAAATGCGATCCGTGAGAAAGAGAGCTCATCTCCACGATCGAATGGGTTGTTGATCTGTTTTTCGACAAGAAGCGTGCGGTCGATGCTTCGGCTAGATCCGAGCCACTGGGCTTTTGAACGGAGGACGAAATGATTTCCAAGCCCGAAGTAGTGATTCCAGCCGAACCGATACCTCAAAATCGAGTAGCGGTCGAGATTATAGAGGTTCCGAGCGGAAAGAATCAGCTCTTCGCCGAGCTCAGGCATGAACCCGAGACGGGTGGTTCGTGCGTTCGTGAATGCAAGTGAGGCTCCAAATCCTGGCACATATGGATTGGAGTACTGAAAGTCATTGCGGGCGACTTTGTCACCCGTTTCAGTGTCATATACCCTGTTCCAGGAGTTAAAGATCGAAAGTGATGGAGTCAGTCTGCTTCGCGCCCAAAGAAGCGGGTAGGAGGCGGTGATCTCAGCTTTGGTGGAGCGCCGATAAAAGTCCCTGGGGTTGTTGGTGATGTCATAAACGGCAGTCGAGGTGTCCGCATAGAAATCAAAAACAGGTCTTGTCGTGTAAAGGGTGTATGCCATTGCACCATCGAAGTTCCCGAGATCCGCGTTGTAGCTCCCCAGCACGCTGTACTGATGCTGTCCGGTGGTATCGAAGCCCAGGGCATACGCGCCAAAAGTTGAGCCAAGTGCTCCCTGGTACGCGTAGAAGGGTGACCAGCTTCTGGGTAGAAGGCTTGAAAACGGAGCATAGTCACTTATCGCCGAATCATCGATTTTGAGGGATGAGGGTTCCAGTGCCTGAGGAAGGGTGCCTGGTGCATCCGGTTTTGCAAGGTTGATCTCATCAAGATTTTCGTTCTCCCCGGTTTTGAATTGCACGAGCTGGTAGCCTTCCGAGGTCATGAGGTTTCCGCAAAGAACTCCTGTGGGACTGAAAAACGGGAAGATCGCGCCCGAAACCACGTTCGTAACGCGATGGATTTCCCCTTTGTTCCATTCATAGATGTTTTCGATTCCGGTGCGATTCGAGACATAAAAAATTCTCTCGCCCAATGCAACTGGGTAGCGGTTCATTTCGCCATCTTTGATCAAGATTTTGGATGATCCTGTCAGCAGGTTTGCCGAGATGATCATGGATTCAGCGGCCCCGTATTCCTGGTCTGAGAAAATGACCTCCGAGTCGCTGAAAAATTTTGGGCCGCCAAGAATCGCGAACTTTCCGGGATTGAAAACCACTCTTGAGTCGCCCAGTGCGAGGTGTTTGCCCGCCATTAGCAGTGGTGCCGACTCAATCTTCGGAGTGCCATGATCAACGCTAAGCCATGCTATGGTTTTGCCGTCCGGGGAAATGGCCGGATCCTTTGCGCGCCTTCCTGAGGTGAGCTGTTCGGTCGAGTCCGATTCAATGTTGTAATCGAAAAGATCCGAATACAGTGAATAGCTGTGTTCCCTGACCAGTGCGCTGAAAACCAGATGCTTCGAGTCCGGAGTGAAGGCCACTCCGACACCCAGGATCTTTTCATCAAGGGCTCTTTTCTCTCCGGTCTTGAGATTTAGGAGAATCAGTCTCGTACGGTCGTCAAGGGAGTCTTCGGTGTAAGCGAGCCATTGTCCGTCGGGGGACCATGCGGCGGAAAGAGCCGAGAAGTCGCTTTTCGCAATCGCCTCGTGGCTGGTTTCACCGGTCTTGATCACCGATCTGATTTGTTCACCCATCCTGAGTTCGGTTTCACGAACGAAATTCTCCCAGTAATCCTTCCAATTGCGGCTCATCACATTTTCCAGATTTCCCTCGATGAAGTAAGGAATCCGCGATGATGATCTCATGGAGAGCTCCCCCATTCCCGCCTCAGGATCATCGGAGGTGACCTTGTCCTTTGCGAATTGCTGGAGCAAGTGATATCCGAACAAATACGGGATTTCACCACCTGGAAAATAAGGATATTTTCCGTTCACACGGTCGAGAGTGAGTGCATCGGGAGAATCCTGATCGAACTTGCCTTCATGAACGAATGCGCGAAGGATGGACTCCCAGTACGGACTTCTTCCGCGCCCGAGCTTTGTGGTACGGGTTTCCATGTAGACTGCAAGACCCTCGATCATCCACAAGGGGAGAAGGCCGTTCGGTCGGATTCCATCTCCGAAGACCAAACGCAGTCCCTCCATCCAGCCGGTCGTTGGATCGAGATTCAGAAAATGGGTGTATTCATGAAATACCAGCAGCTTGATCCAATCCTCGGTATACGAAGTTGCAAACCAGGTCTCCGGAGGAGTCGCAACCAACACCATTCCAACCCGAAACGCCGGCAAGCTAAAGCCGTTTGCGGCGTCCTCGTTGTCGGCGATCAGGACGTTGGCCTTGGATCTGGGGGTCCACTTCAGGATCGGTTGTAGAATCGAGTGAGCCTGCTCGAAGTATCCCGCCGCTTTTTCGGTGAAATCAAGATAGCCGTCAGCATACACAAAATGAAAATGTTCGGTATCGAAAGTCTTGTAGCGGGTGTAGGGCGAGAGTCCGGCGGTCTCGAGGTAACTCGGTATGCTTGCGCAGGAAGAGAGAGTCGCAGAAACGCAAAAAAGGATCAGATTCTTAAGTTTCATTCGGCCACCTTTTCCACCAGCCATTCCTGGTTTTCAATAAAAATGATTTGGTTTGATCTGCAGTGGGTTCTTTTTAAAATTGCAAGGCCCTCTCCCTTGCGCACCGATGTCAGGGTTCCGACCTCAGACCCATCGGTACCCCGGACCGGTGCGGGCACCTCCGGGTCTTCTGACCCGTTCACTTTCCGAAGAAGACAGAGTCTCCGAGCGGGAGAACCAAGTGAGATGATTTTCTCGATGACCTCTTGCCCGGGATAGCAGCCTTTCTGATCCGCAATCGCACTCCTCAGGTTCACCTCGAGTGGATTGGTGGTGCCGTCCGGCTTGAACTCACTCCCCTCCTTTGGAATCAGGGCTCGAATGCGCTCAAGTTCCTGCGTCTCATCCAACGCGACCTCAGGCATCCGTTCGATCTGGTAGCGCTCCGCAAAAGTATAGTGTTCAAGGTGAAAGAGAAAATCGTCTTCAAATCGAACCTCAAGCTCATCGTCCTTCGTCCGGATTGCTTCAAAGCAACTCAGAATCTTTCCTTGTGGATTCAGGATGAGACCGATTGACTTATTGCCGGGTGAAAGTCCGAGAATGTCCGCTGAACTAATTCGATGGAGGAGCTCGAGACCGGATCGTCCTCTCAGTAAAATCCTTTGTTTCATCGTAGGTTTAGAGTACATTATTTCGAACCTATGAAATACCCCAAAACTCAGTTTTCAAAATCAATCCGGGAATCCGAGCGCGTATCAAGTCCATTTCTGATCAAGTACAGTGCGGTCGCCACCGGAAAGACGGGGAAGCCTTACATGAACGTGATTTTGACGGACAAGTCCGGAGACCTGGAGGCGCGGATCTTTGATCAGGTGCCGAAATACAATTCCCAAGCCGTCAAGGATTCGTTTGTGCAGGTCGAAGGTGTGGCTCAAAGTTTCAATGGAAGGATCCAGGTTCACATCAAGGATCTGGTTGTTCTTCGCGAGGATGAGGTCAATGTCGCGGAATACCTTCCAGAGTCCTATCTGGATGCTGAAAAGCTTTATGCCGAGGCTTGCTTGATCATTTCCTCGATGCAAGACCCTTTTTATCGAGCTCTTTTGGAGTCGATTTTTGTCGATGATGCCGAGGTGGCATCAAAGTTCAAGAAGGCCCCTGCTGCAAAGAGCGTTCATCACGCATATCCGGTCGGGCTTCTTGAGCATGTGGTATCCATCGCAAAAACACTCGATTTTCTGTCAAAGCAATACGCCCCCCATGTGGACCGTGACCTGTTGCTGGTTGGCGGATTTCTCCACGACCTCGCCAAGATCTGGGAATTGCAGTATGATCGTGTCACCGATTACACGACCGAGGGAAGACTGGTGGGACATCTTGTGATGGGCTCCGAGTTGATCGAGAAAAAAGTACAGTTGCTTGAATCCCAGTCGGGGCGTCTCCCCGGGCCTTTTCCTGCCGAAAAGAAGCTTCTCGCGAAACATGTGGTCCTTGCCCATCATGGAAAGCTGGAATACGGATCACCAAAAGAGCCTGCATGCCTGGAGGCGGTGATCATCCATATGGTTGATGATCTCGACTCAAAGGTGAATGCGATACGAGTATTCATCGAGCAGGATCAGGCGACCGGAACCTGGACGCTTCTCAATCGCCAATACGAGAGATATTTCTACAAGCCGGAGTGGGCCCGCAAGTCGTGATGGATCAGGTTTTCGATCGAAATCCCATCCTCTGCGCTCTTCGGAAGCGGGTCCGGGAGATTCCACCCGCGGATGCCGGCCATGATTTTAACCACATTCTCAGGGTGGCCAGGCTTTCTCTCAGGATTCTCCGGGAGGAGGCACGAATCGTTGAAAGACGAAGTCCGGGCATCGAGGAGGAGGATGCCGTTGTAGCCAGTGCTCTCCTGCATGATTGCGTACCGGTGGCAAAGAACTCACCGCTTCGAAAGGAGAGCGCGCGACTCTGTGCCGAAAAAGCCGGAGAATGGCTGGGAGAGCTTGGATGGAAACCGGAGTCGATGCGGACCGTGATTCAGGATGCGATTCTGGATCACAGCTTTTCTGGTGGACGCGTTCCGGTGTCACTCATTGGAAAGTCGCTTCAGGACGCGGATCGATTGGAGGCCCTTGGGGCTCTGGGGCTTTATCGAACCATTGCAACAGGAGTGTCCATGGGGGCATCGCTTTTTCACGAAAACGACCCTTTTGCCGATCAACGTGAGCTAGATGATCGGGCTTACACGCTCGATCACTTTTTCACTAAACTTCTGAAGCTTCCTGAAACCTTTCAAACCGAGAGCGCGAAAACGGAGGCTTGGAAACGGGCCCGATATTTACAAGGTTTTGTGGACCAATTGAAGCACGAACTCGGATGAGCGGTGGGGATTCAAGGATCAAGTGTGCCGAGGTTACGAAAAAGCGCCGAGCGATAGAAATCCGCGGGCGAGATTCCCGGTTTTCCATCGGGCGGAGGTCCATTGAAAAAACGTATCCAGTCTTCTCTTGAAACGCGGAAGTGCATGGGTTTTGGCTCAATCGGAGTCGGAAGATAAGCGTTCAGAAACTTGGCCGCGAACTCAGAACAATAGAGTTTCTCTCCTTTTTCGTCATGATTGTCCCAGAGAAACTCGGAGTCGTAGGAGTGCCCGCGGAATTTCAATCTGAAACGAAGGAGCATTCTGAGGTTCGAGTTCGGGGAGCCTGAAACGGATGCGGCTTTCGCGCGAAGAACCACCGGAGAGCTTCCGGGCTCGCGCAGTTTCAGAAATTCCTCCAGAGGGATTTCCCGGACCTCGTGGTATGCATCCAGCACGGAGATCTGATTCTTGTATCGAAGTATGATTCCCATGTGTGAAAAGGGAGCACCCTCTTCGGCTTCGATGACCTTGCAAATCTTGCACGGAAGGGAAATGAGAACCACATCCCCTGAGCGAAGACTCGAGGCGGGTAAGGCATGGGCGGACGGGGTCAGTGCAAGGACAAGCAGCAACATGGGGTGTTTTGAGCGAAAAAAAGATCCAGCGTGTTCAATGAATTTCATCGGGAATGCCTTACAGTTGACTTTTATACACAGTTATTATAGAAACAGCAAGCTCGAAAGGAAACCTATGCCCTCTTTTGATATTACCTCCGATGTGGATTGGCAAGAAGTCGACAACGCCGTGAATACGGCGCTGAAGGAGCTTGCGACCCGTTTTGACTTCAAGAACGTGAAGTCCGAAATCACCTTCGACAAGAAGGCAAAGACGATCACGCTGGTTTGCTCCGAGGATTCCAAACTGGATAACTTGAAAGACATCGTTCAAACCAAGCTGATCAAGCGGGGGATTTCGCTTCTCTCTTTGAATTACAAACCCGTTGAAGCGGCATTTGGCGGATCCGTGCGCCAGGTAATCGAAGTGCAAGCGGGTATCTCAAAAGACAAAGGCAAGGAAGTCATTGCATTCATCAAGGATTCCAAGATGAAGGTTCAGGGCCAAATCCAGGACGAAAAGGTCCGGGTTACCGGAAAGAACCGTGACGATCTTCAGGAGTGCATCGGCCTTCTTCGAGGAAGCCAGGACAAATTGAAACTTCCCATGAGTTTCGGAAACTTCAGGGACTAAATTTTATGAAAAAATCGCCAGTTTATTTTGTATCCCTCGGATGTCCCAAAAACCTGGTTGATTCCCAGGTGATGCTCGGGAAGCTTGAGAATGACCGCTATGAGATCGCAAAAGAGCCGGACCAGGCGGAAGTGATCATCGTTAACACCTGTTCATTCATTCAGGCGGCAAAGGAAGAGTCGATTGAAACGATTCTGGAAATGTCGCAATTCAAGGAAGAGGGCAATTGCAAGGCGCTGGTGGTTTCCGGCTGCCTGCCGCAGCGGTATGCAAAGGAATTGGAAAAGGAAATGCCGGAAGTCGATCTTATGATTGGAACCGGGCAGTACCACAAGATTACGGAACTTCTTGATCAGCATGAAAAGGCCCGCGAGCAGGGCGCTCCGCTTCCGCAGCGGTCCTATATTGACTTTCCTGCTTTTATTCATACTGAAAAGGACGCACGCGTTCACACGGGTCCGAAGTTTTCCGGATTTCTTAAGTTATCCGAAGGTTGCAACCGAAGATGCGCATTCTGCATCATTCCGAAGCTTCGAGGAAATGTAAGGTCCAGAACCATTGCATCCTTGGTGGAAGAGGCAAAGGTCATGGCGGCGGAAGGCGTGCGCGAACTCAATCTGGTTGCCCAGGACCTTACGGAATACGGGATGGAGTGGAAGTACAAGGAAAACCTTGAAATGCTACTCCCCGAACTTTGCAAAGTGGAGGGCATCGAGTGGATCAGGCTTCATTATGTGTATCCGGATCAATTTTCGGATGAGTTGGTCGAGATCATCGCCCGCGAGCCCAAGATCGTAAAGTACCTCGATATGCCGATCCAGCATACGAATGACCGGGTTCTTGGTCTGATGAATCGTAGACTCACGAAGGCAAAGCTTTACGATCTGATGGGAAAACTGCGAGCAAAGATTCCGGGTCTTGTGATCCGAACTTCGATCATTGTGGGGTTCCCCTCTGAAACCGATGCCGAGTTCAAGGAGCTTTGTGATGATCTCGAGAAACTCGATCTCGATCATGTGGGAGTGTTCAGTTATTCAAAAGAAGAGGGCACGAAAGCCGCCGAGATGGACGGGCAATTGCATGCGAACGTCAAACGAAAACGCAGGAAAGCATTGATTGAATTGCTTCAGCGTCAGCGGGGATCCAAACTTTCAGGATTGATTGGCAGCCAGGTCCAGGTGATGGTGGAGGGCTCCGCGGAGGAAACTGCTCTTCTGATTCAGGCCAGGATGCCGACGCAAGCTCAGGAAATCGATGGCCGCGTTCTGATCAATGACCTTGGCACTCACGAGGGATTGACCTTGAATCCCGGTGATCTTGCCACCGTTGAGATCACCGAACTTGCGGATATGGATCTGGTTGCAAAATTGGTTCGGGTGGAAAAGCCTGCGATTCAGCAGACGGCTGGTCTCACCACCCGGATCTCCAAAGGCCTCGAGATGCGCAGTGGAAGTGTTGCGCACTGAATCACTCTGGTCTGAGTTTTCAGATGCACTCTCGGCAGCCGGATTTCCGGTCTCGGGGGCTGTGGATTATGCCCGTACAAAAGATCTGTATTCACTTCACGCGAATCGGTATCGAGATTGGGTGAATTCAGGCAATCACGGAGAGATGGCATATCTCGAGCGCGGAATGGGCCGTCGGTTGGATCCCACACTTGTGTTCCCGGAGCTCAAGAGCGTCGTTGCCGTGCTAAAGCCCTATCCGCCCCATCCGATCGGAGATGAAGCACTTCGTTATGCCCGTTACCTGAATGGGCCGGACTATCACGAGACCCTGAACTCGGGAATGGAGAGTGCCATTTCCTCCCTCCGTGAGCGAGGAGTTCTTCCTGCTGGTTTCCGTTATAAAATCTGTGTCGATACTTCCGCTGTTCTGGAGAGAACCTGGGCCGCATTTTGCGGTCTTGGCTGGATCGGAAAGAATACGCTTCTCATCCATCCCACTCTTGGAAGCTATGTTTATATCGGGGTGATGTTTACCAATCTCGAGTTCGGGAAAGGCCCAACTCTTTTGAGCGACTACTGCGGAAATTGCACCAGATGCCTTAAGGCATGCCCGACGGAGGCTCTCCATTCGCATGAGTTGGATTCGCGGAAGTGCATCAGCTATCTCACTCTCGAAAAAAGAGGGGACTGGAAGGAGGCAATTCCTACTTCAGGTTTTTTGGCGGGTTGCGATCTTTGCCAGGAAGCATGCCCCTACAATCTGAAGGTGGTGAAAAACACAGGGCCGGTTGAAGTTGCTCCCCATCTCATCATGGATCCTGCTGTTCTTGAGCGTGAAACCGAACTTGAATATCGGGCTAGGGTTCTTGGAACGGCTCTTGAGAGGGTGAAGTTCGCTGATTTTAAGAGAAATCTCAAGGTTACGCCGTGCGGAAGCCGTAAACAATGACCGGATTTTCAACTGCATTCAAGAAATTGATGCGGATTTCTCCGCGTAAAGGTGTCGTTGAGGAAATCAATTCATAGATGCCATGACTTTTTCCAATTTCGGAGACCGAAGAGCCCTTTTCTCCAAGCTTGGTGTTCGAGCCGTAGTGCGAGGAAGCCAATGGTTCTTGATTGAGCGTAAGAATGAAGCGGGTGTGCTCCCGCGAGTTTGGGTGCGAATTGGCAACAAAACGAAGGCGCGTTCCTTCGAAATAAAAACTGACCTGGGCATTGGAGTCCTCGCTCACAATCGATGTGGGAGTGGTAGCCCAAGTGCCGGTTGTGGTGAGCTCCCGGGGGGTAATTACCTGCAAATCCGGCACATGGGTGAAATTCTGGGGCCTGACCCTGTAGAGAGGAAGTCCTGGGTCCTCGAGGCGAAGACCGTCCTGAAGCGCGTGCTCGATTTTCGAGAGCTGATTTGAAACTTCAGGAAGAATGGGGGTTTGTAGAATTTCCATCCCGCGATGCAAGAGAAGGATTCGGCCCTCAGAGGCATTGAAGTGCTCAAACCATTCTCCCTTCGTATCGAGAAGTATCGCTGTGGAGGCGAAGGACTTGAAGCTGCGGAAACGATCAAAAAAGAGGGAATCCCTGAGGAAAAGATATTTCGGTTCGATGATCAATACGGGTCTCCATGGAAGGCCTTTGTATTCCTGATGTAGCCGATCGATGGCCTCGAGTACCGTTTCTGAAGAGTAACGCGTAAGGTCCACAAAAAAGAGGAGCAGGATTTCTGTCTCAGCCTTGGAGGAAAGGGGCAGAATCCGGATTCCCTCCGGTGTTGAAATCAGGGAAAAATGGGGCTCGGAGTGGATCCAATTCCCGGCATTCTCCAAGGTGAGCTTTGTTTTGATTTCCTCGATGGTCAGGGGTTTTTCTTTTCGTTTCATATCGATTCCCCTAAAAGTCGAATTGGTACTGGATCCTGGCGCGGCCGTCGGTCCGATTGTTCAGTTCAGGAATCTGGGTTGCACCGATCGAAAAATCAAGATGAGGTGCGATCGGATGGCGGAATTCGGTGGAGAAAGACTGGGAGCGACTGTTGTAATTCAAATCCACTGTGGAGTTGATGGAGGCAATCGAACGGTTGATGTTCATGGTGAAGCCGGTTCCACCATCGAACAGGAGTCTGCTGTTGAGAAACGGGCTTTCCAGAGTGAATTCAGCCCTGCGGCTTCTTCCTTCAACTCTTGAATGGATCATAATGGATTCTCCCTTGAAGAGCCTTACGGTTGCTCCGAACCAGAAGGTCGCCGCTCCGGCGAGAATGGCGATGGGAGTCTGAAAGGATTTGTTTTCCTGCAGAAGCTGCTTCCCCTTGCTGGTTACCCTCGAAAGAGCCCTTCTGAATTGCTCGTCCTGAAGACTTCTCACCATGTTTGCAGCCCGTTCCCTGCCGATCAAAAGGTTTCCAGCCTGGAAGTTGCTGTTTGTATTTCCGAAATCATGCTGCTGCTCCTGGCGTTCCAGAGTGCGCAGAGTCGCCTCTTTTTCTTCCGATCTGCGTTTGAACTCAAGCAAGTCCTCTTGTTCCGTACGGAGTGTACCGGTGCCTGACTTTGGATCAACCGCATCTGCCGGAGATTGTGCCTGTGATCCGGAGCCAGAGAAAAATGCGAAAAATAGAAAGAATGGAGCGATTCTCATCTCCCAATCCTTTCGGATCAGGAGTCATCTCCCTTGAATGTTATCTTTTTGACTGGAGCTGACTGAGCAGGAAAGCGGTGGGAGAGTACTCGGTTGCAATTTTCATTGATTCCAGGCCATCAATTGCCAAGCTTATGGCGGCATCCCGTCCCATCAAGGAGAGGATGTTCTTTCGCGATTCTTCCTCGTCTTGATCCGCGTCTTCGAGATCGTCCGCAATTTGGAACGCGAAGCCGAAGGAATTTGCATAAGACTCGAGAGTTCGAAAGCTTTCGGACGACTCGGGTTCCCCCGCAAGAAGAGCGGGAATCAAAATGCTTGCCCTGAAAAGAGCTCCTGTTTTCAGATCCTGAATCTTCAGGAGAGTGGGAAGGTCCGGAGTTGTTCCCGACCGCAGCAGCTCGAGTTCAAGCATCTGGCCACCGATCATTCCCTCTCCGCCGATGCATTTCGAGAAATACTTGAGACCTGCGAGCAAGTTCCGGCTCGAAACACCCCCGATCTTCATGAAAAAGGAATAAGCAAGATTGAGAAGTTCGTCCCCTGCGAGCAAGGCGGTTCCCTCATCAAATTTCTTGTGGAGCGTTGGAAGTCCTCTCCTCAGGTCATCATCATCCAGGGCCGGCAGGTCATCATGGATCAGGGAAAAAAGATGAACCGATTCGATCGCAATTCCACAAAAATCCATCGCTGAATCGGAAAGCCCGAATCGCAGACTCGATTCGCGCACAAACCTCGGTCGCAGGCGCTTGCCCGGTGAGCGCGCAGCATATAGCAAAGCCTCCCGAAGTCTCGAGGAGGGATTGACTTGAAGCTCAAGCTCGCGGATCAAGGCTGCATTGAAAAGGGCCTGCCAGTCCATGGCTCCCTACGCTGCCTGCTTTCGAGTGTGGCGTAAAGAGGGGAGTGTGAAGCCGGCAATGTCCAATGGATCCGACTCTCATCCCCCTCTGCTTTAAATTGATTCAGTTCAGTGCCCAGCTAACTCTGGCTCTTTAATCAGGTATTGTTTCGTGTTATGCTTCGCCGCGAGGAGACCTATGAAAGATCAAGAGTTTATCAACCGGAAAGCGGACCATATCCGCTACTCGCTTGCCAAGGAGGCGGAGGCGGTGGAGTCCGGAACTCTTCATCATTGGTCTTTGATCCATGATTCGCTTCCTGATTTGAATTTGGGGGAGATCAG
>JAGWXK010000069.1 GCA_018969905.1 Bdellovibrionales bacterium
GGAGTCGTAGGATGACGTCCGCCGGAGCTCTTGCCTTCACCACCGCCCATCGGATGGTCAACAGGGTTTTTCGCCACACCGCGAACGGTCGGACGAATCCCCATCCAGCGGGTTCGACCCGCCTTACCGATGGTGACGTTCTCGTGCTCGAGATTCGATACCTGGCCGATGGAAGCGCGGCAGTTGATATGGATCAAGCGGATCTCGCCGCTTGGCATACGAACCTGCGCATACTCGGTTTCTTTCGCCATGAGTTGACCGTAGCTGCCCGCAGAACGAGCAAGCTTTCCGCCTTTGCCTGGCTCCACTTCAATATTGTGAAGGAAAGTACCGACTGGAATGTTGAAAATCTGGAGGCTGTTGCCCGGCTTGATGTCCGCGCTGTTGCTGGAAATCACCTTATCGCCGACTTTCAGTCCTTCAGGAGCAATGATGAAGCGCTTGTCTCCATCGGCATAGCTCACGAGTGCGATCCAAGCAGTACGGTTTGGATCGTATTCGATGGAAGCTACGGTTCCCGCAACTCCCTCTTTGTTGCGTTTGAAGTCGATCAAACGATAGTGATGCTTGTGTCCGCCACCGATTTGCTGAACGGTAATGCGTCCGTGAACGTTACGTCCACCTGATTTGTTCTTGAAAGTCCGGAGACGGTTGGGACGGCTCGGAAGCTCCGACTTCTTGGTCAGAACCGAGAAGTCCGCCACGGTCTTGAACCGGAGTGTCGGGGTTGTCGGCTTAAACGTTTTGACTGCCATAATCTATTCCTCTGTCACCCAATTATTGTTTCACTTGAAAAAGCTCGATCTTCTGGCCTGGGGCCAGGGTGATCACAGCTTTCTTCCAGTTGGAGCGCTTGTACTCGAACCGGCCGGAGCGCTTGTTCTTTCCATGCATCATGCTGGTGTTCACGGCTTTTACCTTCACCTTGAAAAGCTGCTCCACGGCAGACTTGATTTCAGGCTTCGACGCCGCTGCATCCACTTCAAACACGTAGCGATTTGCCACTTCGGCAAGAGCCGTGCTCTTCTCGCTCACTACGGGCCGCTTGATTACGCTATAGATTTTTTCTTGCATGTTACTTCTCCACTCCGAGACGGGTTTCGATTGCCTTCACCGCGTCCTGGGTCATCATGAGCCAATCGTGCTTGAGAATGTCATATACGTTCAGCCCTTCGGTACGAAGCATACGAACACCCTTCAGATTGCGCATGGAAAGTTCTACATTCTGATCTGCAGTTGCGATCACGAGAACCTTATCGAGTTTGAAGGTATCCTTGATCACCTTTTCTGCATCTGCAGTCTTTGGCTTCGCAAACGTGAGCTTGTCGAGAACGATCACGCGAGCTGCCTTCACCCGATCAGAAAGGGCGGAGCGAAGGGCTCCCTTGACCATTTCCTTTGGAGTACGTTCTGCATAAGAACGAGGCTGTGGACCGAAATTCTGTCCTCCGCCGACCATCAAAGGAGAACGGGTGGATCCCTGACGGGCATTTCCGGTTCCTTTTTGCTTGAACGGTTTTGCACCACCGCCGCGCACTTCGGATTTTACCTTGGTTTTTGCGGTTCCCTGACGGCGATCCGCAAGTTGAGCCTTCACCACCTGGTGAACGAGACCACGATTGATCTCGGTTGCGAAAACCGCGTCACTCAGATTGATGTTGCCTACTTTTTCCTTTTTCTGATTGAACAGTTCTAAAGATGGCATCTTACACCTCAGCCTTTACTGCTTTTTGAATGGTCACGATGCCGCTGATCGGGCCCGGCACGCTTCCGTGGACCAGAACGATTCCCTGGTCGAGATCAACCCGGACCACTTTGAGATTCTGGATGGATACTTTTTTATGGCCCATGTGTCCTGGCATTTTCTTGCCTTTGAACACTTTTCCCGGATCCGCGCGGTTACCGATGGAACCGATCTGGCGGTGGGAAACGGACGCTCCGTGAGACTTGAAGCCTCCGGCATAGTGGTAACGCTTCATCACGCCCTGGAAGCCTTTACCTTTGCTCACCGCGCTTACATCGATGAGATCACCAGCCTTGATGAACTCGGCAGTCAGGCTCATGCCTTCTGCCAACCCATCAAGCCCCTTGTCATCCGCAACGCGGATTTCCTGGGCGTGGTAAAAACCAGGCTGGCCGGACTTCTTGAAATGTCCTTTTTCAGCGCTGTTTACGCGTGATTCTTTCTTGGGAAGAAATCCGATTTGAACCGCAGAATAGCCGTGCTTTTCGGATTTTTTTACCTGTGTGACTGTGTTTTTCTTGATTTCGATCACAGTTACCGCAAGAGAGCGACCATCTTCACCGTACACTTGGGTCATCCCGGCTTTTACACCCAAGATCCCGCCCAGTCCGGTCGAGAGCGTCGCAGTAGTTGCATTCGCTTTTGTTTCAGTTGTTTGTTCCATAACCTCACCTATTTTTGGAGGCAGTCTCATCTTCGCGGTCTGCCGCGAGTGCCGACTCCGTTTTCAAAAATTTAAGATTTAATCTCCACATCCACACCTGCGGACAGGTCCAGCTTCATCAGGGAGTCGATCGTTTGCTGAGTCGGCTCCACGATGTCCAGAAGACGCTTGTGGGTTCTGACTTCGAATTGCTCGCGGGATTTTTTATCCACGTGAGGTGAACGAAGCACTGTGTACTTGTTGATCACTGTGGGGAGAGGGATCGGACCCCGAACGACCGCGCCGGTTCTCTTTGCGGTGTTCACGATTTCCCACACAGATTTATCCAAAACGCGATGATCAAACGCCTTGAGTTTGATGCGAATCTTGTGTTCTGCGACTGCCATAACATTCCTTCTTTCGTCGTCCTCTTTGCGGAGAAACCACCGACAATCGGTGAAATCTGACCAACGCCAAGGAGCGCTTGAGGTTTTTTATTCAACTAACGACCGAATATGCTCTCATCCTTCACAGTGACTGAAACCCGGAGACCCCGGCCGGGAAAATCCCGATTCCGACGTCTTTCACCCGAATTTCGCCATTTACGCCTCGCCTCGGCTCTTCCTTTGGGGAGAGAGATGTCATCTGTATGACATTTTTAACCAAGACAGCCCGCGAAATGTAGTAGCAGAGCCAAATTTGGTGCGACAAGCGGATACTTATACCGAAGGCGATGCAGGAAGACAAGGGGAAAGATAGGAATAAACTGAAGTCACGATCTCTGATCTTGGTCAATAGAACTCGTAGAACTCGTTCTCCCGAGAAGGCCAGGAGAATCTGAATCAATCGCCCGGTAGCTGCTCCTGCATGTGCTGCAATCGTTGATGGGTGTCCCACTTCTTCCATTCAGGGGAGGAAAAGATCTTTTCGAATTTCTCACGATTTTGGCCTAAGCCTTGTTCCATCAACTCATTGAGCTGATGACCGGGCCCGGAAAAGGGAGCCGAAACTTCTGACTTGGGAATAAGCACCCGCTTGAAACGTTCCTCCATCCGGTTCAGCTTCAAATCCATGAATTCCGGGTTGCTTCCGGCCTTGCCCCGTGAGGAGAGCAGATTTACCGTTCTCACCTGCTCTTTGGTGACCCCCTTTTCCAGCACCACTGCATTGGAAGGCAAAACCGATGATTCCGGTACAAATACATCAATATAGTTATCACCAGAAGTTTTTTCCCAACGACCGGAACCTTGCAGAACCAAAACCTTGCCATCCCTGACATTTGCAAGCCCGGGACGTGCCACCTGATCGAGGGTAATCTTCTCTTCGGCGTTTTGACTCCTCAATAGCTTCTCATACTGATCTTGACTGGAGAGCATCAGGACCTCCACTTTCGTTGACTGGCTTGGATCTCCCTTGGACTTAAGTACAACATGGTGGGTATTGCGTTTCAAAATATCATCAGCGACGGGCGGCCGTCCGGCGCTCAGAGAGGTAGTCGCGTCGGTCAAGCTCCGGCGAAGCTCTGTATAATCTTTCTGGGTGATTTTCCCACGAGTCTGGGCATCGTTGAGTTTGTCCAATGCTGCCCGGGCGGCCTTCTCCGCAACCATGTATCTTTCCCAACGCAATTCCATGTCTTTGGCGAGATTTTTGTTGAAGTCCCTGAGCCAAGGGTATTTTTCGGACAGGATTTGATCAACGGCCATCTTGCTCTCTGTTTCGATTTCAAGAAGAGTTTTTGGATCCTTCAGACTCTCGGGTGTGGCTCCCAGTTTCTTTCTTTCCTCAGTCAACCGTGCGCGTTCCTGACTTTGAAGAGTCTGACTTTCCTGCCTCAATTCATCTATTGCTTTCTGGTCTTTTGGAGCCCCATCGTACCGGGACAGATCGAGCTCCAAACTCTTCCTTACCCGGCTGGACTTATACTCAGAACCCACCTTGAATTCTGAATCAAATTCCACATCAAACACTCCATTTGAATTCCATTTGTCCAAAACATCCGACACAGAAAACGGGTTCGTTCGCGTCTGTTTTGCCAAATCAGAATGGAGGGACGCCTCCATGGATGAAAAATCCGCTGCGTTACCGATCGAATATTTCGCATTGATGAGTCCATCCTTGTAGCCCTCTCCGAAAACCGCACTCAAAGGTTGGTCAAAATTTTCTCGAAACCGATCTTGGACCTCTGCCTCATTCACTCCCCTCAACTCCTTCATGCTTTGCTTTAGGTACTGGTTGGCCTCATCAGATGCGGCGTAATTGTTCTTTCGATAGGCTTTCAAATTCTCACCCAGAGGAAATCCACTTCCACTGATCACCTCCGTGCCACCGCGAGTGAAATTAAACTGTTTCCCATCTTTTCCAAATGTATTCCAATGCCCGATCTCATGCTCCAGGACTTTGGGAAGATCACCTCGTCTCTTAAACACCTCCGAATTCAAGGCAATCACTTCAAAGGTTCCGAGTTCCCCGAACCTCCCCTTCTTTGGATCCGCCATGGCCATCTTCCCAAGGTAAAGACCATCAAATTCTCCGTCTTTTTTACCCGCAGTGAACTCCACCACCCTTACACCCTTTTCTTCCAATGTTTTTAGAGTCTTCTTTAGGGGATCAGTATCGGGGAGACTCTGCCAAACAACCTGTCGATAGGTATGGTCGAATTCACGATATGGCTTACCGTTTTCCGGATTGACCAGGTTTACGCTCCGAACTGCACGGCCTGGAAGCGGATTACCCGGGGGTTGTTGGCTCAATATTCTGGATCCTGCCGCGGTTTTTTTAGGCTCCACTTTGACTGAATTCCAATTCGGACGCCTGGAACGGAGGAGTGCCGCGCCAGAGCTTCCAACTGCGGAAATTTCCCTGGACATCGCAATTTCCGTCAATAGGTCGAGCATGCCCTCTTCTGAGTAAGGATCAGGATGCGCAAGTGCATGCACACCAAACGTAAGAGCGACATCAGTCGCCATTCCATCCGCAATTCCATTGAACATCGCGACACTGGTCGACAAGGTTTTCGGCCCGACTCGCGAAGCAAGAGCCACTTGAAGCTCCGATAAATAGACTTTCGCTCCTGAATTCACCTTCGCAATCAAATCTGCCGCGGGCTTCGTCAGTTTCGCGGTCTGGATCACAATCGGTGAGGTCCGGACAGCGGTGCTGAGAGTGCCAGACGCAAGCTCAACACCGGTTGCAAGTCCGGTGCGAACTGCGACCTGCGTTGCGCCCTTGTAAAGAAGCCTTCCCGCGCCCGGCGCAAAGGATGCGGCAATTCCCACGAGTTCCGCATTGCCCTGAAAATGATATTGATCCACAAGGGACTGCCCGAGCTGAGCATCAAAGGATTTGGTTTGGACGGACTGCTGGTATTTGCTTTCCTGATACTTCGCACTCGCATAATTTGCAGCTCCAGTGCCCACTCCGATTGCAACCGAACTCATTCCGAGAGCTGCCACCAAAGCAGGAGATGCCAGGCCTCCGCTTAATACAGTCGCAGCAATGGCTCCCGCGATCGCAAGCCCGGTCAAGGCCCCGGTGACCACGCGAGAGTTCTTCTCGTTCCGATAAATCCTGTCGATCTCAAGGCACATGAGACTTGCCATCTGCGGATCATTTCGAAGCCTGACCACCTCACGCAGAGAAAGCGGCTCGTATTCCAGGAAATACCGTAGGCCCGGGTAGGGATTGACGGCGTCAACAATCGAGCCCTTTTGCTTTTGAAGTTCCTTCACCTTATCGGAAACCGTTTTCAATGCCTCCTGAAGGGACGCTTCCAGATTCGGATCCCTCGAATTGAGGGTTTTCATCCCTTCTCCGGCTTCCAGGCAATCCTCCTGATCAAAAGACCCGACTGAGTCCTTGAATTTGCCCATCCCCATGAGGGTTCCAAACCCCGTCTTGTTCACAAGATTAGAATAGGCATTATTCACTTTAGCGATCGCCTTTTGGTTCGCAGTTTCGCCGACTCCACTCAAAATACCCACGGCTGCATCCGCACAAGCCTGATTCAATTCACCAACCGCTTGATTGAAGGATTGAGTCTCTGCCACCCTGTCCATTTTCCTTAAAGCCACCGGATTCGCGCTTATCCCATCATAAACGGCATTGAGTGCATCATTGCAGCCGCCTAGCGACTTGCAATACTCACTTTTGCCAGGAAGAACTCCATTCACTCCAAAGTAAGACTCAAGGTATTGTCGTGCCCCGGATTTCAGCGAATGTTCAAATGTGTCTTTTACGAGCGCAAACGTGTCTTTTCTTCGGAACTCATTCTCATTGGCTCGAAGATCCTTCATCACAGCCTTGAAACTAGAAAGCTCCTTCGAGGTGATTGGGTGATCAGGATCGGCAGATCCCGAACAAACTTGATCTATCAAGTACCGATTGTCAGTGAGCCCCTCACTCTTTAGGTATTCCCGACAACTCTCAAAGGCCCTTACAGCGTCACCAAGCCTCGTCACCGTTGCTTTGTTGGTCTCATAGGTTTTGCGGGTCTTCTCGATTTCCTCTCGCATCGCTTTCGTCAGGCTAAGTCCCTTCTTCATAGCCTCCTGAACTCGCGCCGAATACTCGGAAAATGCCGAATCCACATCAGAGAGGTACTCGACATACCGAGGATTTGCCTGGACCCCGTTTTGGATATTTGTGAACTTCTCATCCACCCTCTTCAGTGTATTGAGATTTGCCTCAATCCCTTCAGGTGTCTGAAACGCTTTCCCGCAGTGCGGACGATTCCAGGATTCGAGACATCCAAGGGTGTTCATGACCGATGCGGGAAGTTCTTTTTTTACGAAATCCCGCACACAGTAGGCTTGCATCGAATAACACCCTTCGATTGCGGGTTCACTTGCGCAATTTGAGACCAATCGTTGCGAATTGAACTCATTGATTTCATTCTCTCTAAGACCGGCAGCCGCCATCAAGGCTTTCATTTTTGTGTTCATCTGCGACTCGGAATCAAGATCGGGCGAGTTCAATACCCGTTCGAACTCGGGCACCACCTTGGTTTCCCAATAAATCGTATCGCCTGGCTTGAATTTTTGCTGCTTCACATACTGCGTGCAAATCACATCAAAGGAGTTCGTCCCTGCGAATGTCCGCTCAGCATCCAAAAAGCCAGAAAAAAAAATCACAATGACGGAAATGAAGCGAAAGCGGGTCATAACGCCCCTATCGTCAAAAATCCGGAATTTCTTTACTTTCGGCCGGTCATTCTCGCATGTGACCCATGTCACCCCCGAACGGAATCAGGGTCTGACTGCATCAAACTCAATCCGAAAATCAATAGATCCGTCCTTGGGGTTTTTGGAAAAATTGTAGTTCTTCATATCGCCGAATTTCGAAAACCCGAACTTCTCCCGGGTTCGCCAGGCCGGCGTTCCCTTCAATGCCTGATCCATGAGTTCCTCAAAGCGTTTTGGGTCCGTTTTCTGAAGGTTACCGAGATAGTCAGCACAGCATTCATTGAGCTCCCGCTCCTGAACCTTTCCCTTTTTTGTAAGGCGATCGAGGTGCTTTTGTTCGACTGTGGGCGAAGACGGTGCTTTGTAATCCTTCTCTGCTTTGACAAGAGCAGAAAGCTTTTCAGAGAAGGTCCCCTGGTTCACATCATCCAAGGATGTTCGAACTGTCTTGATCTCCGGATGCTGCTCAAACATTTGTTCAAACAACCTGGTTTGATATCCCTTTCCACGATGAGCCTCATCCACCCTGCTCCAACCGATCGTAAGTACATCGTCCTCAATTTTGTAACTCACATACCCGATGTTGTTTCCCAAAGCGTCTTTTGCAGTGATCTTATTATACCCCATGTACCATGAGCCATCCTCATCCGTTGTAACCTTCCCCAGGCTGAATTGGACTTCATCTCTCTTGAGTCCATTCTCCGCTTTTGGTGGCAATTCAAGATCTCCGGTTTTCGCAATGATCTTTTCCTTCGAAGCAAGTTCACGGGAGCGACCGGTGACGAAAGTCTTCCCCAGGTCCCGGCCCATTGCGGTCATTTTCTTCATGTAGGCATTATGGGATGCAATGAAACTTTGCAATTTCTGGCCTGTAAGTTTCACCACTTTCATAGGCGCCTTCACCAGTGAAAGCTTGCGCAGAGATGCGGCCATCGCCTGAGCGCCACCGGAAATCGCCTTGCCGTTCAATCTTAAGCCTGTTCCAAGTTTGGTAAGCCCCTTGCTGACGTATTTGGTTCCTTCGGCGATCTTGGTTCCCGTCTGAACCGCCTTGGTACCTGTTTTGGCAAGAAGGGGAAATTCATCAAGTAGCTTGGCTCCTTTGAGCTTTCCGACCTTTTGCGCCTGGGTGAGCATCCTTCCTACCTGCGCCCCGATCCCGGCCGCCTCGGCTGCTCCCGAAATCCCTCCGGTGAAGATTGCTGCGACCACCTCGGCTGCGACATATCCGATCACAGTGCAGACTCCATTCAGCTTCTGCTTGCAGCTCATGCACTCCCAACCGGAGGAAGGCTCCGTGCACGTACTCAGATGCGGGGCTCCGGACCACTTCGAGCAGAATACATCGTTCATCATGAACTGATTGATGCCTTCCCAGATTCCATTGAAGAGTTTTTTCATCGTTCCACCCGGATCACTGATGAAATCATTCAACATCCCGGTGCCGGTTTGAGCAAGCTGTACACATTTGAAACTCGACGCATCCTCAAGCTCATAGGTCGCACCAAAAAAATTTGCAACCGACTTCGCACCATTCGCAGCAAGACTGTAGGTGTCCGAAACCACGCCTTCCACCACATCGTAGGCAAGACCCAGAATCCCCTTGATGGTTCCCCAAAGTGCCTCCACCACTCCTGTTGCTGCGTGGGTAAGGCATCCGTCTTGCGAAATATTGCAGGAGCCAATATTCAGGTTCGGAGCGATCGCCGAAATGAAGGGAGGAATCACGGAGGCTCCGGCGGAACAAAGAATGTCCTTTCCGCAGCTCCCTTGGGCGGCCTTTTCCTTTGCCGTACAGGTCGTTGCCTTATCCTTCATCGCATCGAGGGCGCCAGACACATTTTTTTCGAGTGGACCACCTTGTCCCTGGCAGGAACCTCCGGCACCAGCACCGAGTTTCGGGTCATTCTCGATTTTTTCAAGGGCCTTAAGATTTGCAAGAATCCGCTTTTGAGTCGCGACACAATCAATGGTGATTCCACCGACCACAACCGATGGAACAATGGAATTTTTTTTCTCATCCGCATAGCAATGTTCAAGAAAACTCAGATCCGTCTGGGTGAGTTCGTGGACATCATCATAGTCCTTGGGATTGATTTTCTCGGGAGTGACCTCACCCTTTGACATTGGCTGGGGAACCGCAGGATCGATTTTGCTGAGTCTCTCGTAAAGAGTGGTGCAAAGTCCATAGTTGGATCCTCGATAGGGATCGCCCGCACAAACCGTATCCGCAACCCCTTCGAGTTCCAAAAGGGCCTGGGGATCGTTTTTCACAAGCGCCTGAATCTCCGCATCATGCTTGGCGGAGTCTGATGCGTACTCAGCGTTGCAGGCCTGGGTGGCCTGAGCTCGAAGAGAATCCGAGATGCAGACCTCCCCAAAAACCATCGGATTGCACTTGATCTGACCCGAGCCACATCCATCAATTCCCACATGTCTTGCACAAGTTTTGCTTCCATTTTTGATGGTCCATTGGCTTGGCCATCCGGCATTGAAGCATCGTCCTGGATCATCGGCGTACGCAGAATCAAACAGGGAATATTTCTTAAGAAAACTCCGGATCGGATCGAGCCCTGCGCCCCGAGGACTCCCCTCGGAGTGAGCCTTTTCATATTCCAACACAAAATCCCGAAGAGCTGAGATCGCCTGCCGTTTTGCAACCGGCGATGAATTCGCTTTTTTCCAGTACTCCTTGATCTCGTTCGTGTTGTACTGACCAACCTTTTCCGGATCCCTTCTGCACTGAAACCCAGAGATCACCTTTTCCATTGGATCTGCGATGTCTTTTGCATCCCGTGCAGGAAAGATGGACTTCAGGTGGAAGACCCGTTTGTTACAAACCAGGTAGTAGCTGTATTGGGCTTCGAGTCTTTCCTTGTTGCGATAGCGAAAGCCGACCCGATACCCTTGTGAGCTTCCGAACGATAAAGCCCGAAACGGAAGATCTCCAGCATACAAAAGGGTTTCAGCACCTGTGCTTTGATTGATCTTCTCTATCCATTTTTTACGACCTAAATAGTAGGTCTTTTGATTCTTTTCGAGAGCCTTCAAGTCAAAATGAACATTTGTAAGCTCCGTATCAAAAACCGCGACGCTGGAACGTGAGCCTTGCTTTCCTATCTCAGACACGACGCTGAAGCCAACACCCCAAAGCCCCTCCACGGGAGTCAGACCGTGAAGATCCTTGAATCCGACCTGGTAAGCCCCCAATGAATGGAAGGGGTCCGTATTCTTTGCATTGGAGACCCCTGGGATCACCGAAGAAATAAATAAGGCGATTTTGAAACCGAAAGAGCCCATACGGAGTTTATCGGCGAATTGGCGCTGATTCTAAAATGCATTACCTGCCCCCGAAGATTGGGTAGGGGCGCACGATCTCGGACCTCAAACCGTTGGTATAAATAGGGTTGTGACTTTGCGCTTTTTGCCCAGCTCCTCCTTCCAAGCCACGCGATCAGAATACCATTCCACTCAAAGTCCTGAATCAGCAGCTCTCTGCGGCAAAATCCCAGCGCGAACCTTGATCTCCTCCAGCACCTGGGCAGAAACCGGAGCGTAATGCGAAAACTGCATGGAGAAAGTCGCACGCCCCTGAGAAGAGGACCTGAGTGCCGTTGAGTAGCCAAACATCCGTGAGAGCGGCACTTCTGCGTCAATAATTTGAAGCTCCCCTCGCGCGTTCATGCCGTGGATCTTTCCGCCGCGGGCATTGAGATCCCCGATCACCGAACCCATGTAATCGCCCGGGCACACCACTTCGCACTTCATGAGCGGCTCAAGGATCATCGGTCCGGCCTTTGCAGCCGCATCCTTGAACGCCATCGCTGCTGCCACCTTGAACGCGATGTCCGAAGAATCGGTTTCGCTGAACGAACCACCGGTAAGCGTCGCCTCGATGTCCATCGCAGGATATCCTGCAAGCACGCCACCCGACATGGCCTCTTTCAGTCCCGTCTCGACCGACGAAACAAACTGGCGTGGAATCTGGGTCTCGGTGGATTTATTGGTGAACACAAACCCCTTGCCGCGCTCAGAAGGCTTGATCTTCACCACACAATGCGCGAACTGACCCTTCTGGCCTTCGCCCTGGCGAACAAACTTCGCATCTCCCTGAGCTTCGCTTGAAATCGTCTCGCGATACGACACTTGCGGCGCGCCCACGTTTGCCTCGACCTTGAACTCGCGCTTTAAGCGATCGACGATGATCTCAAGGTGCAGCTCACCCATGCCGCTGATCAGCGTTTGGGCGGTGTCTTCGCTCTGAAATACGCGGAAAGAAGGGTCTTCCACTGCCAGTCTTGCCAGTGCAGCACCGAGCTTTTCCTGATCGGCCTTGGTTTTTGGCTCAATTGCGATCGAGATCACGGGCTCTGGAAACTCAATCTTCTCAAGCAGAACCTGGCGTCCTTCCGAGCAAAAGGTATCACCGGTGGTCGCAAGCTTAAGGCCCACGATGGCTGCGATGTCACCTGCACTCACCTCAGAGACCTCCTCTGATTTGTTTGCGTGCATCTTGAGCAAGCGATTCGCGCGCTCACGCTTTCCTTTGTTGGTGTTCCAGAACACCTGGCCTGATTCGAGCTTTCCCGAATACACGCGAATGTACGTAAGCTGACCCACGAACGGATCGGTCATGATTTTGAATGCGAGTGCTGCGAAGGGCTCGGTCGGGTCAGGCGTGCATTCGATTTCTTTTGTTTCATCGGTCGGGTGATGAGCGACCACTGCCGGCAGATCAACCGGGGATGGCAGAAAATCCACCACAGCATCGAGAAGCGTTTGAACACCCTTGTTTTTAAAACTTGCTCCACAGGTGACCGGAATCACCTTTAGATCAATCGCCCCACGCCTGAGCGCGGCTTTGATTTCGGAGACGCTTGGCTCCTCGCCGCCCAAGAACTTCTCCATGACGCTTTCATCGAAATCCGCAATTTGCTCGATGAGGTTCTGGCGGTATAGGTCGGCTTCATCTTTCAAGTCTTCCGGAATCTCTTCCACTTTGTATTTTGAACCAAGGTCGCTTGATTCCCACCTGAGCGCCTTCATCTCGATCAGATCAATCACGCCGATCAGCTGATCCTCGGTGCCCCAAGGGATCTGAATGGGCGCGGGCTTGCAGCCCAGGCGCTCTTTCATCTGGTTTACGACCGACTGAAAATCCGCACCCACCCGATCGAGCTTGTTGATGAACGCAATTCGGGGAACTTTGTATTTGTCGGCCTGTCGCCACACCGTCTCGCTCTGGGGTTCGACGCCACCTACTGCACAGAACACGACAATCGCACCATCAAGAACCCTAAGCGAACGCTCGACCTCAATCGTAAAATCCACGTGGCCCGGGGTATCGATGATGTTGATCCGGTAGTCTTTCCAGGATGCGGTGGTGGCGGCCGCGGTGATTGTGATTCCGCGCTCCTGTTCTTGCGGCATCCAGTCCATCGTGGCAGTGCCCTCATGAACCTCGCCAAGCTTGTGCGTGCGGCCGGTGTAAAACAGGATCCGCTCTGTGGTGGTGGTCTTGCCGGCATCGATGTGAGCCATGATGCCGATGTTGCGGATCTTGGAGAGTGCCAGACGGGTCTTTTCGTCGAGTTTTTTTGCTTCTTTTGCCATGGGTAGTGAGAACTACCTTAGCAAATTTTTTAAAACTGCACCCGAAGAATGGAGAACGGCTACGGCATGGCACCCACTCCAAACCTAGACTCCTGCCCTCGTGTCACTCGCTCGAGTTGGCCGAACTCATATCAATTCAAAGACTTTATCCTAATGCATCAAGAAAATGTTCTCTTTATGGATCAATAAATTCAGTGGAAATTTCCCCTTTTGCCCGAATATCTCTAAATGAACCCATCCTAAAGCCAAGGCCCGAAGCGGTAGGTTTCGGGTCGTGGCTTGAATCAGAATTTATTTTTATCACCTCGCACACGAACTAGGTACCTTGATTGGTGACTTAACCGATTTCGAGGGCCTTGCTCCAACCGAGGAGCAAGAGCAACACTCGGCCCTCATGCCTCCTGTTGAATTGGGCCTTAAACAATCACACTGACTAAGGCAATTCTCGCAGGATAATGGATTACTCGACCCAGCAACACCCTGCAAACATGCAGAACCATTCACTAGGCAACCCGCTTGTGCACTCGCACTCCAAATCAACAAAAAAATTACAATCGTAGGAGCTGACCAGCCCTTAAACCAGTCCGAATAAATACGATTCATCTTTTGCTTCCCCCACCATCTTTACGTGGCAAAGCCCCTATTGAATTGCAGGCGAGGCACATGCCTAATTTACTCGTGACCCTGTCAACCGCATAACAACCAGAATTGCAGTTATCGCATCCCGTTTCACCACTAACTCCAACATAACACCATGAGCCGTTACCTAGGGGACGCGCAAGCGAGGCGTGACCGCTCAACAGCAGCCACGATGTAAATAACAAAGACAGAGTTTTTTTCATATCACCCTCTTTTCTCCATTTTCAAGCAACACCTAGATCCTACCCGCCGCCTGCAAGTTGTGTACTTTATGACCCATGCGGAATTTTTAGGTTCGCCTCAGAATAAGAAACCAAGGACCCCCTCCAATCGCGATCAGAACCTCCCACCCTTTCCCTACAAATTCATCGGGTTGGCGAATAAGGAACTTACTGGCAGACGGCTAGCGGTCACAAAGATGAATCACAAAGCTGCAAACAAAATCTCAAGTGTGTCAGCGGAGACCGCGCTCCATTCCCTCCTAATTTATGAGTATCTATAAGTTAAATATTACTGTAATATTTAACTTATGATTTCCAGACATCTCCCAAATCCGGGCAAGCGCTCGTTCTTTCTGTTCGGCCCCAGAATGACCGGCAAATCAACCTGGCTTAGCCATGAATTCGATAACGCCCTTCGGATTGACCTTCTGAATCAGGAAAATTACATCCGCTACCTCGCAAACCCGGGCCTTCTTGCGGGCGAAGCTGAATCCCATCTCAAACGAAACAGGAATGGCTGGATTCTGATTGATGAAATTCAACGGGTCCCTGATCTCCTCAACGAGGTCCACCGTCTGATTGAAGAACGGAAGATTCGATTCGGACTGAGCGGCTCGAGCGCGCGAAAGTTAAAAAGAGGAGGCGCAAACCTACTAGCCGGAAGAGCTACAGAGATGCGGATCTTTCCGTTCACCGTTCCGGAACTCGATGCATCGGACGCCCCTACCTCTGGATCGAGATTTGATCTCAACTCGGCAATCCGTTGGGGAACACTTCCACCGGTCTGGACCTCCGAACCCTCGGAAAAAAGGGATATCCTTCGAAGTTATGCGTCGGTTTACCTGCGCGAAGAAATTCAGGCCGAAGGATTGGTCCGGAATCTTCCGGCATTCTCCAAGGTTCTTCAACTTGCAGCGGAAAGCATTGCTCAAGAGGTGAACTATTCCACCCTCTCGCGCGAGATCGGAGTTGCGAGCAAAACCATCGCAAGTCACTTCTCGATTCTGGAAGACACACTGATCGGGTTCCTCCTCCCTCCTTGGACCCGCTCGATCAGAAAAGAACTCGCGGGGAGCTCGAAATTTTACCTTTTTGACAATGGGGTCACGAATGCACTTCGAGAAAATCTTACCGATGCTCCGGTGGGCGAGTCCCTTGGAGCTCTTTTTGAACAATTCGTGATTCAACAAGTTCGCGCCATTCTGAGTTATCGCGGTTTTGAGGGATCGTTCTCGTTCTGGCGGGCCCGCGGAGGTAACGAAGTGGATCTGATCATCGCTCGAGGTAGCAAGCCCCTGCTCGCGGTGGAAATTAAGAACACGAGCCGCCCCTCCCGAATGGATTTCGCAGGACTCAGATCGTTTTCGGAAGAATACCCCAAGGTGCCTTGCATTCTGGTGTCACGACAACCCCGCGCATCAAAAGACGACTCCTTCGAAAGCTATCCCGTTCTTGAGTTTTTGCGTGAGCTACACTCAGGATCCTTGATCGGCTAACAACTCCATCCCCAAAACAAAAAAGCCCGTCTGCCAGGGGCAAACGGGCTTTTA
>JAGWXK010000070.1 GCA_018969905.1 Bdellovibrionales bacterium
TCTTTTTTCTGGGTTCCTTCATCTAGAATTTTCTGCATCAAATCGAGGTAGGATCGCATGATGAATCCACTTTGCACCGTGAGACCCAAATTGCAAAATCAAAACTCCTTTGTTAGCTTGCGGATCGGACATGGAAGTTCATCCAAAATCCAAGACGCATTCCCCGCCGAAAAAGCTCGATTTGGGCAAACTTAATCCCGAGCAAAAAGAGGCGGTTCTCCACACCGAAGGGCCCCTTTTGATTTTAGCGGGTGCCGGAAGTGGTAAAACCAACACCATGACCCACAGGATTGCCTATCTCATTGCAGAGAAACGCGTTCCTGCAAACCGGATCTTAGGCCTTTCCTTTACCAATAAGGCCGCGCACGAGCTGAAGGACCGGGTTCGATCGATGATTCGGAAGTCGGTAGGCGACCAAGCGGCAAAAGGATTGATCGTCTCCACATTCCATAGCCTTTGTGTCAGGATTCTCCGCGAGTTCGCTACCCGAATTGGGTACACCTCGCAATTTTCCATCCTTGATCCAAGCGATCAGGAATCCATCGTCCGCGAGATCCTGAAGTCGATCAATATCGATGCAAAAAAATTCGACCCCTCCTGGATTCTCTTTCAGATCGGTCAGGCAAAAAACAAATTTCTCTCGGGCGAAGAGGCATCCTCTTTTTTTGATACCCTGAAGGGTCCAAAAGTATCCTACGACGATTACTCCATCGCCCTGCAGTCGGTGTTTCCCCGCTATCAGGAACGCCTGCGACTGCTGAACGCGATGGATTTTGACGACCTTCTTTTCAATGCGGTTACGCTGCTTGAAAAATACCAGGATGTGCGCGAATCCCTCTCCCGAAGGTTTCAGTACATCATGGTGGACGAATATCAGGACACCAGTGCGTCCCAGTTCCGTCTGCTTGAAGCACTCACCTCGACCCATTCCAATCTTTGTGTTGTAGGAGATGACGACCAGTCCATCTATGCTTGGCGCGGAGCAGACCCCTCTCACATTCTCGGTTTCGAGAAGCATTTCAATGGAACCAAGAAAATCATCCTGAGCCGCAATTACCGCAGCACCGAGAACATCCTGAATGCGGCAAACGAGGTGATTTCGAAAAATCCAAAACGTTTTCCGAAATCCCTTTGGTCCGGCAAGGGGGCGGGATCCCCGATTCACATGGTGGCAGTCGAAGAGGATCGCGCGGAATCAAAAATGGTGGCAGAGGAAATCCAAAAACGGGCCGCGGAGCGCGCGGCACACCGGAACGATCCCAATTTTCTGCTTTGGAACGAGTTTGCCATCCTGTACCGATCCAACTCCCAGTCCCGGATTTTCGAGGAGGCACTGCGACTCCATCAGATTCCGTACAAACTGGTGGGCGCGCTCTCGTTTCTCGATCGGAAGGAAGTAAAGGACATCCTGTGCTTTTGGAAGCTCGCTCTCAATCCAAAAGACGATTCCGCAATCCGCCGGGTGATCAACTGGCCTGCGCGCGGAATCGGAAAGGCCTCCATCGAAGTCATTCATGAACACTCGGTGAAATCGGGATGTTCTTTCTTTGAGTCCATGCAAAACCCGGAAGTCACCAAAGACTTCACCGAAAAAACCCGCCGTGGAATTCAATCCTTTGTGGAACTCCTTGCCGAAATGAATTCAGGGCTCATGTCAATCAAGCGGGAAGAGTTTGGGAACGCGGATGCGGCTTTTCTCACCGCGATCTCGGAGTGGGCGAAAAAATCCCTCGAACGGATCGGAGCAAAGACCGCACTTCAAGCCGAGGAAGAGGATGTGGCGAAGGCCCAAAAACGCTTTGAAAACATTGATGAGCTGGCGAGCTCGATCGGGATGATAGACCTTGCGGGAATCTCCCAAGAAAAATCCCCCGAGACGGCGATCCCCGTGATGCAGGAATTCCTCTCTCAGTTGGTGTTGAATGCCAAAGAAGAAAAAAAAGATGAAGAGGACGTTCCCCAAAACGCGATCACTCTCATGACCTTGCATGGAGCCAAGGGGCTTGAGTTCCCGATTGTGTTTCTAGTGGGCCTTGAGGATGGCACCCTTCCTCACCAGCGGACCATTGATGAAGGAACAGACCTCTCGGAGGAACGAAGGCTTTTTTATGTCGGAATCACAAGAGCTCGCGAGGAGCTCTACCTTACCCGTGCGAAAAGTAGAATCAGGTATGGAAAAATGATCCCGCGCAATCCTTGTCGATTCCTGGAAGACATTCCGCAGGAACTGATTCTTGAGCGGGATGAATCCTCCACCCCGGTCTTCAAGTCCGAAGAAGCCGCAAAAAAGCACGAAGAAGAGGTGAAGAGCTTCTTTGACGAAATTCAAAAGCGCCTGAAAAAAAGCTGACATTCGCGCCCCGTCAAAACGTAAGCTCGGAAATATTTTCACCCTTTCCCTCAATGCGCATCGCGCCAACTCCGAAAGGTTCGGTAGGAGTTTTGAGCCATGAATAAGTCATACAGATTTTTAGCAGTCCTACTTTCCCTAAGCACCGCTGCCTGCAGCCCAAAGGACACCATCAAATTAAAGGGTGTGGACCTTGGCACCCATCAGTCTCAGGGACGAACGTTTGTGGACCTTGAAGCCATCGTTCTCATGGGTCGACTCCACTTTCCGAATCTCGAGGTTCCCATCTACCATCCGGGCTCCATGCAAAACCTGGGAAGCGTTCTGCTGCAGCCTTTGGATGACGGCTCGAACCGTCTTTTTGTATCCGTTGATTACGAGGCAGCCACCTCTCTTGATCCGACGCTGGGGTCAACTCTCCCAAATGGCCGCGAACTTCCACGCGCACTAAACCTCGGCTCAGTCAAAATGGTGGGAATCCCGATCCTCGAGGCATCCCGGATCTATGTGGGTGGAAACCTGAAAGCGAATCTTGCGGTCGGAGTAGCCCTTGGCGTTCCGGCGCTGGATTCGGTGACCCAATCCATTCCGATTCCGCTCAATCTTTTCTTTTCCTACCCTTTCTCGCCCGAAGTATCGGGAGTTGCGGGTCTATACTCCAGCCCGCTCAGGGGCCGAAACGGTGTCGGGGTTTTCGCGAAAAAGACGTTCGCTCCTGAAGGGAAGTCATTCTCGATTGCCGCTTCGGGCGAATTGCCCGAGGACAGCAAGCGCATGACCACCGTGAGCCTGATCAAACTCGATCGCCTGCTTCAGCGAAATGCCACGCTGAAAATCAAGTGATTCAGTTCAATCCATCCAAAATTCCCTAGTCTTAATGGGCTGTTATGCTATCCTTGGACCACACAAAAAGGAGCAAACTATGTCAAATTTTCAAACTCTGTTTTCAGGTGCGGCAGCCGAGTTCTGGCTTCGTTGGTTGCATTATTTCTTTGGAATCCTTTGGATTGGACACCTTTACTATTTCAATTTCTCCCAAATGGCATTTATGACAGAAGCGGATGCTGCGACCAAGTCCGTGGTTTTTCAGAAACTCACTCCAAAGACCATGAAGTACTTCCGCTATGGTGCTCTCTTCACCTTCCTTACCGGTTGGGGAATGATCGGCCACAAAATGGGCGCGATGGGAATTCCGGCAAGCTCCGCATGGGGAACCATGGTACTAACGGGCGGGCTCATTGGAAGTCTGATGTTCTTAAACGTCTGGCTCATCATTTGGCCAAACAACAAAGTAATGATTGAAAATGCGGTTCGTACCGCGAAGGGTGAGTCTGCGATCCCTGGAGTTGCAGATCTAGCTGCTCGTGCTGCGATCGCATCCCGCACCAACACTTTATTTTCTCTACCGATGCTGTTCTTCATGGCAGCTCCATCCCATCTTGGAATGAGCCTCTCGGATCAGGCCTCGCTTGTCCCGTATTGGAGCGTTTTTGCGATTTTGATCGGCGCGATTGAATTCAACGCCATTAAGGGGAAAATGGGGCCTCTTCAGAAAATGGCTCATGTGATTCACTTCGGAATCCTCGTTACCCTGGTTCTTTATTTTGCGATGGCCTTCCTTGCAGGCTGATCGCTGATTTTTTCTCGCGCCTCTCCTCTTTCATCAGGGGGGAGGCGCTTTTTTTCAGCTTTTTATGGCGCCGCAAATCCTGACACTCGATTCGATTTCTCTCGTAGACCGCTCCGCAAGAATGGAGGGAGCGAGACGCATCTTCGAAGAAACAGCACCGACTCTTGCGAGTCTTCCGGCTGATGCCAGACAGGCTTTTCAACAAAAGTATTTTGGAATCTATCTTGAGACCCCGGAGACTTTTTATCTCGCGGTCGAACACGATCTTGTGCTTGGCTACCTCGCAGGTGCACCACAAACGCTCCCGCTGCATTTCTCTCTCAATCCCTATCTCGAACAGTTTCGGACTGAAATCCAGTCTCGCTACCCTGCCCACCTACACATGAACCTTACCGCCGCTGCGCGCGGCATGGGACTAGGCTCAAGACTGATTTCCGAATTTGTCAAAGATCTTTCCATGATGAGACCCGCACCTTCCGGGATCCATATCGTGACCTCAAGGGATGCGGAAAACGTGAAGTTCTATTTGAAGAATGGATTTCAAAAAACCAATGAAGCTGGAAAATTGCTGTTGATGGCGCGAGGGTTCAGTTGAATGGATTATCCACCATGAACTCTCAGGTGGAACATGGGACTCGAACTGGCGTGAGTGCCCATTCAAGAGAACCTAGCTGAAACGACTCTGGTTTAGCTAAACGAATAAATCTTGACTATTTTGCTTCATTTTTTTTGGCTTTTCTGGTAGTGTCTGGGCCATGAAACGATTCGTTTTCCTCATTTTTTCATGCCTTGCCATTGAAAACCCCTGTAACGCAGTCGAATTGGCCTCTGGGTGTGAAATCAGAGACTGGAAAGACACAAAGGGAAACTTGAGTTTTTACCAAGTGAAATCCCGAGAAAAAATCGTTTATTGGAAAAGAGTATCGGAGCCCGGAATCTATTCCCAACTCCCCGACTCAGACGACAGCATTCCTACCAAGGTCGCAACCTCGCATACGGTCGTTAATTCTGGCCCGGATTATATTGATGGAGTCATTGAGGAAAAGGATTCAAGCGCGGTCAGACAATGTGCTGAACAAGGATTGCATCTTCCAACTCGCGAGGAGTTTCATCATTTGCGCACATGCCTTGATCCAGTCAACGGGCCGTATGTCATACAATTGAGCGAAGACGGAATTAAAGGCCTTCATAAAATGTTTCCAGAAATGAAAGAAGAACATGGTACCAATTGGTTGTTTGAAAAATTGATCGACAACTATGTCACCCCTATCTTTTTTGGTAAAGTAACGATGCCCCGCTCCTTTTGGACATCTTCAACAAGGGGGCCATTGGAGGTCGATGGCGGTTCAGCTTATCTACTCATGGGACACAACGGCAGCATTGTAAGGGAAATTCGCGCATTTGAAGCGCACGTGATCTGCGTTGCCCGACCGTGACCCAACGGTTCTTCGCCCGCGAATCAAGGAAGATCCAATACTGCACTCGCGGCTAAAGTGGATCGGTTTCCGGCTGCATCAATCGAGTAAACCGAAAAATTCTGAATTCCATGCGCAGTCAAACCATCGACCGTGACTGAATACCCGTCACAACCCGTGATTGCCATCGGCTTCCAATACCCTGCGGACGCCGGCTGCGTTGCACAGGTAAGAAACGGGATTTTCTCAACTCCGTTCACCAGAATTCTGAAGCTCGTCACTTCTCGACCTTTTGCATCTTTCGGAGTAACCCAGGTCAGTTTTGCCGAGGTACTTGATACTGGGGTTGCTACGATCTGGGCTGGAGGAGCTGGAGGCACCACACCGGGCTGGATCGAGACGCTTACATTGATTCCGGATGCGGCAATCCAATTCACTGTGACTGAGACTCCACTTGCAGAATCCGTAAATGTTTTTCCAGGCACTAAAGGCGCATCCTTGAATCCCGGTTCGCCCTCCGGGAGGTTCGTGGGATTTGTATCCATCAAACTGCTCATTCTCCAGGGTATCGGCACATCAAACCAAAATGAAGATTGCCCGTACTCGGCTCCTCCAGACATGATCATAAGTCCGTTCAAATTCGCTCCGTAAAGACCCGTTTGATTCGTGTTTCCATTCTCGTCAGTAATGCTTTGGGCATAAGTGCTGAATCCATGGGGTTGCCTGAAAAACAAATAGTAGTATTGCTGAACAGGGCCCACCATCATTCCCGCAGAGTTCATCCATGCTCCATCGAAACTCACACGGGGAATACGAATGACCTGTACCGCATTCGCTACCGCAGGTTTTTCGATCGGTACGATGGTAAAGGTTCCGCCAGAACTCAATGTTCTCACATTGGATGAGTCAATCCAGCCTAATTGCATCTTTTCCATGGCCCCAAGATCATTCGGCCCAAGCATGTTGCCCATGACCGAAAATGGGTCTCCATACTGAATCATTCCACAGCGATCACTCACGGCGACATTCTTCCCAGTATGATCAGTACAAAGATGGGAATTGGCATGATTGATTCCAAGGGTATGACTGAACTCGTGGATCAATACCGACATGGAGTAGTTCTTTTCCCAAACCGCGCTCGGATAGTACCGGTAGTTGGGTGTCTCGGAGTAACCAACAATGACTGCACTTGAACCTCCACCCCGGCTCACACAAGTTGATTTTGGTGAAAAGTAGATGACCTTGTCATAATTACTCTCTACAAACCCGTTCCCGCTTGCAATATTTTTGGCCTTCGCAGACCAATCATCCAGATTGCAAAGATTGGGATCGGCATTAATCGTATAGGTGCCAAATGCATCTCCATTTTGATTAAGAGCTCCCACTAACTGCAACTTATGGAAAGAGGATTGCTTTAGCCAAGCATTGAGTGAAAGCGGATCAGAGCCATTCCCCGTGAACACCACTTCCTTCAGTCGCTGAATCGTCGTGGGTTGATTGGGTTGACCCAAGAAATTAAAGGCGATCACAGCAACCTTGAGATTTCCCACCATTGGTGGAAGCGGATTGCTCGCCTTAGCCCAGCTCCTAAAAAAACTGTGTGAGGTCACATTTCCAACCGTAGGGGAGCTTGAAGGAACCGGAGTTGCCGTTGGAACCGGGGTTGCCGTTGGAACCGGAGTTGCCGTTGGAACCGGAGTTGCCGTTGGAACCGGAGTTGCCGTTGGAACCGGAGTTGCCGTTGGAACCGTGGTGACTGAAATCTGTCCACTTGAGTCTCTTGGTGCCAGTCCCTCAATGGACTCACTTCGGCAACCACCGGCGACCAACAGGAACAAAAAAAGTATTCTTCTCATAGTAATGCTCACTTTTGAATCATTCCGCTCGAAGGAATTGTGTATTAAATCGATCAACAATTACCAGTCTTCCTTAACCTGATCTGAAAAGCAAACAAAAAGGTGAGCTTTGTTAATATTTCTTAAGAATCTTTTAAAGCCAAGGACTAAGCTAATAAATGACTTAATAATTTTAGTTAAAACTGCCTTGCAGGAGCCCGATTCTGCGCTATCGGGCCCCAAAGATTGAGCGAAAGCTTACTTCACCTTCGACGTCGCAATGAGTCTTTCGAACATGCTTGGAACGAACCTTTTCAAATAGACCCCCAACACCTCTCTGCCTCCGATATACACTTCAGATTTTCCATGCTCCACTTTGACGTAAGCCAACTGCGCAAAACGCCGGGGCTCCATCCCATTCTTCTGAGCATCATCCATCAAGCCCTGCGCTTTGCCGTCATGAACCAAGGCATGAGTGGAAATCGAAGTCTTGATGAATCCCGGGCACAATATGGTTACTTGAACTCCCGAGTTTCTGATTTCCGCACGGAGGGAATCAAAATATCCGTGTATCGCATGCTTGCTCGCAGAATATGAGCTCCGGAAGGGAGTTCCGAACTTTCCAACCAAAGATGAGACCAGAACAATTTGCCCGCTTTTTCTAGAAATCATCGGCGGAAGACAATTTTTCACGATCTTCACGCTGCTGAAAAAATTGATCCTCATGAGACGCTCCGTGACAGCAAAATCCGCTTCCAACGCAAGTGCCCGCTGCGAAATCCCTCCGTTTAAGATCACGGTATCAATTCTGCCAAAAAGGGCGGTCGCAGCCTCGCAAACCCGATCCAATTTTTCGATATCTTCGAGATCCATTGGTAGCAGCTTCGCACTGGCCGGATATGCGCAGAAAGAGAGAACCCGCTTAAGCTCTGCTTCCCTTCTTGCGCTCAGCACTAAGAAGTGCCCCTGACGACTGTACTCATAAGCAAGCGCCTCGCCGATACCGGAGGAAGCGCCCGTGATCCAAACGACTTTTTTCCCCGCATTTTTTTGTTCCATAGCCTCCTTAGGATAAACGATTTGATAAATATTTGAATGAAAAAACAGTGGGACTCAATCACTGTTGGCGTGAAATGAAGAAGAGACAAATCCACCTCCCAAGAACGGGAACACCATCATCGCGGATCTCCGCAAAAATGGTCAAAACCGGTTGTTGATGTGATTCACCTGCCTGACCCGAGTTTTATCTTTGGCTTTTTTGCGCCTGAAATTTTTAGAAAATTCCGGAATGCCTGAGCGCTCAATCGGACCGAACGATCCAAATGCTCTGCCGTATCCATAAGAATCCTCTCCGGAACAAAACGTCCACCAGAATCCCGGAAGATTTCCTGATTTTCAGGCATCCCAATCCAATGCTCGATGGTCGGGCGATCAATTTCGATATGGAACTGGAATCCATAAACATTCTCCCCGTACCGAAACGCCTGTCCGTGACAGACCTCTGAAAACGCCAAGTGATCAGCGGATTTCGGTATGTCAAAAGTATCCCCATGGGACTGAAACAAAACTTCACTCGCCTTGAAGCCGTGAAAAATCGAATCCGACCGTCCCAGATCGGTCAGGTGAACAGGAACCCAGCCCATCTCCCGTTCAGTGTGTTTCCTGACCACGGCTCCCAGAACGTGGGCAAGGATTTGCGAACCCAGGCAAATACCCAGAATCGGGATGTTCCGTTTTAAGGCCTTTTCGATCAGCTGCATCTCGATCTTCAGGTGCGGGTAAATATGGGCCTCATAGACTCCCATATACCCGCCCATCAGGATAAGTCCGTCATATCCGTCAATGCTTGGCTCGGCCTCAGGATTCCTCTCGAAATTGACATAACGGATCCGGATCCCTTCCTTCTTCAAGAGAGGATCGAGCGTTCCCAGGGCTTCAAAGGATTCGTGCTGGATCAAAAGCACTCGCTTCATGCATCCATTTTATGCGACAAACCCCGTGTCTTCCAAGTCCCTCTCTTTTCCGACAATGCTTTGACTGGGTTTATTTTCTATATTTTAAATGTGTAGAATACCGAATGGGGGAATCATCGTGAAACCATTCATCGTTCCATTCATTGCCGGATTTTTTTTCGCTTCGTCCGCCTCTGCCTACCTGCCGACACCGGAGTCCGCATGCTCGAGTGTCGACCTGAGATCCGACTTCATTCTGAAAATGCGAAATCAACGGGGAATCTCCTGGTGTTATGCGCATGCCGCGGCAGACTACCTTCAATACACTTTTCGACTTCCAGAGCCGATTTCAGCCGCAGATATCGCCATAAACTACGCGGGCAGCAATCTTTCCAAAATCGTGACCTTCTTCAAAAAACTTTCGTCCAAAGAGGCCCGAGCCGAACCATCCCAGACCGGATTCATCATTCGTGCTGTAAAGGGGGCGCTCGACTCAGGCTACTGTCCTGAGTGGGCCCTTCCCTCAGAGGAATGGACAAAGGTCCATCAGAATGGCAAGAGGGAAAAGGTTGAGCTCATCCGGGCCATCCTTGAGATCTACTCTCTTCAACGGGATGTACATTCAGGAAAATATCCCTTTCCGGAATCTCTTCCATTCAGCTACGAGTTTGAACACATTGACCGTTCGGGGTTTCATTCCATTCTGAAGCAAACCAGCCGGAACACAATCCTATCCGGAATACGGAAAAACGCATGTTCGGCAGAACGCAAACCCTATCCGCTCTCCCCGATCAAAACGTGTTTCAAACTGAAGGGAAAGAAGATCTATCAGCGGATCAATCAACAGCTCTCTTCGGGAATGCCGATTTCGGTTGACTTCTTCAGTGGTATCCTCGGAAACCTCAATGGGGCCAAAAGAAAAATCGATGACCTGCATACAGTTCTCATTTACGGTAGGAAATACGATTCCGAGAAAAATGAATGTGTCTATCTCATGAAAAATTCCTATGGAGAAGACTGCACGCAGTACGATCCCAAGATCAAATGCGAGGCGGGCTACCTCTGGTTTCCCGAGAGCAAACTACATCCATACCTGACCAGCACTCTTTCGATCACCCGGCAATGATTTCATCCGGTCGCCATTCAAACATTAAGGTAGGCTTTGGACTATGCTGAGGCACATTCTTACAACCGTACTGATCCTGACCTCGGGACTTGCTTGTGCCCAAAGCAAAGTGCAGAGTCAGCCTGCGCAACCCGAATCGGTAATTCCCGCTTCAAAAGAACAAATCGCAAAGGAAGCAAGAATGCAACTCCTTCGGCAGGGAATACGGTCGGATTTTCTAGGTGAACTTGAGTTGAAATATCACCGGAAAAATTCATGGTTTGACGATGCCTTGAAACTCATCGAACCCAATGTGTATGGGTTCCTCTACCAGGGCGACTACATGAAACACAATTCCAAAAAAGCCCGGAAGAAAACCTTCAGCTACCTGCTCGCGCATCACAACAGCTTTATGGCCGCTCGAAACCGCTACGGAGTTTCTCCCGAGTCGATTGCAGCCCTTCTTTGGGTGGAAACCAAACTTGGCTCGGATACCGGCAAGCATCCAATACCGTTTGTTTTTTATTCCATCTCTCTCGCCTCACAGCCTTCGATTTGTCGGATAATGGCAAATCTTCTAGAATCCAAACTGAGCATCTCCACCCTTTCTGAAAAACCAGACCTGCCCACCGCCTCAAAAAAACTTGAGGAGAAATGCCGAATTAAATCGGAATGGGCTGCATCCGAACTGAAAACCTTGTCAGTTCTTCACGAAGAAGGAAGGCTCAATGCGTTCTCGCTCAAGGGTTCCTTTGCGGGGGCTTTTGGTATTCCCCAGTTTCTCCCATCAAGCTATGAAAAATACGCTGTCTCCAACTACCGGAAAAAGCCCAACCTGTTTTTGATTTCGGATGCGATCCTGAGTGTCGGGAATTTCTTGAAGAAAAATGGATGGAAGTCTGACTCCCCGGATTCGCAGAAAAATGCACTCTTCGCATATAACCACAGCAAAGACTACAGTGTCGTCATTCAGCAGATTGCAGAGCGATTGACCGAAATGTAGGCTAGCCTCACAAGGATACCCCCCCCGGTCCATACACTCGTTTCCCAGAGTTAGAGCCAGATCTTTCCTTATCCATGTGTATGAAACCTAGACACTTGTCCTTCATTGAAAATTCAGATTGACCCTACCCTTATGGTCCATAGGTCTACTCTTTTTGGTACAAAGATTGCTTCCTCATATAAAATGCTGCCTCTGAAACACTTTTTGATTCTGAAAAACTCAATGAAAACTATTTCATTCAGTTTGTTTGAAATCAAAACTAGACTAATCACACTGCTACTTTGGGTGATTTGGCTTTGCTCCTGCACATCAGGAATTGCGGCTGCACAATCAATAGTACTTAATGATGACCTCTGCGAAAGATTCAAGAATCTTTATGTTACCCAGTCCTACTATCAATGGATCAAGGACACTAAGCCCACTGAAGCTCAGAAAACATCATGGATCAATAATGCGGTGAAAACCCGTGATGCAGAAATCAAAAATCTTAAATCAAGGAATGCCGATCCCTACGAAATCGAAAGAGAAGAGGCATTCAAATGCGCTTTTCAGAAATTACATGAAAACCGCACAAGAGACCTAAAACTTCAAAAAGAAACAGCAAGATATTTCGCAGTTGAGACGAAGAGAACGATTGAAAAGAATTCCTCAGACCTAGCCATCGCTGAGAATCGTGAAAAATTTTTAAAGCTCTCCAAAGAAGAAAAAAACAAAGCGCTTTTAGCGATGAACCGCCATCAAAAAAACGAGCCTCGCCCTGGAGACACCAAGTATGCTCGATATTTTCCTTATCTCCTTCCTATTGCCGGAGTAAAATACGAAGAACTTAAGAATAAAATCAACGAATCTCTCCGAGCGCAACCATTCTCAAAATCCACCGTTTATGTAGAATCCGAGGTGAAGAAGAGTTATGAAGAATACAAAAAATACTCGGCAAATATCATCGAAAACCCGGAATTAGCCATCCGTGCACTGGAAAACGTAAACCCGGAACATATCCCCTATTTTGGCTTGATTGACCCAAGCTTTCAGCCAAAGAAATCCATGAAGGATGCGTATGTGCTTGCTCACGAAAAGGTAAAAAACCACACCCCTGCTCCTGAAAATCCAGCGCTAGTCAAGGAGCCCGAAAATAAAGAATCGCCTTCCGCTGAAACGGATAAATCCAGCGCAAAAAATGTAGCGGAATCCGGAGGGAAAGATTCCAAGAAAAAAGAACCGCCCACAAATAAAGACGAAAAGAACGAGGCACTTACTTCATCAAACGATGGCCCCTTGGATCCGCAGGAAGAGTCTACAAAGGATAAACCCTGTGCTGATTGCAACACGATTCGATCCCCATCCGCGTCGTTTTCGAGCACTGAGTCCTTAGATTGGATTTCCAAGAGCATTCGAAAAGATCGATGGCTGAGATCTCGATCGGATCATCACCGCGCTCATCGGTCCATGATGAGGCGAAATTCTTTCGAGACAACCGCCTCAAATCAAGCTCAACATTGCTTGATGTTTCCCTCACCCACGGGTTTTCAGGGGTTCGGAAGAGTCAATCCGTACATTTTTTCTATCGCGAGTCCTAGTCCTTTCACCGGTTGGCCTCTCTTCCGACCTATTCCATTTGCTTTCCCGTACTATCCTACTTTCTGGAATCAAGGTCAGATCTATCCGATCTATCCTGCCCATCCCTATTTCCCGGCATTTTGAGGGTATTTTTCAACCATCAAAGATGAATCTTGCGTGTGTCATCGATGACACATTGTCAAAGATGACCCGTGTCATTGATGATACTGAGAGGGGGATTTATGCTGAAAAATATTGTAATGAGGTTCTTGTTGTCGATCGCGATTACTGCGTGTGGCGCACAGGATGCGGCCATCCAATTGGAGCCTTCGGTTTCCTCTGAACGGAAAATAAGTTCAGTCACCAGCGTAGATTCGGGAAACCCTTCAGACCCCTCAGGAATGATTCGAATCCTCGCACCATCCATTGGGGAGGGCCTGCCCTATTCTAAGTTTAAATTGATTTTTTCTATTGAAGATTCTGATCAACTCAAGGACTACAGTATTACGCTCGATGGCAAGCTCATGTCGGCTAAGCTCAGCTCCGGCCGCTCTCTTTACGTAGAGAAAGAGATTCCTATCACCTCCTGCAGTATGGGAATGATCATTGCTCCGGGCGAGCATCGGATTGAGGTTTCCTATCACGACCGCCTTGGGAACGAGCTAAAGGCCGATACGCTCTTCACCTTGAAACAGTGATCGGATGCGGGCTTTTCCTCGATTGAAATCCATTTGAGGAATTTTCGGCCCTCTTCGTCGATCCACTCGATAAACATTCCTCCTCCTGAGAAAAAATTTGCAACCATCATCGACTCAGAGATGATTTCCAGCGCAATGAGGGATTTGACTTGGTTCTTCCCAAAATAATGCACTGAAACCACTCTACGTGCTCCTCTAAGCTATAGAATCCGAAGATAGGCGGCACTGAGTAACGGAACTTTTGAAAAAAAGGGGGGGAATGTAGAGCACGTCGGCCCGATTCAAAGCAGTGCAGGCACCCGGAACACAGGTCTGAATTCATGGCACATCCTGGGATTTTTCGAGCAGGCGCTCCAACCGCTCGACCTAATCTGGGGAAGCCTTCAGACGAAAACGATAAAATGATCGAGCGCCCTGCATCGCCTTCCGTTCAGCGGCGCCCAAACTCCCCTTTTCGATCGCACTAACCAGCGTTTGCCAGACCCGATCCTTGACTCCAAGCTCGACATGACTGATGAACAGATAACCCGCTTTCGGATAGTACAGAAGATCAACCGTCTCGGTAAGTTTTTCAGTCTGTACGGGCTCTTGGAAGAGACTCCGTAACGCGCTCCTCGTGCAGTCCTCTGGCCCCTTTGCAAACGAGATGGCTCCACTGAAAAGTTGCATCCAGGCGAAAAAATACAAGGGCGCCCTCATTTGTAAATATTTGCCCGACGCATGGATTTCAGCAGATGAAAAGCCAAATGCCTGCCCTATTTCTCTCGCTGGGGCAAAAGCGTTCTAATCAAAGTGGGGGCTATCTTCTCAAAGAAGAGTCGATTCCCAAGGCTGGAGTACGCCTCCTCATCACACAATTCCCTGAAAAATAGCGCAGCACCATTCTCAAAGACTCTCATCGCATGACGGTTTTCAAATCGAGATCTCCCGACCTTAAGCCGCCGTTCGAACCCGGGCGTGTATTGATTACCGGATGAATCCTGAAAGCAAGGCACCTCATGAAAAACTTCCTTGGAAGAGAGAACTTCGCTCCCGTCCTTGGTTTTGCCGTCCCTACCGATCACATGTCCGGGATAGTTCCGGTCGAGGTAGTCCCAAGGAGTCACCTTGATCCTTCCCTCTTCAGGGAAACCTGTGACCTCACCGAGCTTAAGCCCAGCTGGATGCATGGAAGAGCGCCCCTGAGTGATGCCTTGTGACTCATAAACTACCGTTTCTCCGATTAGAAAAGGCTTGGATGGAAATTGAGAAAGCCCAAAACAAGTCACAGCCAGAAGAGGTAAAATCATGGGTTAAGTGGGTATCAGACTCCGGTAGAATCGTCAAAAGCCTGAGTCCGGTCGTACTTAGAGGAAGGACCTGTTAAGGAATTGCTCCTCAGGTTGAACGCCTAACCCCCAAAAAGCAAAAACCCCCTGACTGCAGTGAAGAAGCAATCAGGGGGTTTTTGCGTTTAGGGGCACTTGAAAAATTTGTTGCTCAGCTCATGTATTATTTTGCTCTAGTGTTGGTCGAACTGGGTGCCGATATTTGTCTCCCAGTCTGGTAAAGACACTTGCTATCTATGCAGGTAAATCCACTCGAGCATTTTGTGCCTGAGGAAAGTTGCCCATCCCGGTAGCATTGGGTCCCACAAGCGGTGTTGAGGGAACAATTTTCAATTGCTTTTGCCTCCAAATATAAGGCCCGAAAAAAAGTTCGTAGTGCAACTGAACGTATAAGTAGCTGAAAAGACAGGGACCCGACGGTAGTAGTGTATTGTCTTTTCTGCGAAGATAAAGAGGAGCACTA
>JAGWXK010000071.1 GCA_018969905.1 Bdellovibrionales bacterium
GGATGTCAAACCTAGGTAAGGTTCTGCGCGTTGCTTCGAATTAAACCACATAATCCACCGCTTGTGCGGGCTCCCGTCAATTCCTTTGAGTTTTAGTCTTGCGACCGTACTTCCCAGGCGGGGTACTTATTGCGTTAGCTCCGGATCTGCAGGGGTCAACTCCCACAAATCCTAGTACCCATCGTTTACAGCGTGGACTACCAGGGTATCTAATCCTGTTTGCTACCCACGCTTTCGTAGTTGAGTGTCAGTGCCTATCCAGTTCGTCGCTTTCGCCTCTGGTGTTCCTCCCAATCTCTACGCATTTCACCGCTACACTGGGAATTCCACGAACCTCTCTAGTACTCTAGTTACGCCGTTTCCAAGGCACTTCCCAAGTTAAGCTCGGGGATTTCACCTCAGACATACGTAACCACCTACCTACCCTTTACGCCCAATAATTCCGAGCAACGCTTGCACCCTTCGTATTACCGCGGCTGCTGGCACGAAGTTAGCCGGTGCTTCCTTTAAAGGTACCATCAAGCACTGAGGCTATTAACCTCAATGGTTTTTGTCCCTTCCGACAGAGCTTTACAACCCGAAGGCCTTCTTCACTCACGCGGCGTGGCTGCGTCAGACTTTCGTCCATTGCGCAAGATTCCCCACTGCTGCCTCCCGTAGGAGTCTGGACCGTGTTTCAGTTCCAGTGTGGCTGATCATCCTCTCAGACCAGCTACTGATCATCGCCTTGGTAAGCCGTTACCTTACCAACTAGCTAATCAGACGCGGGCTCATCTTAAAGCAAAGGCCGTTGCCGGCTCCCTTTCCCAATCTTGTCTCTATAACAAGCTTGAACTATCCAGTATTAGCCCGCCTTTCGGCAGGTTATTCCAGACTCTAAGGTAGATTACCCACGTGTTACTCACCCGTACGCCACTTTACTCTGTATTGCTACATTTCACGTTCGACTTGCATGTGTTAAGCACGCCGCCAGCGTTCGCTCTGAGCCAGGATCAAACTCTCATGTTTTTAAACATGCGTTAAGTTCAACTCTGTAACTCAATTGCTTATCCATCGATCCTAAAGGACCGACGCATCTGGCATATTATTGTTTCTATCATCCAATATCTAAATCGCTTCAGACATCAGACGTAAAAGTATTATTATGACTCAAATTGAATTGAATTCAGGCAGTCTCGATCTATAAAAGCATCGAAACTCACAGGCCCGCTTTCTCTTTCAAATATTTAATCGTCATTGAACCGATCCTTGAGGGAAAACCCTCAAATCGGCTCAAAATAAACCAAGTTTTCAAAGAACAAGAAGCCCATCTTAACAACGTGTATCTAATGATTCACCCGAGTGATTCACCTGAAAACCCGAAAGCCTCGTGTTGGGCAGCCCGAAAGAGTTACGCTAGGGAGAGAAAATTTGCAAGGACTCTTCTTATTGTTTTTTGTTTTTTTTAAAAACAGCCAAAAATCACTGTATTTATAGTTTTTTATAACAGGACCTCGGAGCACAGGGAACCCCGCCCTGAATCGGCACGCCAATAGTTGGTGTAGTTTCAGCCTGATTGGAAACAACCCACCTCATCGCGCTCCACCTCAGAGGGGTGGACGACCTGAAACCGCCTGGAGCCATTCGGCGCTGAGCGGGATCAATTTGCGGTGTTTTAGATCAAAACACCCAAGCGTGAAACTGGCCTCGGCTGCAATCGCGCCCCCCTCTTTTACAATCCAGTGCTTCAAAATCAGCGTTTTTTTGGCAATTTCCTCGACCTTGGTGCGAATCACAACCTCTTCTCTAAGCCCAAGCTCCCGCTTGAATCGCACCGTACACTCGAGCACCACGGTTCCCACCTCATGCTTCTTCACGGCTGAAAGTCCATAGCCACGGGACGTAATCATCTCCCAGCGAGCCTCTTCGAAAAGCACCAGATATTGCGCATTGTTTACATGTCCAAAGCTATCCAGGTGACGCTCACGGATCATGGTCCTGTACTCGTGTACCGGATACTCTACGCTTTTCATTTCAGAATTTTCCATGCGCGCAAAACCATACCCGATTTGTCGAAAATATGAGACTATTTTCCCTTAAAAAAGAGCTCACATGGAACACTTCAGAATCCTGATCCAAAAAGCGCTCCAGCCCCTGTTAGGCATGGAGCTAAAGTTGACTGACCTTGAAACTCCACCCGATCGGGCGCGAGGAGACCTGGCCTTCCCTTGTTTTAGACTTTCCAAGCTCTTAGGAAAAGCTCCGCCCGTGATCGCAACCGATCTTGCTGGCACCCTTGCTCCCGCCCTTCTGGCTTCAGGAATTCAAGTGGAAGCCGCAGGCCCCTATCTCAATTTCAGAATCAAAGCCCAGGCCCTCATCGAACATGTGCTCGTGCCTCTTGTGAAGGCCGGAACAAATTTCGGGTCCTCTGCAAAGGATTCGCGCGAGAAATGGGTTTTTGAGTACAGCTCGCCAAATGTCGCAAAGCCATTTCAGATTTACCACCTGCGCACCACGATTGTGGGTGCAACGCTTGCTAGAATCGCGCGCCACCGTGGCTTTCAGGTCACCACCATCAATCACCTCGGAGACTGGGGAACCCAATACGGGAAACTCGCGATCGCGCTCAAACGCTACGAGAGCGAACTTCCGAAGGATATTACGCTAAAAACCCTGGTCGACATCTATGTGCGAATCCACAAGGACATGGAGACCGATCCCACCATCGAAACCGCAAGTCAGGATGCGTTCCGGAAGCTCGAGGCTGGCGATCCGGAGATGCGAAAGATCTGGAAAATGTGCGTCGACATTTCACTGAAAGAATTTCAAAAAACCTATGACCGCTACCAGGTCACTTTTGACCATTTCTGGGGCGAATCCCATTACGAGGATCAGCTAAAGCCCCTTCTCTCTCGATTGAAATCAGAGGGCATTCTCGTTGAAGACCAAGGCGCGCAGGTCGTGCATGTCACTTCCCGGGACGGGAAGGAAATTCCTCCCTGCATTCTGGAAAAAAGCGATGGCGCCTCGATCTATGCGACCCGGGATGTGGCAGCAGCTCTCTATCGATATGAAAAATTTCATTTCGACCGCATGAGCTACATCGTCGGAAAGGAACAGAAGCTCCATTTCGAACAAGTCTTCGGAACCCTTCGCGCAATGAAGCTCGACTGGGAACCCCGCTGCGAGCACATTGCAACGGGCCTCTATCGGTTCAAAGACGCGAAGATGTCCACGAGGAAAGGGAACTTCATCACCCTCGAAGAAGTGAATGACCTTTGTACCGCGAAATCGCTGGAACTCATGCGGGCAAGAAACGCAAGCGAAGACACTCGCGAGGAAGCGCGCCTTAGCGATGCCGAAATCAATACCATTTCAGAGCAAGTCGCCATCGGCGCACTGGTATTTGCCGATCTCAGTACGGATCCATCCAAAGACCTTGAGTTTGATGTCGACCGGGTGATCTCTTTTGAAGGCGAGACGGGTCCTTATTTGCAATACGCTCACACCCGGTGCTTGAGCATCTTGAGACGGGCAAAGGCGGCAGGGTTTTCCGCAACTTCCGCGGACACCAAGGAGCTCATGGAAACCCTGGTGAAACCGGAAGAATCCGCATTGATCGGAACGCTTGCGAGATTCAGCGAGGCGCTCGAGCGGACCCTTGACCAGCGAAAACCAAGTCAACTCGCAAGCTACCTGATCGACGTGACAAAGGACTTCGGTCACTTTTACCGGGAGTGCAAGGTAATGAATCCTGAAAATCCCGCCCTCACCCGCGCGCGTCTGGCCCTCGTGGAGGCGTCGCGGAACGTCCTTTCACTCGGGCTTGATCTCCTCGGCATGCCAAAGCCTGAAAAGATGTGATGCCCATGCAATCCGGTCCAATCACGCCCTACCTCTACGGCATCGCCTCCAATCTTCTTTTCGGGTCGGCAAGCATCACGTTTTCGAGATTCGCTCGAAGCCACTCCGCCACCTGGGTGAACCAGATCAAGGTTTCTCTCGGGCTGATCGGTTTTGCGATTGCCTTCGTGCTGACCGAGAAGTTCGCGGCTTTGAGCCCCGTTCATCACTTCTTCCTGCTTGCGAGCGGGTTTTCAGGCCTCTTTCTTGGCGATTACTTTCTGTTCAAATCTTTCGCGACCCTGGGTCCCTCAAGAACCCTTGTTCTCTATTCGTTCCAGCCCTTTTTGCTTGGAATTTACGGGTACATTTTTTTGTCGCAAGGACTCAGCGGACATCAGCTCCTGGCAATCCTTTGCATGATCGCCTGCGTGTTCACCTTCATTCTGGAGAGAAGCAGGGTTACCGGAAAGGCGGATCTGCGAGCATTCCTCTTTGCTTTCACCGGTGTTCTGTTTGATGCCGTAGGAGTCGCACTATCAAGACAGAGTTATGAGGCAAGCCCTGATCTTGGTCCATTCCAAGCAAACGCCACGCGCGCCTTCGGCGCCTTGATCGGATTTTTGGCATTGAGCCCATTGTTTCTTAAGAAGGTGACGCATGATCTGACACGGATGAGGCCACGAGATCGAAACGCGATGCTCATTGCCTGCGTGTTCGGGACTTTCTTGTCCCTGACCTTTTATTTGTCTGCGCTGAAAACCGCCCACGTGGCGACTCTGACTGCGATTTCAATCACCTCACCCGTGTGGGTGTCGCTCATTGAACACGTGCAACTCAAGAGCTGGCCCAGTCGTTATCTTTGGAGCGCGTTTGCACTCTTTCTTTTCGGCTTTTTCCTGATGCAATGGCAGTGAGGTCTGCGAGCCGGTCTCTTTGATTGGACTTAACGTTTGATTCCCCGGGCGTGCTCCCTTTTGATTCATGAAGATTTAGCCGACTCTCGCGAGTTCGGACTGACGAGAGCGAGGCCGCAGGACGCGGCTCGGAGGGTAAATCTTCATGAACCAAAAGGGTTCAAAGCCCCTGAGATTCAAATGCTATGGAGATCCAAAGAGAACGGACCGGAAAACCTAGACTCCGCTGCCCACGATCTTGCTGAGCTTTCTTTCCGCAATCAGAAAGAAGAAGCCAACCACGATTCCAAGAACCGCGAAAATTGAGAAAAAGGCATCATTGGACATCTGCGAATAGAGCGCACCAAGGCTTCCCGCAAGGTAGTTCCCGATGAATGAGGATAGGAACCACATCCCCATCATCATGGAAAGAAAGCGTGCCGGCGCCACCTTGGTCACAAAGCTCAGTCCGATCGGCGAGAGGTAAAGTTCGCCGAGGGTGAAGATGAAGGTCGCCAACGTGAGCCAAGCCATGTTGATCAAGGATTTATCCATGGTGATGAACTTACTTCCCAACATCAGGGACAAAAACGCACCTCCTGCGAGAAAACAACCCACCGCCATCTTCCGAACGGAAGAGGAACGCTTCCCGTTGCGCTCGCGAATCGCCCACAAGCGATCAAGAAGTGGCGCAAACAAAAAGATGAAAGCCGGGTTGAAAGACTGATAGGTCGTGGACTCAAGACCGAATCTGGCCCAATCCGCCTTTTCATCCGCCCAAAGCTGAAGCGTGTTTCCTTGCTGTTCGAAGATCGCCCAGAACGCGATCGTCCCCACGCAAAGAATGACAAGTGCGGCAACCTTGCTTCGATCCAAGGAGTCCTTGATTCTTGAAATCGAGTAGAGAACTGCCGCAATCAATAACCCGATGATCACCGCCTGAACAGCTGTGGGAAGCATCAGGAAGCCTACGAATCCAACCATCATGAAGGTAAACGCCCCCACCGTCTTGAAGAGAATCCCTGCATGCTTTTCCTCAGGCTCTACAATGGCCGTTTCAGCAGGAAGATCATGGCGGAAGAAGTGGTACACCAGGGTTCCGATCAACATTCCGATTCCCGCAAACGTGAAGCCCAAATGCCATGCCGCTCCCGGATCGGTTTTCCCGGTAATCTCGCAGATCCAAAGTGCGAGATCCCGGCAAAGGAACGGCGAGTAGAAGGCCCCAAGGTTGATCCCCATGTAGAATAGCGTGAAGGCACCGTCCTTTTTCGCATCTCCGTCTTTGTAAAGATTTCCAACCTGGGTAGAGATATTCGGCTTAAAGGCCCCATTCCCGAAAATCAGGAAAACAAGCGCCGGGATGAACAGGTTTTCGAACCCCATCAGGAAATGGCCGATTGCCATGAGAAGGGCGCCTACGTACACCGACTTCTTTTTGCCCCAGACGCGATCCGCGAGAATGCCCCCGAAAAACGGAGAGAGGTAAACCAGACCGGTATAGAGTCCGTAAATCTTCGAGGAATAGGGCTGCATTTCAAGAGCCACACCGTACCCGCTCTCCAACGCCTGCTTCAGCGCAGAGAGGCCGATCACGCGCTCGAACCGCTCAGGATCGGTAAACAAATACTGAGTCATATAGAGGACCAACAAGGCCCGCATCCCGTAGTAGGACATCCGCTCCCACATCTCGGCAAAAAACAGGACAAAGAGGCCTTTGGGGTGAACCTTGCGTGCCCGATACAGCACAAAGAGAATGTAGACAGGAATGACCACCAAAAGAAGAAATACCTTAAGACTCATGAACGCCTCCCGAACGGGTCAAAATGACCCGCGCCTTAAAATGAATAAAGCGGCACTATGGCACGGGGCGGCTTCTCTCGCAAAGCGATTTTCGTTCAGATGGGGAGACTGAAGTCAACTTGAAGCATATAACGCCGGGACGTCAGCTGATGAAACCGCACTCCGAGCTCTTCCGCGTAGGAAAGAAGTGTCAAACGAAGAACCCAAAGATCAAAAGCCGCCCCATACGTGACATTGAGCTGGTTCAAGCCCGCATAGAAATCAAAGAGCGGCACCGAAACTTCAGTCCCGATGTGGGTCTTGTTTCCGAATGAGACCGCCTGATCAAGGTTTCGAAGGTCGGCTGCGATCTTGAACTTCAAGAACTCCAGCTGCCTTCGATAGGCAAATCCAATCGAGGGGTTCATCAGGATTTTCTGGGCCTGGGGAGACGAAAAAGAAGTCCCGAAAACATCCGTGACACTTGCCCCGAAGGAAAACTCCTGCTTTGGATCAATGTGCTTCACGTACTGGATTCCCACATCCGCCCCAAAGCCGGTTCCATAGCTTCCCACAAGGCTGTTGATGTAATCGATTCCACCGCTTGCCACTTGAAGAAATCCCGCAGTGCTCACATCATAATAGCCGCCGCGACGAAACAATACTTTTCCGGCAAGACCGAAGCGCCACTCGTCGGTTGCCCGCCTCCCCGATTTCAGGGACCACCCCATTCCGGCCTGCACGCCGTGGGTCACCATATTGCCGATTTTGAATGTGGGATTGGCCTGATTGAACTGCTCAATTGCACCCTGAACGTCCAGAAGATAGGTAATGGCAAAGTGAGGCAATTGAATCACCGGCACCAGGCTCGAACGAACGTAAATCTCCTTCCCCATCAGCTCATTCAAAGTGCTCAAGCTGAAGTTGCTGAGTGCGGAAAGGGATTGACTCAGAGTAGTGTAAGTTTCCAGCGGTGCCTCAACCCCGAGGCCGATCAGTTTAAAGCGCCGGGTCTCCTGACCGGCAAGACCCGCGGGATTCATGAAAAGCGCAAATTCATCATCCGCAAGTCCCACACCCGCTCCCCCCATTGCGGTCTGACGGGGCTGTTTTACCAGCGTGGTGATCCCGTTTTGCGCGCATGCGTCTCGCGCAGAAGAGGCAATCGCAATTGCAAAAAGAAGGCTCAAAGCCAAAGCGCGTTGATACATTGGATCATCCCTGCGGCAAAATGCCCGATGGCTTGGGTTTCAGAACAAGAGGCACGGTACCGAAGCCTGATTTTTGCAAGATTGCATTCCGCGGCTGTTACCTGGGTTTTGCAATACTCCAGCCCTCCGGAATTATTGCAGGGATGCGCTGGAATTCCGGTGACACCATCGATGATGGGAGCCTGGATCGCAGCCAACATGGCCGAAATCGGTCCGCTGGAGCTTGAAGGCAGCAAGGCCTGAATCGCATTGAAAGCATCAAAGTAATTGAGAAACCCTGCGGCGAGGCCGCACGCGCTTTGGGAAGTGTCAGCAACAACCGCCGCACGCGTGGTCCATGGCAGATTCGTGCCTTGTGCATACCCGCCGCCCACATTTGGATTTCCGTACCGGCTCAGGGTGCTTCCAACCATCGCCATCGAGATGAAAAAGGAATAGGAATTCGAGTCAAGCGTACGGTCCGTATACAGAACTGATCCCGGATTGTTTAAATCGGCGAGAATGCGGTCTGCCGCCCCCACCACAACTCCGGGGTTCAAAATAGACTGAAGTGCATCCAGTGCAAACCATGCGCTCTCGAGGCGCTGGTCCGAGAGTGCGGATGGAAAAATCCGGGCAAACTGTCCGATGGGATTTGCCCCGCCAAAACTGGTGAGTTCATCGACTACGCTATATAGCTTGATTCCTGCCTTGCATCCCAGTGCCGAAGCATGAAGCATCCGGATTTCGTTGTCCGAATACTCGGACTCATACAGGAGGGTGGAAAGATCGACTGCTGAGACGCAATCGGCACGGGTCAATGCATTCCGAATCTCCACTTTCATCGCCTCACGATCGGTTTTGCTTTCGATGTCCAAAGGCGAGCTCCCGCAACCCGAGAGAATGATTCCAAGAACACTACATTGAATCGAAAAAACGGACGAGACGCTCACACCCCTCACGGAGCGTGGATGGATCGGTTGCAAAACTGATCCGAATGCATTTCGGAGCACCGAAATCCACCCCCGAAACCACCGCAACCTTTGCCTCTTGTAAAACCCGTTCTGCAAGTCCGTTTGCATCCTGATCATCCTTGAGCAGGGCCCCGCAATCCACGAAAAGGTAGAATGCGCCCGCAGGCTCATATGCCTTTATTTTCGCTGATTTCCGGAGCACTTCCAATGCTAAATTTCGTCTGTTTAAATATTCCAGCCGTTGGGGCTCGAAGTCGGAGTGGGAAAGCTTGAGACTGGCAATCGCAGCCGCCTGCGAGAGCGAGCAAATACCGGAGGTTGAGTGCCCCTGAAGGGAAATCAAAGCCGGCGTCAAGGATTCGGGAGTGATCGACCACCCCACTCTCCAACCCGTCATGGCCCCGCTCTTTGACAAGCCGTTGACGGTCACGGTTCGGTCCCGGAGTTCCGGATTCGCATCCAGGAAGGAAACCCAAACCCCTTTTACAAACTCGATGCGATCATAAATCTCGTCACTCAATACCCAGACCGTGGGATGTTTTTTCAAAATCTCCCCAAGAGCTCTCAAATCATCCTTGGCGTATACGCTCCCCGTCGGATTGGAGGGAGAATTCAAAATGAGAAGTTTTGTCTTTTCGGAGATCGCCCGCTCCAACTGCTCGGGCTGAATTCGATAGCCGGTCTCCGCGCGAGTCTCGATCACCACCGAAGTTCCGCCTGCCGCCTTCACCATTTCGGGGTAACTGAGCCAAAAGGGCGCACCAAAAACCACTTCGTCGCCGGAATCCACCAGGGCAAAGATTGCGTTGAAAATCGCCTGCTTTCCACCATTCGTGACCACCACATCCGAAGCCCTCCAGGGCCTCGAGACCGAGATCGCGGACTGCTGGGAATTGGTTTTCTTCGCAATCAATTCTCTCAACTCGGGAATCCCCGCGGTGGGTGTGTATTTGGACTGATTTTTTGCAACCGCTTCAAGAACGGCATTTTTTGCAGCCTCCGAGGGAGGGAAATCCGGCTCGCCTGCGGTCAGATTGAACACCTCCTTGCCCTCCGCCTTCATGCGATTGACAAGGGCATTCACTCTCAAAGTGGAACTTTCTTTCAGATTGCGAACCCGACTCGAAATCATATCACTTCTTTCCCTGGGCTTTTTCGGACAACTTCTCTTTTAACAGATGAAGAACGGGGGCCGGAACATAGGGTGAAATATCCCCTCCGTAAAAATACAACTCCTTGATCATGGTGGAACTCACGAAATAAAGTCCCTGGGAACTCATCATGAAAACGGTTTCGCAGGATGGATGGATGTTCTTGTTCATGGTAGCCATCATGTATTCATATTCGAAATCGCTGGGCGTCCTGAGTCCGCGGATCACGGCATTGATTCCATTTTTCCTTGCGTATTCCATGATGAGAGAGGGCGTCGAGTCCACCCTCACATTGGGCCTGTGCTTGACCACTTCCCGGATCAATTCCACTCGCTCTTCCGCGGAAAGAAGAGTTGTTTTTCGTGAGGTTCCAGCTACAAGAATGGTGATCTCACTGAAGAGCCTGAGACTTCGCTCCAGGATGTCCAGATGCCCATTTGTGAATGGGTCAAAAGACCCGGGATAGATTGCCTTCATGAGAGTTGTGTCCTTTCAGTGAGCGCGTAGAAGGTGAGTTGGCTGTCGCCGTATCTTTCATCCCGCGCAATTTTCAAAGAGTGAGGGGGCGCAAAACCTCCTTCTTTCCGATAGGCGCTCTCAATGCAAAGAAGACCTTCCGGATTCAAAATCTGATCCCAGGGCCAACTGGCAAGTAACTTCTCCTCGTGACCGCACTCATAGGGGGGATCCATGAAAATGAAATCGAAAGGGGCCTTGGAGAGCAATTCCGGCAGGATCTTCTCGACCTTGCGGTTCAGGATCTCCACACGGTCCTCTACCACAAGTTGTTTCGCATTTTCCGCGATGATTCGGGCAGCCTTGGGATTTTCCTCCACGAACAACACCGAACCGGCACCTCGGGAGAGCGCTTCAAGACCCAAGGCGCCTGAGCCGGAGAACAGGTCAAGAATACGGGCATCTCCCAGTCGCATCTGCAAACTGTTCATCCAGGATTGCCTGAGTCTTTCGGATGTGGGCCGGGTTGCCGTTCCGGGAAGAGTTTTGATGAGACGCCCTCGATGGACGCCAGAGGTGATTTTCAACACCAAAACACTATGCCACGGCTTTAAAAGGGATGTGAACCGCTTTTCCATCGGAGAATCGGATCTCGATCAAATCACCGACCTGCCGAAGCTGAAGTGTTTCATTGGAATGCGGAAATCGGAGGTCCAGAACCACGGACCCGCTCCACTGGAGAGAGACCCGACCGGGGGGGGCAGGGGCCTCGGCGATTGCGGGACTCTCGGGCTCAACAGCCTTGGGCTTTGCCGGTTCAAACGGAAGGACCATTGCCTCGGACTGAATGCGCGCCTGGGCCTTCTGACCCTGCCGCTGGATCTGCTCGATTTCAGAAACCAAACTACGAATTCGATTTAAACTCCGAGACATCTCTCTTTCAGTATCGGTCAGGAGAATCAGAATCTTGAGGGCCGGTGCACGAAGAATTGCCCCTTACAAGATATTGAAATCATGAGTTTTTATTTTAAATCCCCCATCTGGACTCGCCTCGCAAGAACTGTTATACCTTCAGGTCACCGAGCAGAAGTAACTTTATCCGGGAAAGGGGGCAACGAACATCATGGCATCTTCGCTATTCGATTCTGATTCGATTGATCCCTCTGCCTGGCTCAAAAAAGACCGTCTCGAGAAAAAAATTGAAAAAATGGATGAGTCTGGCCAAACCAATGCAGGTGAAGGCCGTGTGGATCGAATCCTGCTCGGAAAGACCAGCACTCCCCAGAAAAAAGAGGCTCCTCTTTTCGCACTTCTTGAATCCTTGATCCATTCGCTTGTTCAGGATCAAATGAAAAAACCAGAGGAGTTGTTGAAATTGAACCCCTCCCGCAGGGAGAGTCTTGGCAGGTTTCTTGCGGAACTTGGTCGAATGCCGGATCCTTCCGACCCTCAGGAAGCCCTTCGGCAATTTGTTCGAAGCGATCGAACAGATGTGGAACTGGAGGCACTCAAACAACTCTTCAAGCAAATTGCCTTGGTCCAGATCGCAAAAGCCATCCTTCTCAAGTCTTGGAGGGTGCATGCGGGCTCAAAGCTGGATCGTTCGGACCTCAAGGACCTCACCGCGGCGCTCGAGCGGGATTTGCGTCCCCTTTTGAATCTTCAAACCTCCACCTCGCAACTCATCCATCGAAATTTCTATTCCTGGTATAAACTCACGCCGGAGGCTCAAACCACACTCTGGGGGCTTCTGGAGTCCATCACGGATCTGAATGATGTCAAAAACTGGATTCTTTATCGGGCACGGAAACTTTCGGCAGAAACACTGGGAGAACGACAGCGCTACGGAGGCGGCTTTTATCGAAGCCTCTGGAATGCAATGTCAAAGCACAAGCTCTTCCAGCCGCGTGGCGAAAAGCTGATTGGATTCAGCCCGACGCTGCGTGATGGATGCCTTTTTGAGAATTCCCCGGAGTCGATCGAATGGATTGGTTTTGAACCCCTCTCCTTTGAACTCTTGTTTTGTGAGATACGGTACCTCTGGGAGCGCCCCCGCCCTCTTCCCCTTTGGGTAAAGGGGAGCGGACTTGAAATGAGCATGGAACAACAAAGCTCATTGCTGCTGACCCACTGCGGGAAACAGAACTCCGTGAATCAGATGGATTCCATTTCTTGCGCCGAAATCGCGCTGATTGCCGAAGAGAACCCCATTCGTACCCTCGGCAGGGGAATGGCGGCCCACGCGCTTCGCAAGCTTGTCGATGAGCATACTGTCTTAAAAAAGATCAAACAGCCTGCCACTACCCGGGGAATGTACCAGGCTTGCCAGACTCTGGACAAATTGCGCCAAGGCGGAACCTTGATTTGGGCCCGGGAAGAGCTTTTGACAGAGGAATCAGGAAAGCCAGCCCTTCAGTTTCTGCTGGGACAAGCCAAAGTGATCATGATTGCCGATCTGAGCGCGCTCATGTGCGAATCTGATTCACTCAAACAGGATCTTCCAAAAGCGATCTATCTCCTGAAAAAGGAAACCCGTCTTGAGGAAAGAAAAAGCCATCGTCCTCTACTTCTGAAAGCATACGGAAACATCAAGACCGATGAGGATGTGGGGCTCCTCTTTGACCGCCTCACCGGACTCGTCATGAAACCGGATCATGGCTACCCTCCCGAACCCTTCCACCTCCACGCTCGGGTCAGCCCCATGGATCAGCGTGAGTGGGAGCAGCATTGGTTCAATCCAAACGATGACCGGATGGTGGACCAGATCGAGGAACTCAAACGCAACTCGATTCCTTTCGGGCAATTCGCAACCATACGTACGTTCAACCCCTCTCTTCACTTTGGTGTCGACCCCAGAGAACCCAATCTCTTTTCCGGAACCCAGACCAAAAATGATGCGGGCTTCTTTGCTTGGGTGGAGAGCAGCAAGAATGGAAATGAGATCTACACGGCGGCGCCCGAGAAGCTTCCGCATTATCTCAGAAACAACAATGCCCTTTTCTGGATTGCTCCACTTCGTGCGGATTGGGGAATTCCCCTTCAAACCCTGATTCGCTCTTCCCTGACCCGGGATTGGTTTGAATATTCCGTTGAGAGGAAGAAGGGTGCATGGCTCATCAAGGAATCAGATCTCAAAGCCATTCCCGTACCAAAGCATTTGAGCGACACACTTGAAAAAATGATGCCGGGTTCGTTCCCTCTTTCCACCCAGGAAGCACGGATTCTTGACCTCATCACGAGCGAGCCACATTCAGCTCCAAGCGCGGTCGAAAACCAACCCGCCTTGAAGGGACACGCCTTTGTATTCGCATCCCAGGCCATTGCCGAGCTTGAAGAACATCAGGGAGCCCTCTTCTCCCTCATCACTCCGGACGAGCAAATCAAGTATCCGGAGTTTTTCCGTTCAGTGCTGGCGGAAAGCGATCTTTGTCCGATTCATCAACACCCTTTGATCCGTTTTACCGCAACTCTTGGCCCCCATCAGGCGATTCAAAACCTCGCCCAAACCAAATTTCCCACTCCAGGGATTGTGCTCAGCACCTCAAAGGGCCTCACCCAGGTTCTTCAGATCCAGGATGCCTGGCTGCGGGAGCGTTGTTTTGAACTTCTAGACGCACTCCGCAGGGAAATCGGGGAGCCCACCTGGGAGGAAATCACCCGAAAAATACGCCTGCCCAGATCACCAGACCAGGCTCACACCCTCTCTCAACAAATCCTTCATGCCTATTCGACCGAAAAAATGCGTCGAAAGGAACTGAATCATCTGATCAGCGTCTGCCTGCACTCCAGGAATATCGACGGGGACAAGATCGGACTCCTTCAATGAACCCGGTCCATGGATGGAATGAGCGAAGATCCACGCTCGAGCAGGAGCGGAGGTTCAAACGTCTCATCTCTCTTCACACGCTTTCAGACTACTGGATCAGGACTCTCAGTCCTCAACAAGCCGCAAGCCACCACCTTGAACGGATGGCCAAAGTCACCCTGAACCCGAATCTCTGGCAATTCGAAAAAAACCGTCTGGACCAACTTCCCTTGAATCTCGAGGAGCTCGTCGGAGCCCAAGAAATCGATACGTTCCTCTCCGAACTTGAATCCACGATCTGGATCATCCAGGCCTCAACTCTTGAGAATGCCGAGACTGCGAGCTCGAACCGCCGCGAACTTCAGAACATTCTGGAGCAGGCGAGTTGGAATCACGGAAAACTCCACGCCGAGACAATCTGGGGCACACAGGGAAACCTAAACCTTCGTGAAGGGGTTGAGGCATTTCTAAAAACCCATGTATACGGAAATCAAAGTTTTCTCAAGGAGCGCGACTCATTCAGAGAAATCACTCTGATCTGGAAACACTCTCCGCTTCAAACCCCCTCCCTGATGGATTCTCCGGTGGCAGAACTGCTTTGCACTCTTCACGAGCACTGGATCCGGGGATTTTTCTATGGTGCGAGCAGGAACACCCGAGTGGAGTGCAAAAGGACGCTGATCCGGACCGAATCATTCCCCCACCTCATTCTCCGGTAGTGTCTTCTTTGGACTCTTCCTTGCTCTTGCTGATCTTTCGGTAGATCGTGCGCTCATTCACGCCAAGAAGCCTCGCGGCTCCGGCACGATCACCTTCGGTGGCCTGCAATGCCTTTTTGATCATCAAGTCCTCGATTTCACGCAGACTCATTCCGAGAGGGATCGTGATACGGTTTCCGTCCTGCTGTTCTGTCTGTGGTTCCGACACCAGATGGGCTGGAAGATCCCCGACCCCGATCCATCCCGACTGATTGAGCACCACGGCACGTTCAAGAACATTGGAAAGCTCCCGTACGTTGCCAGGCCATTCATGCTTTTTCAGGAACTCCAGGGCGCGCGGATCGATCCCTCGCAGATTTTTTTGGTGGGTTCTAGAAAACCTTTTCATGAAATGGATCGAAAGATCGGCAATATCGTCGACTCTCTCCCGAAGCGGCGGAACGGCAAGAGTCATCACATCCAGACGATAATAAAGGTCCTGA
>JAGWXK010000072.1 GCA_018969905.1 Bdellovibrionales bacterium
CCGGGCATTGGATTGGCCTGAATGGTAACTGGTGCCGATTCGGCCCCGTCAAAAGGTGGCGGGAGATTCGGAAGATTCTTGAAACGGTAACTGCGATAGGAGGGCACATTTGAAAGTATGAATGGGGGGCCTGGAACGGAGCCTTGTCCGATCCATGGTGAGTTGGGATTCGAGGCGTCCTGGATGGAAATCGTATAGCTTGTGGCTCCGGTTACGATGGGAAAATCGTAGACAATGCTGGCACTCGAAAGGTTCCTGGTCTCCTCAACAGTACAATCGTTGAGATAAGGAATGAACTTCAGGAATTCGAAGTCCTGCAGGGTTCGATTCCCAAGCAGCTCCCACTCCGCTTCATATCTTCCTGAAATCGCGCCATTTTGAGTGAGTGCAGCCTGATTGGTATGGTTTGTATCGGCGACACTGAAGGATCTGGAGAAGTTGGCGTTCTCGGGTGTGATGATTTGATCAATTCCGCCCAAAGACCCACGCAAACAGGGCAGCATTTCCTTCTTCTCTGCGGCAAGTACAATGGGGAACGTTCCTGTTGCCTTGAGCGTGCCACCCAGGTTCTCGATAATCCTTGGTTCGGACAGATCTCTTGTGTCCGATTTGTTGAGGAATACGTTTCCATGAAGCTTGAGGGTGCTGAAGATGTTGCGGATGATTCCCGACGGGTCAGGATTGCCAGCTTTTCGGGCGAGGCCCTGATCTCGAGGAATCCAGCGACCCCTTAGACGGTGGTACACAAGCTTCCTGGTCTTCGGACCACTGATGTCAGTTCCAGTATAGTATACGGGAATGGATTGAAGTTCGATCGGAGGCGATGTGCTCCATTGAACGCATGAGTCAGGATCCAGGCCGTTGGGTGAGGCGTTGTTTGTCGAAGAGTAGGTTTCAAAATAAAGACTGTTGCGGTTGGGCTTTGGTGGATGACAGAAATAGAGACTGTCGGAGTAAGCAAGATTCGTCAGGAGTGTTGAATATACCGGATCTGAGGGCTCGCCCGATCGAAGATCGATGTTGTCAGGATCGATGACGTTGATCTCAAAAGTCCATCCTCCCAGGGAAGACTGCACGCGGGAATCCGGAGCTCCTGTGGGCAGGGATTCAGTAAAGTAGCCAGAACTTTCCGAGCGTTGGTCCCAAATGATTTCACCCGCTGCGTTTCGTCCGATATTGTTTTCCTCAAGATTGCAGGAGACATCGAACTCTCGAGGATGAGTGTACTTGGTGGCATCCAGCATTCGAAGTGAGTTGCCGAGTTTTATCGAATGACCTGGGGAACCACTCACGGCCTCCTGCATTTGGATTTGGACTCCGAATGCTCCCCGGCAATTGATTCCATTTTCTTGTGCCGGTCCGTTCCGGGAATATCGGTCTGAAGGGTTCTCGCTCGAGCAAAGAGTTCTCGGTTGTGTGATGTAGGGACTCATCTTTACCGTATTTTGAAAGGCATCGGGAACCTCGAAAAACTCACGATTGCTCGGACCAATGAGTTGATCCGGATCAAAGCCGATGTCCCTCGGATTGGTGCTCGAGGCATGTCTGGCAAGATACATGATTTCTGATAGATGAATGTCATGCCGTGCGGGCACCTGTTGCTGTTCCTGGTTCAAAATCAGGTCATTCAGGCCGAAAGCGCCAGAGGGAGCGTTCAGGTCCGAGTAGTTGATGAGAAGGGGGGCTTTTGGCTTGAACAGGATTCCCCTTTGTATGGAATGACTGGTGCTTCGCCCTCCGACTTTGGAATCGTGTGCGATGATCGAGAAACTATAGGTCTGATTGGCCTGCTGTTCCGCAGAAACCTTTACTGCATTGTCGATCACTACCTGAACCAGACCAGCGGCACACCTTTTGTGGCCACCGCAGTTGTTGCTGCCACGGAGTTCGGTCATCGCACGAAGCAGAAGAGGCGATGTCGGGCTTGCGGGAGGGAGCGGAGGCGAGAAAAGAGTCGGTGCGCCCTTGAAGGCCCCAAGTGGGCCCATCAATGGAAAAGCATTTCCATCACTGAACAGCAAAGGCGAGTCTCCCTCGCTTGTACTGAAGCGTTCCGGATTCATGGGGTCCAGTTTTGCGCCGAGATAGATTTGAGTGAAATCATCGGCTTCGATCCCGAAATGGATCATATCAAGAGCACCGTTGGGATCGTCATTGAGATCAGGATCCGATACCTTGAAAGCACAGCTCCAAGGGCCATCTGCCTTGCTCTGAATCTGTTGATAAAAATTCTGTATCGAACTATCCGGTATGGTGGCGCTGGAGTCTGTCTCACAATGCGAACTGTGTACCAACCAATCCGGAATTGCGGGGTTCGGGATATCCTGGTACTTCGCTTGTAGTGCTGCATCGAAAAAAGTGGAGTTGATCCTCTGGTTCTGGTCTTTGACGAAGAAAGGCGGTCTGGCAAGATCCTGATAGCGGTAACGCCATCGGTATGGAACCCAGGCCATTCCGTCCGTATACATGAAGAAGACGTCACGAAATGCTGTGTCGCAATTCCCTGCGGTGGAGCACTCTGGAAAAATGGTGGGATCAATCAAGGCCGTATTCAATGCCTCATGATAACCGATCGATTGAACGACATAGCGGTCACTCTGCTCAAACGAACCGGAGGGAGTGATGGATTCATCTTGAGCGATTTCCTCCCGCTTGTCCTCGTTGAAACCCGGTCTTGAAGTCAAAGTCGAGGGAAGTTTTCGTGGTGTGTACCGAACCCGGATCGCCTTCTCGAAATAGTCATCATCCTGATCATAGCCGGTAGCCGAGACTTCGATTTTCGGATTCATCGAGGAGCCCTCGCCCTCCATTGCAAACAGATTCAGCGAGGGGTCGGGAATGGCCGAACCCTGAAGTATTTGTGCTGGATTATTTGAGGATTGCTTGAATGGAAGTTGCGGTGCGGGAATCCAGCTTCCATCTGCCAGTTGAACCTCGAAACCGGTGGGATACTGATAACAAAATCCCTTGAAACAGCTTTCAAGTGAACTTTCCGGTGTAGCGGCAGTGGAAACACCGGGCACAGGGCGAATAGAGTCCGCAACAGCTCGAAATCCCACACCGTAATTCCTCGCGGACGCAATGAAGGCCAGATTGAAAGCCATTCCATTTTTAAAGAACCGCATCACCTTGTCAAACGGTACTCCGGATAGACTCAGATGTTCTGACTGACTCATCATCATGTCCGTTTTGGTTCGAATCAACTCCTTGAGTCCTGAGTACTGTGGGCCATTGTACTGTTTCAAAGGCCGCGGGTTCAGGTTCGAGTGAAAGGACTCGATCAAAGAATAGGCAAGAGTCGAGTTGACATCAGGTCTTGTCGATTGAGTCCCTGAAAAAACCGTGTCGATCAGAAAGTCCTCCAGATCAAGCATCTCTACCACAACGAGGAAGGGCCTGGGCGGAGTGACATTCTTCGGTAGAACCACACTTATTTCGTTCAGGCCCTCCTGAAGAGCAGCCTTCACCGATTCCGTTACATCATGAAAGGGAGTTAGGTTTTTGAAGTCGGGATCCACTGTTCGGAAGTTGACCCGATAATTGACTATTCCAAGATCACGGATTCCTCCGACGTTCAAGACGACCGAATCCCCTGGATTGATCTTGATGCCGCCTTGGTTGACTGGAACGGGGTTTAAGCCACCAGTGCACGAACCAAGTGAAAACCCGGCAAGGCAAAGAAAGGAGGCCCGGATCAATCCGGATGAGGCGAACAATGAGCGCAACATGATTCCGACATCCCTCCTTTTCATCATTGTAAATTCAATACCAAAGGGTAAATCCACCACCAGTTACAACGGGAGTTGCCCCACTATCTGCACCTCTGTGCAGATCCGGAGTTCCCATCAACAGATCTCCCGAGGTGTCGCCATTCATGTCGCCTAGCCAGGCGCCTGAGAGGAAAAACTGTCCCGTGGGTGACCCACCCGAAAGATTTGCATCATAGGGCCTCAACTGCATTGGAGCAAAATAGAACATGGGCGGCTGCGGAGGGGTTGCTCCGGAATTGCCAACAGCGCGAATCGTGGCCCTGAAGTCAATCGGACCAACATAGAGTCCGGGAGTCGTTTGAAAGGGATCCCCGGTAACCGATTTCGGATGCCCGAAAAGAATGTATCCAACACCAGTGGCCTTTGAGCCCGGCATCTGGATTGACGGGTCGCTCATGGAAGCGCTTCCGATCACTAGGTCTGATGTGCCCAAAGAAGAGTCTCCAGCGTTTAGGCCGGGATCCCCATTGATGTTGCCACCCTTGTTTGGCATCAGCGCCAAAAGTGTTGTTCCAAGACGGTGAGCGGGGGTGATGGTGTCAGAGATCTCAACAATCTGGGGGAGAAGAGGTTTTTGTACATCGCTTCGAGGTGCGCCACTCGGACTTCCCGTCAGCGCCCTCATGTTCAAAACCGCACACTGCAAGTTGGATGAGGCAGTTGAGCCACTTGAGATCGCAAGATCATAGGTTCTGGCTATTTTTGGAAACGAGTAGGTTTGGCGATACCAATTCGTTCGGTCATTGTCCGCGGCACAAATAGGACCGTAATAGACATAGATTTGACCATTCCCGGATGCCACGGCAAGATCCGCGGTGACCTTTCCTGAGGACTTGATTGCATCGAAGTCGCCACTTGCAAGATTCGATGCAAAATATCTGGGCCCTGCAGAAGGGTGCTGATCGAGTTTTGGAGCGGTGGCAGAGCTTCCGGTAGCGTGTGCCTGATTCCAAACCGGAGGAGACAATGCAAAGACCGGTTTTTGGGTCGAGTTTCTGCTCGAGTCGATTGCAAGACCATTGTCTGCAATCATCTCCCTGGCTTTAGGCGCCAAGACACCATTGGGCGAGCCGTAATAGATAAAAACTGCACCCTTTAACGCGGTGTCTGGCAGTCCTCCAGGGAGCTCTCCGTAGTTTCTCATCGAGGAATCGACCTGACTTTGAAATTCTGATTTATGAAAATCAGGAATCGAGTGTCGCGACATTCCGACCGCAATGTCCTCTATTCCATCTGCATTAAAATCACCGACAGCCAGTGAATCTCCGAATCTAAGGTTCTGAAGACTCAGAAAGGAATCCGTAATATTGTAAAAAAGAGGATTTAGAATCCTGGTGGCGCTTTCATTGCAATTTGCCGGAGCGCCAGATGCCCCTGGCACACAAGCGGTCAGCGAGGAATCGAAGGAGTACGCGTTGCTCGCAATCCTTAAGGTTCCATACACTCCACGGACCTTCTGCGCGAAGCCGGAAGAACAGCTCTCATAAAAATTGCCACAACGAGGCATCTGATTCAGTCCAAAGTCACCTGAAAGTGGGGCCTGGTAGCCGAAGGTTCCCCCGTACAGAACGGTTACGGCTCCATGGGCGGGAATTCCGTCCCCATATGAACAATATTGGGAATAGTCATCATTTCCGACACCATCAAAGTATGCCGGAGAACACTTCCACCCGGGATTGGCGCTCGAGCCAAAATTGACGGATGCGCTGACTGTGCTGCTGTTTCCAAAAACGAGATCTTCGAAACCATCCCCATTGAAGTCCCCATGTTTTATTGGAAGATTCGCATTGTAAGAGGCTGAAGAAAGATCGTTGGTGTAATGGGAAGGGTGTCCGATCGTACCTTGTTCGGTCACAAGTTGCGCATGGAGACTGTTGTCCGCTTTGGTGGGAATCGAAACATCAAGCCCACCCGCATATCCAAAAAAGAGATAAATTCTGCCATTTACTCCAACACCATCAAAGCTGACGACATCATCCCTGCCATCCCGGTTCACATCACCGGCTGAATACGAGTACAGAGCCCAGGATTCTCCGACACCGGTTGGCTTTGTGAGGTACTGAGGGAGCATCACCGGAACCCCATTCGAATATGCGATTACCGGCGTGGCGCTTCCGAGACACAAGGATGGCGAAAGTGCGGCACCTCCACCGGTGGAACTCAAAGAAAGATTCCCGATGATCTGCCTACAATAGGAGTTGGTGATCGGCCCTAAAGACGAACCAAAGTAAATGATCGCATCGTAAAAGACATCCCCCTGGGTATTGCGTCTTTGTACAGGAACAAGAATGTCACTTTTTCCGTCTCCATTCACATCACCAATCAGCCTGGAGTGTTCTGCATTCAAATTGTTTGGAGTGTTGGAGCTGTCACGCAGGGGCGTCCCCGCGGAATGTGAGTTTGCGAGCGATGCCTGAGCGGATCCTGAAGCTTTATAGTTATATACAGCTCCAGCGCCATTGGATCTTCCGCTTGGGCCAATCAACGCCTCTCCGCTTGCGCCAATCCACGCCTCTCTTCGATAGAGCTCATCAAAATGATTATCTGTTCCGGTAAGGGCGGGGCGGAACATCCAGTTCACGGCCAGGACATCTGAGCCCATCCTTGATCCCGGAGAGTCACCCGAAAAAAAAGAACCGGAGCCGATTCCCTTCCCCGTGCGGGTAAATCCCGGGCTTGAGTTGATTGTAGAAAGATGAAGCGATGCGATTCCGCGGCGGTTATCGTGGTCCGAGAATCCAACCAGAAGATCGGACATTCCATCTCGATCCAGGTCTGCCGAGGAGATTGAGGTGGCGTTACCATAAAAATGGGTGATGATTTGGGGCTTGCAGGAGGTCCCTGCTAGACCCACTCGATTCACAAGACTGATGCCCGACGCGCCCGCAACCTGACCATCAAGCGTAGCAAAAAACTCACCATCCAATGGAATCCTCGTATAGGGATAGCGGGCATTGAGGGTGAAGGACAAAGGGGGTTGCGGATCCGGCCTGGAAAACCTGCCGATGCTTCTTCCCTCATAGGTAGAGTAAGCAGGAGGATTTGGAATTGCCCCGGAACCAATCAAAGTGGCAGAATCAAAAGGCGGCGTGTGGACGGCAACGCTGCATGACGCATTTGACTGAAAACGATCATCATTGGTTGGAAGATTCGTTGTTGCTGCGAAGTCTCCCGCAAAATTTCCGAAATAAGTGAAAACTCTTCCCGGATTTCCTGTGGCGGGAGGATCAGAGCTTAACAGGATATCTCCAAATCCATCCCGATTGATGTCACCTTGTTGAATTGATTCTCCCGGCGGAATCGCGACCACGGATCCTTGTGTCGGAAGGTTTGAAGTGATTTCCTCAAAAACAGGAGCTCTTCTGATGTCGAAAAGATTGGAGGTCGGACCAAAGTTGTCCGTACCGAAGAGTTGAGCCGTGAGGGCGGCGCTGGAATTTGAGGAAGTGTTAAATCGTGGCACCTCTACTTCCCAAAGAGGCGTGCCCTTGACTTTGAAGTGAACCCGATTCTGCGGATTGTACACCAATCTACTCAACGGATTTCCCTGACTGTCGGTGCTTTCATTCAGGCGGAAGGAATCTCCAGGCAAATACGTCTCATTGGAGGATATGTTAAACAGGGCGATTGAATTTTCTTCCTCATTTCCTGCCACTTCGACCTGAGAGCCGAATCGAAAGACGGGCGTATCGCTGTTCTTCAGATCAGGAAAAATGACGGAGAAGTTGTTTCGTCCGGCAAGGCAGGAAAGATGCTCATAGTACCAACCACTGCTTGCAGTTCGCTGCTGAGGTGTCCTTGCTGCTCCTCGTGTACCGCAATTGAAGAAATTTTCGACCGGGTTGAGAAGAGAGTCTGAAATGATCTGTTGAGCTGGGACAGCGGGCCTCAGGAATCGGCTGCCATTTCTTCGGTCTCGAATGTTTTTTGACAGGTGCCCAGTGAGCTGCTCAGCTTTGATGGCATCGCTTTCACAGTTTCCGGAACAAGTCAGAGTGCCACTTGGGAACTTTTTTGCCCCTTCCGCAAGACCCACCTTGAAGTTCTTCATCGAGTGACGACCAAAATATGCGAATGCGATCCCCGTGCTGTTCTTCAAAGCGTTGGATGTAGGCGTTGGAATCTGTCGCCAGTCTGAAGTCGGTGCCCATGCCTTGTTCAAAGGAGGGGTGAATTTTCTGGTGTTCGCAGCTGTCGCCACCTCGGGTGAAGCCAGGGGATCCACTGCGGAGCTGTTCCATGCGGGAAGGTTTGAATACACCCCTTGAGTCGTAAAGGTGCTATCGTACTTGAAATCGGGTGCACCGATGACAAAATCGCTTCCAGAGGAAAGAATCAAACCGTTATCCGGCATCGGGATCTGTACCGGAAGTCGGCCGTCGATCTCCGCACCCCTCGAAATGCTTGCGCCAAAGTGCATACCGCTCTGGGGGATGGGAGGATAGAATTTTACGAATGGCACAATGAGACTGCCTTTGTTGGTTCCGCTTTGTGGAATTCCCGGAGGCAAGTTGGATAGAGTGCTTGCATCGGGCACCTTCCCGACAAATTGGTCATTCCTGATGCCGTTGGGTCCACCGAAGTAAAGATACGCACAACCCACATCGTTCATCCGGTTGCCTTGAGCGTCCACAACGGTCCTGTTCACTGGACCATCCCAGGCACAGTATGGATCGGTTACGACAAAATCCCCATAGCCATCTGCCGAAAAGTCGCCTACATAGGATACTTTAAAGCCAAAGTAGCTTTTGTTTTGACCGGAGGTTCCCGAGGGAGCGTTGCTCCTGGTGAAGTAGGGATCAACTCCGAAGTTCGCAGTAACATCGGGGACCAAGACCACCGGAGTACAGCTTAAGTTGTCGAAATCCCCGTTACAGGTCGGTTGATTGGCCTGAAGGTCGGCAATGTTCTGATTTGTGGTATTGGAAAATCCCCCCTCTTGCCCAAAAAAAACAAAAGCTCTACCGGCCCCCCCAGCGGTTCCATCATAAGGGGCTCCGACAATCAAGTCATCACAAGCAAAAAAAACATCGGCCCCCGGGGGCCCACCCGGACCAAGTTTTACATCTCGATTGATGTTTCCTGCAGAGAGAGAGGCCCCGAAATGAGCGCCCTGCCCGAGATCCCGGAAGGAAATCATTGAAACCTGCGAGGATTGAATGTCTTGGGTTTGGTTTGGGTCCTGACTTAATGCATAATCATAGTAGATTTTTACCGCTCCCGATTCAGATGTCTGATTAAAGTAAGGTGGAAGGTTGTAGGTAATGTTGGGTAGGCCGAGCGCAAGATCAGGCTTCCCGTTGCAATTAAAATCTCCGACCGCAATCGCACTTCCAAGATTGCTTGGCGCGACGATTCCGGTATCTCCCAGGACAGGATTCCTTTGATAGGATTGTTCGGGCACAAATTCGTACTTTCGAGTCAGACTTCGATATTTCAAAGAAGGCTTTGAAGTGTCGATCCTGACGATGGAGGTTTGGGGGGAACCGCTGGAGGTACAGGTATATTCGATCTGTAGATTGTCAACGATTCGATCATTGCCTGATCCCGCTTGGTTTGTCAGCGGAGCGATCTCAAGAATTGTCGAACCGTCAGAGCTTAGATTCACGCTTCCCTGTGAAACAATGCGACCATCCTGCTTTGCGACTACGGAAAGATAATTCAAAGGGCATCCCGTGCTTCCACTTGAGGGGGGAGAGCACCGAAGTGTGAGAATGGCCGTATTCTGATCAGCGCCCAAACCAAGCGGGCTCAGGATGCAGTTGGGTCTCTCAAAGCTTGAAGAAATCGGCCTTACCACTGAATAGTCAGAACCCACGAGAAGATGATAGGGCTTGGAGTCCGTTTTATCGGGATATACGGCTACAACCCTGAATTCATAAATCGATCCGGCATTCAGTGAGCTTCCAGCGATCGGACAATCAGGCGAACCCACGACCACCTTGTTCGTACCAGGTCGAACAACGCAACCCGAGAGAAGGGTTCCAAGAGAGGGTGCGGAATTGCCGGTGGAAACAAGTTCCCTTGCATAAACATTGAACTTGATCATGGGATCCGTGAAGTAATTCCATGAAATCTCAAAGCTTCCATCGGGCTGGTCAATCGCCGGATTCACTTTTCCGTCGAAGTGATTCCACGTTGTTGTGGTTAAACTTTTGTCCAGGCCGATGGATTCGGCTGCTTGGATACAGGAAACGGCAAAACTATAGGATTGAGAAGGTGCAATTCCTTGTGTGACACCCTTCAGGCTCACGGGAGGCAAGGTCGCGGTTTGAACCGGATTTAAGTCGGGAAGCTTGAGTATCTGATAGCTTGTACATCGTCGGTCGGTGATAAAATCGATAAGCACACTTTCAGGTCCGGTCACCTGCACTGACTTGATGCCGGAAAAACTCGCAGTGATCTTCCCTCCAAGAAGTCCATCACTAGAGCAAGAGGCAATCAGTAGCATCATGCCTGCCAGATATGGATGCCTGAATAAAGTCGGATTATGGTTGGACATAAAACGCTCCCCCTTGAAGAATTCGGCTTAAGTTGTTTGAGGTCGACGGACTGTCCCGGCCCGGCACACCGTACAGGAAGGATCCGATGCATTCATTTCTCGAATCCGAAATGGAGCAGGTTCCTGTCTGTGAGTTGGCTCCGGTCGAGAGATGAGAAAACTGATTCAGATACATGTATTCATACGCGCCCTGAGCCGGGGAATTTACTAGCGATGGTTGAGGTGCAAACAAGAGCTGTGGGTCACAGACACTGATTGGGCTGGAGCCTGATTTTTTTACAAGATAACAGGAGGCGTCAGCGTCTTTCTTTGGCGTGATCAGAAGCCCTGTTGTCTCTCGATGGGTCTGGAGTCCTTTTTCGCCTCCGAAAAGTGTAAGGACTGCACCTTGGTAATCAAAAGTGGCAGAGTTCTCCTTTCGGTGCATGCTCGCTATGTTGATCCCGATGTCAGCATAACCGTCAGCATTGAGATCTCCGAGATAGGCGCTGTTCAGACCGAACCTGGCATCAGAAGGGCTCTGTGGTGCCAGAAAACCCAAGGAGGAATAATGATTGAGTCGTCCACCCATCTTGTAGAAATTCAAGTTCGGATCAAAGACCGAAAGATCGGGAGGCAGTGGCTCAAACAACACCGAGCCCGCTCCGTTCCTGACCAGCGGGAAGACACCAACGCGTCCAAGACTCGAGTCAGTCGCAATCAGATGTCCTAAAAGGCTGCCTGCGGCAGAAGAGGTTGGTTTCATGATTTTCCTCAGCCCGGTGATACCGGTGCCCACCATGCTCATGCCAAAGCCGTTGCTGGCGCCAATACCACTTAGTACAACACCATTCGTCGGCGGTATGGAGTCTGTTTCAGTTTTGATCATAAGACCAGTGGCCACGAGGCCTGAATAATCCAGTGATGAGTCGGGCTGACTGCACTTTGGAAGATAAACAAAAATTCTCGATTGATTGCCCGCTGAGTTCAAGGCACGAACGGCAAGCGCCGACACCGGATTGCTCCCACAGCTACCCACGGGAATCGAGGCGATGCTTTGTCCAAAAGAGGTGGTTCCCTCCTCACCGATGACCTGAATCCTGTTGCAGGTCATTCCACCGCTCGACCCACACGGAGCCCCGGAGGTGTGGCTTGCGAGGCTTGAGAGTGTTGCCATCCCGAATTTCTCTGACCCCCCGCCGAGACCCGAATACTCAGTGACCAAGGGATACCCCGAAGAGCCATCTGGTTGGACTGCTGGGCCATTCCCGGCGCCACCGTACCACACAAATACTCTTCCTTTTCCTGACGAGAACGACAAGCAAGAGCGGTTTCCATTCACTGTGGGACAGGTCGCTGCCAAGCGTGTGTCTTGAATCTCAGCATTAAGGTCCTGGGAAAACGCGAAATCCATCCTTCCATCCCCATTAAAATCCCCACTCGCAAAAGAATTTAGAGATCTGAAGTTACTCTGGATCGTGGTTCCATCAGGGTTGAAGTATTGATCATCTGAAAAATCCAAGTAGGAAAAGCCGGAGCTCGAAACCGTCGGACGAGCAAATTTCCGTGGGCTTCCATTGAAAGTCGGATCGCCGAATGTAATCCCGCTATTGACATCCGAGAAAAACAGATAAGATGCGTTTTCCCCGGTGATGAAAAATGCTCCACGGGAATTGTTGCCAATCGATCCTACGGGAATAAAGCGCATTCCCGCCGAATCATCACCGTTGACACGGAAATCCGTATATTTCACTTTTCCATCCGGTTTCAATTTGAATCGCTGCGAACACCCGGAGCCGAGAGGACTTGAGCACGATGCTCCATAAAGGATTCTCGAAACGTTTCGGGAGCCACCACTTGAGATTCGTGTGACGAGATCATCGATTCCGTCCTGATCAATGTCTCCGATGGACACGGCTTGATAAAACTTGAGGTCCGACTCCTGCCCGACCGACACCCCGTTTGGTTCATACACTTGGTCAATGGAATGCCAGGCAGAGGGCGAGGCGGAGTCCGAAAGGCGCCGACTCAAAAACGATGTTCCATTCGAAAAGAACAGCATGGCCGACCCGTTATCGTTCACGAGTCTTGAGGTACCGTTTACATCGACGGCGCGTTTATGGCCTGGAGCACCGACTACAACATCCGTAAAGGTGTTGTACTCTCCCTGATTTCCCACCTCGACTGAACCGCCTGCGATGCCCCCCATGCCAAAGCGCGCACCCGCCACCACGGTATTCGGGTCCGCGCTATTGAAACGGTCATAGTCCAGAGTGATTCCGGAAGAAAGAAAGCCGCGAGCAAACCTGCGATTACCGGCGACGGTAATTGGAGAGGTTGATGAAACCGTATCCTGAGAAATGAGAAGAACTTGTCCGACATTGGAATACAAAATACTTCCCTGCAGCAAAGATTTATAGGGTGCGGAGACAGCGAGAAGCGCCGTCTTTGGCTTGTCGAAAGGATCATAAACATTGCTTCCTCTGATCGATGCCAAATTGTAACCAAAGTTACCTCCCGGACTGCTCTGGCGTATCAGCTGGACGCGGCAGCTTTCAACCTGTGCCGAATGAGAGCAAGGTACCTGCTCGATCGCCACGACCGGATCGTTGGCTGACCCGTCAGGGGTGGCGAAGATTCGATTGAGAAGATCCTGGTTCCGTGCGGCACCGAAACCATCCCGGTCCGATTGCGAGGGTGTGTAGGGAGAGTTTACTCCGAAGTAGAAGAATGCCGAGTTCGAGCGCATGGAAGATATTGCAAATCCACCTGGAAACCCAAGCTTTGTACCAATCGGCTCAGTTCCGGCGGAATTGGGGCAGTTGGCAAAGTCAATCGGCGCAGGGATCGTTACACCACCGTTGATCAATCGGCATCCCGACCCTTCCTGCATGTCCGAAGGACTGTAGCGCAGGGGATTGTCAAAGCTTGCGATCGCCCAACCAAAACCACGAGGGGTGCCGACTGGAGAACTTGAAAGGTTCGTTCTCGGTAGTGTCGCTTGAGTTTGATACTGAAGTGGTGGATCGATGAAATGATTGCAGTCCCATTGGAGATCGATTGCAGGGTCAGCCTGAAAATTCGTAGTGCTGGAAGTAGCTGTTTTTGGGATGCAGCCGAAAACTCTTCCGGTTCGCCCGGAGCTAAGGGCATGCGTTGAGTTTCCGACCAAAAGCACATCCCGAATCCTTTTGGTTTTTGGATCGTAGTATCCGTTCCGATAGATGCCGAGAGAAACAGCAAACTCTCCTCCGCTTGCCCACCCGTCACCTGCTGCCGGTGCAAAAGTCGGAATGGAAAAGTCCCCAAGCTTGGCGGGGATGTAGGGAAAACAGCTTTGACATGAGATTTCAAACGGATTCACAACTTCCGCATTTGATGCGCTTGCGAGATCGCTATCGTATTTTTTCGGCAAATTTAAGCCTGTTTCGCCACCTCGGAGTACCCAAATTCCAGTTGTGGAAGTGGAGCCGACTGCAAGATCCTGGTATCCATCTCCATCAAAGTCACCCACGGTGAATGCAGATCCAAGCTTGAGAACTCCTCCGCCTACAACTTCATACCGGTAAAGACTCGGCCCACCACAAGACTGGTTGTTTGCCTGACATGGTGGTGAAGGATTCGTTGCGAATGAGTTCTGACCGTTATAAACCAGGCCTCCGGGAATGCCCGGGCCGTTCGCGTTGTCCCGTCTACCGTAAAGCACAAAGACGAGTCCCGCTCCCGATCCGATGACAAGATCATCACAACTGAACTTTTCCTGAAGCCCGTCAGAGACTCCCGAAGGTGCAAGACTTCTTGCCTGATTATCTCCATTGAAATTTCCGACCTGAAGTTTGGTTCCCAGCTGCAGATCCCTGGTAGCGGAAGAAATTTGAGAGGTGTCGAATTTTATCGTTTGAATCCGGGATGGATTGATTCGAGAATCCGGTGCCTGGGTTACATCATAGTAGATCATCACTCGCCCGAGTTTTGAAGGTCGTGGAGGATTGCTTCCTGCAGGCACTTCGATTACGTCAGGGATTCCCACGGCCAAGTCGCTTTTTCCGTCGCAATTGAAATCACCCATCGCGACACTCTGACCGATCCTTAGTGAGCCTGCGCCGCCTTGTTGATGTTCCGGATACGCTCCAAGGTCGACCGGAGAAGCTCCTGCACCCCGCACGTAAATCCATGAATCCATCTCTGCTCCGTTGCCTGCTGTTCCCACTACCAAATCCTTCCGGGCTTGTGCGGCAGGGGTGGTGCCGAGGTTTGGACGCATTTCCTCGAGGATCGCAAAAAACTTGTAACGCCCGGGCGGAATCGGGTTGATCGGTTTGATTTTTCCCGAGCCTATGCTTGTGCCGACCTCAATTCCAACCCCCGAACTCTCATCGATCCGATAGACTGTCACCTTTGCCGAGGTCGCATTTGCCGGAATGGCATTGTCGCCGTCATTCTCGGGGGAAAGGGGGGCATCGCCTTTGGCGATTGCAAGAAAAGTCGGTTCATTGCTTGGATGCGCCTTCAGGGAGTAAATTCTTGAATCTGTAACGACCTGACCAAACGCCTCGTTTGCGAAGGTTCTTTGGCATTTCTGTGAACCCGCCACGATGCTTCCGGCAAACGAATTTCCCGAACCAAGAATCAAGTTGTCGAGAGCCCCGGTCCATTTTGTTCCATTCGGAGCATCCATGGTATTGTCGGGATAATTTGCAGTTACAAAGACGCAGTAATCACGCCCTTGGAGAAGACCTTGAATGGTTGCTTCGCCAATCCCCGTGAATGTACCTCCATTGGGCGAAGTGGGGAGGCGGTTGAATGGATAGTTCACCATTTCTCCTTTGGCAGACCGCTCGGAAAAATAGACCTTGTAGGTGACCGCGGGAAAAGCCTCCCAAGTAAGCCTGAGACTTGCTTGATTTGGAATGGCAGTGAGGGTGGTGGA
>JAGWXK010000073.1 GCA_018969905.1 Bdellovibrionales bacterium
CTCTTCCGAAAAACCTGGAACACCACAAAGAAAATCCAAGGACTTGTGGATCATCTTGCGATTTACGCCGTGTATCACAACAGAAATCTCACCCCTTAGATTCCTTCATCAGCAATCTTCGAGGCCAGTTTTTTCCCCGTACGACCTGCTCTGCGAGCTTTCGCCCCGCAATCACATCGGATGGATGATGGACTCCTCCGATCACACGGTTTTCTCCGATCTTGATCCCTTGCTTTAAAATAAGTTCTCGTTTTTCCGGAAACTTTTCCGCAAGAACGAGCGCCAAGGCATATCCGATCGTCGAATGTCCGCTTGGATAAGCATCATTCCCGAATTTTGGCTTTGAAATGCAAGGACTCAGACTTGAGTCCGCGCGATAGGGCCTTGGCCTCTGAAAGCGCTTCTTGAAATACACCACCGGAATCATGGCTTTTGCAATCACGGCTGCTGCCAAAACCTGCGAGTCTTCGAGTTCCTCGCGAGTGAGTACTCCGGTTGCAGGCCCAAAGCCGGAATCAAGCGTGAGTCTGCTCTGCGCGCCTGCACCCACACAATCATCGGGCGTCCTGTGATCCTGAAGTTCATGAAGCCGAAGAAAGTCCCGGTCATGCTCGAAGGATCCAGCCTCAGGCGGGGCCTCCAAACGGTATCCAAGAAAGCGGAACTCCTCCGTTGCTAGGGGCTGAGCAGCAAAAACCGCATGGGAAGCAAAAAGCAACATGAAAGTCAGTGGCTTTTTTCCGATGAACATAAGCGACTCCTATAGACTTGCCGACAATTCAAATCCAAAAGTGGTGTTGTTGGCGCGCAAACTGTCCAAAAACACCTGAGCACATGGCATAAACTGCACATTCTCGAGAATCGAAATGTTCATCCCGACGCGTGCATAGTTGTCCCCCCAGGAATCAAAACCTGCAGGAGCGGTGAGTAAGCCCGAGTCGGAAACCGTATCTCTCCGCCTCGTCCAATCAAACCATGCCCATCCGAGCAATTGAAATGTCTTGGAGAGTTGATAGCCAACCGTGGGAAAAGCAATGAAGTCAGTCGTTCGAGCTCCACTCACGGCATTTCCATAAATGTGCTGGTTGACCATGGTAGTCAGCAGAAAAAGCCATCTTTCATCGGGAATCTTGAAGGTGAAGTTCTGGGCAAACAGGAGAGTGGTTCTCAGGCTGTTCTGCCGCGAGACCTCCGTGGTTGGAATTTCTACAAATGGCTGAAGGCCCATGCTCATCCAGCTGTTGTTGATCACATTCTTTTGATGAAAATAGATCCTCGGGTTCAGGATATCCATTACGGGTGCCCCTGTAGGACGATTCATGTCGGTTGAGGCCCTGAGCTGGACACCCAACACCTGGTCGGTCCTCAGGTTGTAGTTTGCAAACAGGATCTGAAAATAATTCGATCCTGTCTCGCTTGCTTCCCCGCTTGAAGTTGTTGATTGCCCCATGGACTGCCCGATGGCAGGCCCCGTGAACATCGACCAGTAAGAAAACCCGAAGCGGCTGGTAGGTGTATCAGGTTTTGCGGTTTCAACCTGTGCCGAAACCTCCCCTCCCACCCCGGACGCATTTGGAGTCTTAGCAGAGCTTTTTCTCCTGGATGCCTTGGACTTCCGTTTGATCGGGATCGTAGTTGCCCCAACAGCCTGAGCAAGCGCCTCCTCCATGGAAAAGCACCCAATTCCGATAATTCCCGATACAAACAAAAAAACGAAAACAAAACCCCACCGATGCTGATGTAGTTGCATGGGCCCCCCCTTGCTTGGTGGAGTTTATATGGAAGATTTTGGCTTGATGCAACTAAATTCATTGCATAGGGTCGAATTCCATAAATGCCCTCGTTCGCGCTACCTGTTTTCTATGGTAACCACAGGAAACCATGAACTCATTTTTGCTTTTTTTGACCCTCTTCTATGTGGGTCCCCTAGCCCCTCGGGCCCAGGGAGCTTCCGCTCCTCCGCCTCCCCCCGGGGACAGGATCCAAGTCCGGCTGCGCCAGATGCTGGATGTGCCCGATTCTGTTCGGGGGCCGATCTCGCTTGATTTGAAGAGCGTGATCCTGGCTGCAATGATGCGTTCTGATTCCTTCAAGACCCTTCTCTCCAAAGTTCCAATGATTCCAGTCGACCGGCTTGAACAAGAAGCACTTACCGATTCGTTCTTTTTTGCCCAAGGAAAGCAGGAGTGGAATCGCAACCAGCCCAACAGCCTCTTTGGCACCAATCGTTTTGATCAGACCTCGGTTGATCTCGGGGTCGAAAAACGCCTGGCATCAGGCACGAGACTTACCCTCGGCCTCTCGGAATTCCGAAACAACTCGGCATTCGGTTCCTTTGGAAATGTCGACTCGCGGGTCGCGGGTGGAAGGCTGAATCTGAGTCAAAGCCTTTGGCGCGATTTCTTCGGGAGCAGCACCCGGAAACTTCTCGACTCCGGAAAGGCGAAAAGCGATGCAAAAAAAATCCAGCTCGAGTCAGAAATCGAGGACTGGTTTTTACAATTGAGCGGCCTTTTTCATCAGGTGTGGATGGCTCAAAAAAGGATTGAAGCGACGCGAGCGAGCCTTGAGAGAAAGGAGAGACTCGCAAGTCTTTTCGCCCGAAGAAAGAGCCTTGGAATTTCGGAAGAGGCAGAACAACTCCAAGTCGAAGCTGCAGTGAAACAAACGCGCGTGCAGCTTGAAGAAATGACCCGCTTGCTCGAAAAGCAGTGGAGTCTGCTTGTGGTGAGTTTGAAACTGGGCGAGGAAGACCGGCGCACCGACCCTACCCTGATCCCGGTGCTACTCGGAACCGAACTGCCGGACCCCGGAACCGATTGCGCTTCTCCCGCGGACTCAAACCGAGAGATCAAACAACTGGAGCTGGAGCTTGCGGCACTTCAGCTCCAAAGCGGCGTGGCGCTGGATCAGGCACGTCCTGAGCTGGTGCTCGATCTTGGGATCGGCACGAATGGCTCGGTATTGAATGCAACCGACGAGTTCCAAACCCGTTGGCTCAATACCCTAACCGCGCGCTTTCCGGCCTACACGATCGGGCTTGGATTCCGGGTACCGCTCGATGCCTCGATCGAGAAATCAAGAATCTTGAGTTCCCTTTCGATGACCCGGCAACTGGAGTCACAGGTCTCTGACCTCAGGGCACGCATGATCAGCACCCTTGAGACCTCCTGCGCAGAGCTTGCCATGCTCGGTCGCCATTATCGTCTTTATGCCGGCATCGAGCGGGATATGAACAAGCGGATCCGGCTTGAGGAAACCCGCTACCGACAGGCGCGTTCCTCTCCATTTGCTGTCTTGCAAGCCGGGGATGAGCTCTACGGCACGACTCTCTCTCTCCACTCCACCCTTGCCGAGTGGTGGAACCGCCACTGGAGCCTGAAAAAAACAAAGGGGCTTTTGTTTCAGGAACTGGATGACTGGGTAAACAAAAAAACCGGAAAAAACCTGTTTAACCATGCAAGCTCAGGGAGCATGCCATGAATCGATTGATCGCATTTTTCGCTCGCCAGAGGGTTTTCGGGGATCTCATCACCCTCTTTGTCATTGCAGCCGGGATCTTTGCCTTTGGAAAGATCCAGCGCGAAACCTTTCCAAACGTGAAGTTCGACCTGATCAGCATCCGAACCCTTTTCCCGGGTGCGACTCCCGAAGAGATGGAGCGGCTGGTTACAAACCTGATCGAACAGGAGATCAAGGAAGTCGACGGGATCAAGACAGTGTTCTCGTCCTCAAGCGAGAGCATCAGCGAGATCACGGTTCAATTGAATCCGGATGAAACCACTTCTGAAAAAGGCAAAGACGACATCCAAAGCGTGATCGATCGGATCACGACACTGCCGGCGGGTTCTGAAAAACCCGTCGTGACCTCGATTGAAACCAAGTACCAGCCCGTGATTGAGCTCTATCTTCGGGCCAAAGACCCCGCAAAGACCGATACCTTTGAACTCCGAAAGATCACAAAACAGCTCGAGCGCGAGATCAAGACCCTTCCTCAGGTTGCAAAAGTGAGCTACTCGGGATGGCGAAAGCTCGAGTACCGGATTGAGCCCGATCTGCGCTCCCTTGCCCGAAACCATTTGACGCTGGAACAGTTGATCCTCGCGATCCAAAGACAGAACAAAACCACACCGGGCGGAAAACTCGAGCTTGAAACGGGAGAGCGGGTGATTCGGACCCTTGGGGAGTTTCAGAACATCACAGAGATTGAAAACCTTGTGGTCCGCTCGAATGATTTCGGCGAAGCTCTTCGGGTAAAGGATCTTGCCCGCGTGGTCCTTGCCGAGGAACGACCGGCACAAATCACCCAGGTCAACGGAATGCGTGCGATCCGGATGCTGATTCTCCAAAAGGAAAAAGCCGACACAATCCGGCTGACCGAGAGCCTGCGCACGAAACTGAACGAGCTCAAGGCAAGCACTCTCGCTGCCGTCGAAGTCACGGAGATCAATGACAGCTCCTCCTACATTTCCAGGAGACTTTCCGTGCTGAACGGGAACCTCCTGATCGGACTTTTTTTGGTGCTCTTCCTCCTCTCGCTCATTCTGCCTTTCCGGGTTGCGCTGCTCGTTTCGATTGGAATTCCCTTTGCGTTTCTCGGCACTATCCTTTGGTTTTACAATGCAAACCTGAGCTTAAACCTCGTCTCCCTGATCGGGCTCATCATCGTATCCGGGATGCTTGTGGATGATGCGATCGTGGTAACGGACAACTGCGTGCGTTTGATGGAAGAGGGCTTGAGCCCCGAAGAGGCTGCGGTCAAGGGAACGCAGGAAATCTGGCCCGCCGTGACCGCGTCAGTTCTGACCACGATCGTGGCTTTTCTTCCGCTCATGTTCATGAGCGGGATTTTCGGGAAGTTTGTGAAACCGGTGTCGCTTGGCGTGGTTCTGGCGCTCATCATCAGTCTTGCCGAAGCCTTTTTTGTACTGCCCGGTCACATCGCCTCCTACATCCGGGTGAAAAAAGACAAGAGCGTTCCTGAAAAGACCGGGTTGGGCCTGCTTTCAAAAATCACGGCAAAAACTGAAAAGTTTTGGAGCGAGACCGTGATCCCCCGTTATAAAAAACTCATCACCCGTCTCATTGAATACCGCTACCGAACCTTGGCGGTAACAGGTCTGTTTTTTGTCGCGGTGTTCTCGATGTCGGGACTCTTCATGAAGGTAGTCCTGTTTCCTCCAAACGGTGTCGAGATGTTCTATCTCAAGGTAGAAGCGCCTTCGGGTTCGAGCCTTGAGACCACCGAGAAACTCATCAAGCCTTTGGGTCTTGAGATCGCAAAACTGGATCAATCAGAGCTCCTCGATTACACGACTCTGATCGGTGAGAACTCCTATGATGTGCTTGAGCCCGGTTACCGGCGCGGGCCGGAATACGCATATTTTCTGGTGTACCTGACTCCGGCCGAAACCAGGAACCGCTCCGCCGATGAAATCATGGAAGCGCTCAGAATCACCATCGGAACCCCCGCATCCTTGAAAGAGGTACGTTTTTCGCGGGTGGCCTCCGGGCCACCGGTCGGAAAGCCGGTAAGCTTGTCGGTAACCGGCGAAGATTTTGCCACACTGGAACGCGCAGCGGATGATCTGAAGGCAAGGCTCGCCGAGGTGAAGGGCGTGAAAGACATCACGGACACCTATTCGCTTGGCAAAGAGGAGATCAGGCTCAAAATCCGGCAAAAAGAGGCAATCGCGGCGGGGCTCGACTCAACCTCGATCGGACTGAGTGTGCGGGCTGCGTTTGAGGGCATCGTGGCATCGAGCCTTCGAAATCTGGACGAAGAGGTGGATCTTCGCGTGCTGCTCGACCCGAAAGAGCGGGCAACTGTTTCCACTCTTGAATCGCTCAATGTCCTGAATCCGGCATCCCAGCTCATTCCGCTAAAAAAAGTGGTGGAGTTCGGTTCAGGCAAGGGGCTTCAGGTCATTGACCACAAGGATTACCTAAGACAAGTGAATGTCACTGCCGATGTGGATTATGCGAAGATCAGCGCATCCCAGGCAAATGATGTGATTCGCAATTACTTCCCCGAATTCACTAAAAAATTCCCAGGCGTCGGGATCTCCTTTGGCGGTGAGGACCAGGATACGGTCGAGGCCATGGAGTCACTTGGACGCGCATTCCTGGTGGCATTCATGGCGATCTTTCTGATTCTCGTCATGACGTTTCAGAACCTTTCCCAACCCTTTTTGGTCATGATCACGATTCCCTTGGGGGCGGTCGCAGCGCTCATTGCCTTTTTTGTACACGGCTGGCCCATCACCTTCATGGGCATGATGGGAATCGTGGCCCTTGCCGGTGTGATTGTGAACAATGCCATTGTCATGATCGATTTCGTAAACCAGCTACGCGCTCGCGGAGTGCCGGCCAGGCAGAGCATCGTAGATGCGGCGGGTATCCGGTTCAGACCGATATTCCTGACCACCGTGACGACAGTGGCGGGCCTGCTCCCCACGGCCTACGGCATAGGCGGCCTTGATGAGTTCGTGGTGCCCATTGCACTTGCCCTCGGATGGGGACTTTTATTCGGCTCCCTTTTGACAGCGCTTGTGTTTCCAGTGGCGATTGCCGCGCTCGATGACCTCACCAAAAAAGCGGGAACTTGATTCGTAGAGCTTCGGACAAACATACCTGCGCCACTCTCGCGACTTGCCCTGAGGAACACGGACCTTTGGATTGAGCCTGGAACGGGAATTGCTTCAATCCCGGAGAAGGGGGCGATATGAAAAAATCATCATTCGCAATTTTGGTGCTGTTGGTTTCATCTGTTTCACACGCGCAAGTTCCCTATGGATTCTGCGCTGCCAAGTCCGAGGGAGAGATGCTCTGCACGCCGGTCTTTCCGGTTTTGGATCAGGCCACATTGAATCTGGTCTGTGACAATTTTGCCCGGGCCCTTGAGGCGGAGGGGTATGACTCGTTTCTGAATTCCGATCTTGAAGCCTTGAACGCAAAACACAAGGAAGTATGTGACTGGCAATGAACCCGAAAATACTGCTCATCTATTATTCCAGATCCGGAAACACACGGGCGCTCGCCGGCAAACTCATCGAGAAAATCGGATGTGACTGGGTGGAACTCAGGCCGGAAGCCTCATTTCACAGGAGGGTGACGGGCTATTTGAAGGCGATCGGACACTCGCTCCTGAAGCGGACACCGAAACTTCAGAACACCGGAAAGAAAATCGCAAGCTATGAGCTTGTCATTATCGGTGGTCCACTTTGGGCGGGGCGAATTGCAAGCCCGGTCCGGACTTTCCTTCGCGAGAACCGGAATGAATTCAAAAAAGTCGCCTTCTTTGTAACCCAGGGCGGAACCAGCGGTGGAGAAAGGGTCCTTCGACAAATGGAGCTGGATGCCGGAACCTCGCCGGTGGCGAGCCTTGTGGTTTCGGAAAGGAACCTCAAGGGCCAACCTCTGAAAAATGCCGTTCAAGGATTTCTAGATCAGCTGAAGGATACCCTTTTGAAATTGAAGCCACCGGCAATCGAGCCATCAAAAGGCGGGAAGCCCGTTGCAGGGGGAGCAAAAAAAATCACCGCATCCTCTGGCCATGAGACGAGAACGTAAAAAGCCACACTCGCACTTTCAACTCGAACAGGACAAAATTCGATTCTTGAGATTGGGGGGCAATGGCCCGGCCCAGGTCTCGACTTCCGGATGTTCCTGAAACGGCGAGCGAAGGACTTGATACCAGGCTGACAAAGCCTCTGTCTTTCCGGCACTCGTACTTGCAATGATTTCCTGAGCCAGAGGATTTCGAAGCACGAACTTCGGATTCACTCCGAGCATTTGAGCAGACCGTTTTGAGTCCACCGAGCCTTCCAAAATCAGGCGTTCCTGGTACCGTGTGAGCCAGCGCGCCAAAAAAGAAGAGGACTCAAGGCTTTCAGGATAGTGATCGCGAAACCCTGCAAGCGATTCGAGCCTCCCCGCCTGATAGCGCGAAAGACTTCGAAAAAAGAAAGTGTAGTCAAACTTGCTCTCCGCAAGCATTTCAAGCAAAGACTCGATCAGCCCGAGATCTTCCGGGCGCTCTTCCTGAAGTCCAAGTTTTTTCCGATAGGCCCCGAGCAAGTGAGTTTGAAAGCGTGCCGGATAGGTTTCCAGGAGTGCGATCAACCGCTCGCGCGTGACAAGATCCGAAAAACAAACAAAAAGCCGCTCCAAGTTCCACATCCCGACCCGTGGCTGCTCCGAATACGCATATCGACCTTCGCGATCCGAGTGGTTGCAAATGTGATGCGGATTGAAGTCCTCCATGAAACCAAAGGGTCCGTAATCAAGCGTAAGCCCCAGTATCGACAGGTTGTCCGTGTTCATGACTCCGTGGCAAAACCCGACCGATTGCCAGAGCGCAATCATCCGCGCGGTTTTATCCATCACGGCATGCAGCATCTCCTCGATCGAGGCACCATCAAAAAACTGCGATCTTGTGTATTCAACCAGCGCTTGAAGTTCGGATTTCTTTCCGAAATGAAAGGCCATCTCAAAGTGACCAAAACGGATCTGGGTTGGAAACACCCGCGTGGTGGTTGCCTCAAACTCAATCTCCTCGCGCTCAACCGCCCCCTCGCCCATCATCAGTGCAAGCGATCTTGTGGTTGGAATTCCAAGCGCATCCATGGCTTCCGCACAAAGATACTCGCGAAGGGACGAACGAAGAACCGCCTTGCCATCGCCCCGTCTTGAGAACGGAGTCATTCCAAGCCCCTTCACCTGGATTTCCTGACGCCCCATTTTGTGCGTGATCAACTCGCCGAGCGAAATTGCGCGACCATCACCAAGTTGTCCGGCCCACACTCCAAATTGATGGCCCGCATAGCGGGTGGAGATTCGCTGATCGCCTGGGATTCGGGATTCCCCGTTTAGCCAGGATTGAAGCTCGTGCGGGGTGAGGCTACCGAGGCCAAGAAACTTTGCGAGCTCCGTGTGGTGCAAAAGGGTGACTTTTTTCAGGGGGGTCGGAGTGACCTTCTCGAAAAAAAAAAGCGGGAAGAGTGGCAAAAGTGTTCTGAAAGACAGGTGAACCCATGAGGAGAATCAATCACCCAAGATCCCGGATGGAACTCTGAAAATGTCGGTGCAGGTTTTCCACCAGTTCCTCGTTCAAGGAAAGTTGCCGATACTTAAGCCCGATCAGATCAAAGATGCGCTTTGCGATCCGGTTCATTTCGAGCTGGTGATGCTTGTCGGATAGATAAACCACCTCGCTGATCTTTTTTGAGGCCACCAGCTTTGCGCATTCATTGCATGGAAAATGGGTCACATAGAGTTTGGAACCGCCAAGATCCCCGTGCGCATGCAAGATCGCATTCGCCTCGGCATGAACCACGTAGCCGTACTTCTGGTGTTCAAGCCCCACTCCGGGCTCTTTTCCCCAGGGAAGCTTTGATTCATCTATGCCTGCCACAAAGCCATTGTAGCCCATGCTGATCTGGTGCTGATTGCGATCCACAAACACCGCACCGACTTTTGTAGAGGGGTCCTTGGAACGGTAGGAGGCAAGAATTGCCTGAAACATAAAGTACTCATCCCAGTTGATGGGTGACTCTACTTTGATCATATTGACTTTCGGATCCATGGAAACGGAGTCTAGCCTCAATCCCTCGATCATTTCGAGAAAAAACGAGGGCTTTGCGGATCAATAAAATCGATTGAATGCGCTTGCGGGCTGTTCCCCTGCCCCCCGATTTGGTATACCTTCCCACCATGGGTGCCACAAACGATCCGGATCTTTATTCGAAAATCTTTCAGAAAGTCTCCCGATTCTTTGATGTAGGTCGGGCGGAGCTCAGAATCATCATCATTTACTCGGTGGTGGTCGGATTTTTGTCTCTTTCCATACCCATCGCGGTCCAGAACCTCGTAAACTCGGTCGCCTTCGGTTCGATTCTTCTGCCCATCTTTACACTGTCTTTCATGGTGTTTGTTGGACTCGGATTCAGCGCGGTCCTCAAGCTTGCCCAGCGGCATGTGGTCGAGTGGCTCACTCTCAAGGTGTTTTATCGCACCACAAAGCAGCTCGGAGAGCACATCCCGAACATGCGGGAGGAAGCACTTGATTCCGCCTACGATCAGACCTATTTTTCGAGATATCTTGAACTGTTCTCAGTACAGAAAAACCTGAGTTCGCTGATCATAGATGTGCTCGATTTCATCCTGATCGTGGGATCCGGAATGCTGATCGTGGCCCTTTACCATCCTGCATTTCTGCTCTTCGACTTTCTGCTGATCGGAAGCCTGTATTTTGTGATTCGGGTGGTGGGCAGGGACGGCCTTTTGACTAAGCTCGAGGAGTCTGAGAAAAAGTACGAGATCGCAACCTGGATCATGGGACTCTCCAGGCCCGCAGTTGCACTGCGCGGCTCCCATGGAGCCGAACTTGCCGCTCTTCGGACCGAAGCCCTCTCCCAGCAGTTTATCGATGCCCGGGGCAAGCACTTCGGAGTGCTGATCCGTCAACACGGGGGGTTTCTGATCATCAGCATCCTTGCCTCCACAATTCTACTCGGTGTTGGAGGAGTTCTTGTTTTCAAGACCCAGCTTTCGCTTGGGCAACTCGTTGCAGCTGAGATCATCTTGGCCGGAGTTCTTGCCTCAATCGCCAACCTCGAAAAAATCCTGGACCGCTTCTATTCGATCCTCTCCTCCCTGTCGAAACTCGAATCACTTTTTGCGATTCCAAAGGAGTCCTCCGCGGACAAACGACACCCCTTGCCCTCGATTCTAGGCAAATTTGAGTTGAGCGAGCTCAACTACCAGTATCACAGTGGTCCGATTCTCTGGTCTTCGCTCACGCTCAAGATAGAACCGGGAACCACGGTGGCGATCATCGGAACCTCAGGGGCAGGCAAAAGCACGCTCCTTGAAATCATCTACGGCTTGCGCACCCCGTCAAGCGGTGTGATCCGCGCGGACGATTTCGACTACAAGGACCTCAACATCAAGGAGCTTCGTGATCGAATCGGATATGCGGGCGAATTCCAAGCGCTGCCGGAATCCTTGCGCGACAACATCCTTCTTGGAAAATCAATCGAGTTTGGCCGTGTGGTCGAGATGGCGAGGGATCTTTCCATCGAGGATGCGATTGAATCCCTGCCGGAGGGATTCAATACTTCGCTTGAATCCCAAACCCTGCCCTTCTCGGTGGGACAGCTTTCAAGACTCTCCCTGCTGCGGGCTTTGATCCACGAGCCCGATGTCCTTTTGGTGGATGAGGTGCTGGATGAACTCGATTCAAAGAACCGAAAACATGTGCTCGAACGCATCTTTATAGAAATGAAGGGAAAAACCGTATTCATCGCAACCCATGATCATGAAGTGGCAAAACAATGCGACATGATCCTGGAGCTTCCCGCAGGCACCATTACAAGGAGGAAATCATGAAATTTGAAGAATCCGATCTTTTGGTCCACCGAAGAGCTGCGCGAAACCTATTGAGGGTCTGCGGCCTGATCCTTCTCGCACTTTTGTTTCTTCCCTGGATTCAAACTGTACCGGGCAAGGGTCGCGTGGTGGCGTTCTCGCCCACCGAGCGCGAACAGAGGATTCTTGCGCCAATCGATGGCCGGATCAAACAGTGGTTCATCATGGAAGGAACCCTGGTCAAAAAGGGGGATCCCTTGGTGGAGCTCATGGACGTGGACCCGGACATCGTCAGCCGGCTTGAGCTTGAAAAGTCAGCGGCCCAAAAAAAGATCGAGGCTTCGAAGCTTGGTATCATCACCTCCCGGAAGAATCTTGACCGGCAGCAAAAGCTTTTTGAGGAGGGCATTTCCTCCAAGCGAAACTACGAGCTCGCAAATCTTGAGCTCGTAAAATACCTCACCGACGAGGCGAACGCCGTATCAGAACTTGCCAGAATCGAAGTGCGCCTTGCCCGTCAGGCTGCTCAGCTTGTGTCCTCACCGAGTGATGGCGTGATTCTGAAACGCCTGACCGGTCAGGAGGGTGACCTGATCAAGGCTGGTGCCGAGCTCAGCGTTCTCATTCCGAATACGAAGTCACGGGCCGTGGAGCTCTGGGTGCGAGGAAACGACATGCCACTCATCCAAAAAGACCAGGAAGTGCGACTTCAATTCGAGGGATGGCCTGCAATTCAGTTCTCCGGGTGGCCTTCCGTTGCCGTGGGAACTTTTCCCGCAAAAGTGATCTGGATTGATCCCACCAGCAATGAAAAAGGTGAATTCCGCACAATGGTGGTGCCGGTGAATGATCATGAATGGCCAAATCCTTCTTTTTTGCGACAGGGGGTCCGGGCTGTGGGCTGGGTGTCGATCAAAGCAGTATCAATTGGCTATGAACTCTGGCGGCAATTCAATGCATTCCCCATAGCTCCCGAAAAGATTGCGGGCTCTCCGAAAGCGGCTGAGGAAAAGAAATGAAGTGGTTTTCCGCCCTCCTGATCTTTTTTTGCTTCAACCCGCCCGGGGCGAATTCATCACTCAGATTTCCTGAGCTAGCGGATCGTTTTTTCAAGGATTCAAACCAGGGCATCGTGGTCGAGCAGGAGCGCGAACGGGTTGCTCAGGAGTATGATCTTGCCCTTGGTTCCTTTTTCGATCCCGTGCTGCGTGCATCATATTTCAACGAATTCCGCGGATACTACACCAATCAGAGATCAGACATCTCCCTCCTGCAGCGAACTTCGCTCTGGGGAACGCAAGTTCTGGTCGGATACAAGACTGGTCGGGGCCTGTTTCCTTTGTACGAGGGCTACCGTGAAACCCAGGACCGCGGCGAGGTTCGTTTTGGGCTTGAAATTCCTCTCCTTCGGAACGGCTTTATCGATCCTCTGCGGGGAAACCTGAGGAAAGGCGAATTTGCCGAGAATCTCTCGAGGGCCCAGGAAAAAGCTCAGAAACTCGAGTTACTTCGGCAGCTGGGTGCTCGATACTGGGACTGGTATACGAACGGAAAACGCCTCATCGTTGCTGAGGAATTGCTCAAACTATCGGTAGATCGCCAGGACAAGATCAAGATCCGGGTGGAACGGGGTGACATTGCGAAAATCGAGCAATTCGAGGGAGACCGGATCGTGCTTCAGCGTCGGGCAACCCGCGCGCTCCAGGAGAGAAATTTCATCAAGGCAAAGCTCGACCTGGAAGCCTTCATCAAAGGACCTGACCAAGGCCTAAGCATGAAGCTGGATCTCTCCGAGGTTCCCCAGTACTCACACCCGGACTCAACCACTCTTTCTCCTTTGCAAGCAGAGGATACCCGGGAAATCGAGAACGACCATCCGGAATCCCAGCGTCAGGACATTTTGGTGAAACAAGCCGAAATCGATCAAAGGCTTGCGCGGAACCAGTTTCTGCCGAAGCTTGATCTGAGCCTGAACGTCTCAAAGGACATGGGAACCCCGGTTCCATCCTTGAATCCGGCCCAGAGTGAGGCGGGCGTTTCGTTTGAATTTCCGATTCCCTCCCGTGCAGCCCAGGCGAGGAAGGCCCAGGCCAACTCGGTGCTGATCCGGCAGGAAGCCCAGCTTGACCTGGTTCGCATCCGTATCCGGAATCAAATCGAAGAGGCGAGGAACGCGCTCAACCTGTCCATGGACCGAATGAGCATAGCGGACCGTGAGCTTGACCTTGCCCGAACTTTGGTTCAGATGGAAAACAAGCGATTCTTGAACGGCGACTCGAACCTCATCACCCTCAACATACGCGAACAGAACCTCGCGGAAGCGGAGATCCGGCGTTTCGAATCCTACGCTGAATACCGTCGTTCCTGGAACGACTTCAGGGTGTCCAGGGGCGAGCTTGAATGGAAAGAGTGAATTTGACTAAATAGGTTACGTGTAATAAATCGTGTCTATGAAGGCAATTTCCGGTTTTTTGGCATTCTCCTTCCTGCAGAGCGCTCTTGCATCCTGTCCTGACCTCTCAGGCCTGTACGAGTTTACCGGATTTCAGGACAACAAATGTCACACCTTCCGCGCCCACTCAGGGTACTCCACCCCACTTCCCATCGGACTCGAAGTGCACTCCGGGGACCGGGTCCGGATCATTCAAGATGGCTGCCTTACGATCTCCTTGATCTACCCGGATCACAGAACCTCCCCGGCAGGTGAAATCAACCGGCCCCTGAGACTCGATACACTAAGAACAACCTCCCGAAGAATCTCCTACTCTGCCTCACGCGAGGAACGCCTGTCGGGTTTTGGTTATTTTTCGGGAAACAGCTCTTATCACTGGTCCCTGTCGCTTACGGATCAAAATGATCTTCAAATCAGGTATCGCACCTCAATCAGCGGAATGATGAATGCCAGCCCCTACCTGGAACTCGCGCGCTCACGTTGTATTTTGAAACGAGTTCAATGAGCGATCCTAAGCTCAGGCTCACCCGGAAACTCCGGGAAATCAAGGCTGCGATCCGGAACATTCCGCTCCAGACGGAACTCACGCTTTGGATCCACCCGGAGGAAAAGCGGATCATGTTCACGGGCACCCTCTTGCGTTTTGACGAAGACGAAGAGCAGATCACCCTTCAGCTGAAAATCATTCCTGCCGCACTCTCCGACCTTGATTCGGTGTTTGTGAAGTTCTCACGAAATTCCGGCGTCGCAAAATGCAAGATCCTGAATCTGAATCAGAATCTTCTGACCCTGAAGACCTCCGAAGAGATGATCCTCGAGGAAAAGCGGATTCATCGCCGTGTTCACTTTCCACGTGAAGACCAGAAATTCATCACCCTCGAGGTTCTCGGCACCCTTGAAACCTTCCGGGTGATCAACGCCTCCCGCTCCGGTCTAAAGATCGAAATCGACCAGGAATCCAAAATCAGAATCCATGCATCGCCCTCTCTTCCGATGAAGAAGTTGGGCGACCTTGCCACCAACATTGAGTGCTCCATCATCCGGAGCGATGAGACCACGATTGCCCTGCGCCTTGAGACCGAAATCTCGGAATCGGATTTCAGGAGCTTCATCAAATCTCCGGTTTTTGACCGTGTTGCTCCGGAGAAGTTTTTCGAGGACCAGGAATACCTTGAAACCGTTCAGAGCAACATGCAGGAAACCATCGCAAGACTCGAAAAGCTTCCAAAGCTTCAGACTGCAATGAAGACCCTGAAAGTCGATCGAAGCGGGAACTATCTTCGCACTCACATTGACTTGCTTTGCTACGTCTCTTGCTCCCTCGGGCGAATTCTGGGATGGGTG
>JAGWXK010000074.1 GCA_018969905.1 Bdellovibrionales bacterium
CGATTCGTTCGATTGGAAAGCCTGAATGCAGCAGTAACCCTAAGGATCACATTCGGAATGCAAATCTGATGTTTCGAGCGGTTGAATTCATTCCGGAGCCAGATTCGGTAGCAAGCATCTCTGCGACATTGAAATTAAGAAAAATGGTTCGTCATTCGAAACTGGGAGATCCATCGGTAACCAGTCTTGATGGGCAGGTGCTTTGTTTGTACGACCACAAGGGTTTGATTCAGCCGATCTGTTCAGGGAAGATTGCGGAAGCAGATGCTGTAATTCGCAACAAGGTTCATGTTGTAACGGATGCATTCTCGAGACAAGCTCTTCTTTCTCAAGAGAGCACCCAAACAGGGCTGTTGCACTTCAACGGAAAAGACCGTGATTCAAAGGAAATCTATGATGTTGAGTATGACCTGAAGGATCTATTTGATCTCCATGGGCTGACGGTGGAAGAGTTCGTAACCTGGTTGCGGGATCACTCTGTTCAGTATAGCGAAAATGGATACTACAAGTTCAGATTCGCAATGGGAAAGAATGTGTACTTTGAGTCAGGTCACTTGATTTTGACTACCACATTGAAGGATGGAAAAGTACCGAACCAAGAAGCGCCAGTAGAGCTTCAATACAATGGTGATCAAGACAGTGTAGCTCACGAGTTCTCGGATGGCACCTGCCAGGAATCAAGCGTAAGTTCAGCCCCAGTGGTAGAAAAGCTCGTTACGAAAACCGTTCTTCTGGATCGAAGTCGGAAGACCGGGGGGTCGACTACTTATGTGAACTCACCGGATGACTCTAAGGCTTCAGCTGTCGGAGTGGTGCTCGGACGCTACAAGGCTGAGATTGAAAAGGTTGAAATAGAGGCCGGTGTGAATAAAGCGCCGAACGCGGAAAAGGCATCACAGACCATTCGCGAATATATTGTAAGGAGCTCAAGTCTTGATTCAAGTGTGATTACGGCCAAAGGGGTTACGACTCACAAAAATTATAAAATCTTAGTGACCCTGAAGGGATTACCTGAAGCTCAAGCAAACAAAGTTCAGCAGGAAATCTCCGACGGCATGAACAGCGCTTGGAAATAGTACTCGGTTCAAGATAATTGAAGTCGGCGGTCGGAGGTTTCTTCCGATCGCCGTGTTCTTTTAACAGACGAGCTGCAGAATCCAAATACAAGATACAAAACAGAAAGGCACCGGAATCATGCACATCCGTGGAGATTGGATCAAAAACAGCGAGTTTTTTTCAGAATCCGGCCGTCAGGTCCTGTCACTTGTCATCGAGCGTACCGCGAGAGCCTTGAGCGATGGCAAACTTCCCGTAGTGGTATTTGATCTCGACTCCACTCTCTTTGATGTGTCCAATCGCTCCTACCAGATCCTTCGCGATTGGGCCGACCATCCGGAAACCCTCCAGTTCATCGAAACCCGAGAAAAGCTCTCGGACCTTGGACCCTCGGACATGCGCTACTCGCTGGAGGACGTGTGGGAGATCAAAAAAATCCCGACCGACATCGGCCCCTTTGATCATCACTTCAAGCATGCCAAACAATTTTGGCGGAAGCGTTTTTTCAATCATGACTACCTCATTCATGACACGCCGACTCCGGGGGCGATCGAATTTGTGAACCGCTTGCATGAGATGGGTGCTTACATTGTGTACCTCACGGGGCGCGACATTCCGCTCATGGCATTCGGCACCTTTGATCAGCTGAAGTCCCATGGTCTCCCCATCGAGCAGGATCGTACCCGCTTGATCCTGAAACCCAAGCGCCACATGGATGACCTTGAGTTCAAGTGTGGAGCAGCGGAAACCATCAAAACTTTGGGCACGGTGGTGGCAAGTTTCGAGAATGAACCAAAAAACTTGGTTGCGATGGCGAGGGTCTTTGATCCGGATACGATGAATGTGTTCATTGAAACGGTCAGTAGCGATCACCCGGCACCTGCCGGGAAGTCGATTTATCGAATTGCGGAGTTTCATTTCTAAATGGGGAGTCTCAAGGTCTTAAGCCTGATCCCACCGCTTGTGCAGGTTAACACGCCATACCCTGCGACAAGCTTCATTACGGGTTTTTTGGAGAAGCTTGGCTACCTGGCTGTTCAGGATGATCTGGGTCTGAAACTCGTGCTTAGGCTTTTGAGCGGCGATGGTCTTGAGAAAATCAAAGCCAGCATCCTTGCGCGTGCTGCAACGGAGCCCGGTCTTCTTCGTGACGATTCCATTCGCTTTTTTCTGGATGCTTATCCGGATTATGTGCGAACGGTAGGTCCTGTGATTTCATTCCTGCAGGGAAAAGACCCGACCCTGGCCCACCGGATCGCGGCGCGTACCCTTTTGCCGGAGGGACCGAGATTCCAGAGTGTTGAGGCTGAAGATCTTGCCTGGGCCTTTGGGTTGATGGGTACGCAGGATCAGGCAAAGCATCTGGCGAGCCTCTATGTTGATGACCTTACCGATGTGATTTCAAAAGGGTTGGACCCGGAGTTTTCGTTGTCGAGGTATGGGGAAAAGCTCGCGGCAAGTGCTCCAACGTTTGATCCTCTACTTTCGGCGCTACGGAACGAAGGGGGGCTGATCGCAGAGATGATCCGCGAGCTTGCACTCGAGATCGCAGGGAAGCACAAACCCGATGTGGTGCTGATCACGATTCCCTTTCCAGGCTGCGTGCTCGGAGCCCTTCGGATCGCAAAGGCCATCAAATCGAATGATCCCGGCATAAAAATTTGCCTCGGGGGCGGGTATGTGAATACCGAGCTTCGAAAACTGAAAGACGGGCGGATTTTTGATTTTGTAGATGCCATCACTCTTGATGACGGGGAGCGACCGCTTGAGCTTCTTCTTCGCCACTTTCTGGGGGAGATCGGACGTGACGGGCTCCTTCGGACCTATCTTCCGGGACTTAAGGTAAAGGGGAGTGTCGAGTACTGTCATTCGAACTCGGAACATGATCACCCCCAGATTGCCACTGGGTTTCCGACTTTGCGGGGCCTTCCGATCGGAGAATATCTCTCGCTCGTTGAGATGTTGAATCCGATGCACCGGTTTTGGTCCGATCTGCATTGGAACAAGGTGATGCTTGCGCATGGGTGTTATTGGCATCAATGCAGCTTTTGCGACATTTCGCTCGATTATATCAAACGCTATGAATTATCCCCGGTCGAGGTGACCATTGAGCGAATGAAAAGGCTCAAGGCCGAGAGTGGCTCCAGTGGTTTCCACTTTGTGGATGAGGCCGCACCTCCGGTAGCTCTTAAGGACCTTTCCAAGAAGCTCATCGAGGAGGGGCTTAGTTTCAGTTGGTGGGGCAACATCCGGTTTGAAAAGACGTTTACCCGCGAGCTTACGGCACTCATGAGCGATGCGGGTTGTGTGGCAGTTTCTGGTGGACTTGAGGTCGCATCCGACCGCTTGCTAAAGAAGATGAAGAAGGGGGTCACGGTCGAGCAGGTGGCACGGGTGACCCGGAACTTCCGTGAGTCGGGGGTATTGGTGCATGCGTATCTGATGTACGGATTTCCCACCCAGACTGTGCAAGAAACCATCGACAGCCTTGAGCGGGTGCGGCAGCTGTTTTCAGAGGGCTGCTTGAGTTCGGCATTTTGGCACAGGTTTTCGACTACGGCCCACTCGGCGGTGGGTCTTGCTCCCGAGGAATACGGGGTCAAACTCAGGGAAAAGGGGGCGGTTCATTTCGCCGAAAACGATCTCGAATTCGAGGATTCTTCGGGTGTGGATCACGATCGCTACGGTTTTGGTTTACGAAAGGCCGTCTACAATTACATGCTTGGAATTGGGTTGGACCAGGATGTAAGAACATGGTTTGATTTCAAAGTTCCAAAGTCCGAGGTTGATCCCGGGCTGGTAAGAAAGGCACTGAGTTCATGAGTTCGAGTCTTGCGCAGGGAAAGCCTAAGCTTTTGGTGGTTGATGATGAACCTCTTTTGCGCGAGGTTCTTCGCGACTTTTTGTCAGAGCAGTTTGATATTACAGAATGTGCAAGTGGTCTTGAAGCCGTGCGGATGGCAAGCGAGCTAAACCCGGATGTGATTTTGATGGATGTGATGATGCCCGGAATGGACGGAATCACCGCGATAAAGAGAATCCGTGAGAATGAGCAAACTCGCTCCATTCCTGTTTTGATGCTGACGGCCGTAAACTCCACCCCGAACCGGATTGAGGCATTTGATTTCGGCGCAGATGACTACATCACCAAGCCATTTGATTTTGATGAGGTGCTTGCCAGGGTAAGGTCGAAACTCACTCGAATTCGGGACTTTCAGAAGAAGCCCTTGGCACGTCTTGAGCTTGGAAACCTTGTCATGGACAAACGAAGCCGCGAGGTTTTTGTTTCAGGAAAACTCGTCGATCTTGGACCTGTCGAATACGGAATTCTGGAGCTTCTTCTTGATTCGGATGGGGGAGTGGTGAGTCGAAAGGGGATCATGGACGCGGTCTGGCAGGACGAGTCCAAGAGTGATCGTTTGATCGACGCACACCTGACTTCGCTTCGTAAAAAGGTTTCGGATTTTTCTGGCGAAATCCAGACTGTTTACGGTGAGGGGTACCGGATCAAACTCAAAGCTGATACCCAAGCCCGAACGTGATCGCGTCACTTGTATTGCTGCGAGTCTGGCTTGACCCAAGAGAGTTTCGTACTGTTTCTTTGAATCCAAGAATCCGGTAGTCAAGGTGCAGTACGATGTTGCGGTTGATGTGGATCTTTTGTCCGATTCCCAGGAACGGGGCAAAGCTGTTGCCGTTTGCGGTGTTCATGACGCCGGCACCGCCCAGCAAGAACAGGTCCACATAAATGATCATTTTTCCAAGAAGAGAGGCTTTTCCATACAAAAAGTTCTCATTGAGTTGAAGACCATAAAAGCTTCGTGGCGTGTTCCGGAACAGATCCGCAGTGGGGGCTTCTGCTTTCAGTGATTTGAAGGCCGCCGAGTCACTCACATTGCTTTTCCAGGCAATGCCGTGGACGCTGAAATACTGCGAAAAGTAATATCCGATCGATCCCCCATAGTTCGCAATCGATTGAAATGGATCATACGAAAGGCTTCCGGTCAGCAGGTCAATCTCGAAGCGTTTTTCATTCGAGTACCTGCGGTTTTGAACCACGCCAAGTTCCGAGTCTTTCCCTTGGGCCCAGTATTTTTCGGTCACTTTTGAAACATCCACTGCTTCGCCTTCCTGCGATGATGCAGGCGACTTTTGTGTGCCCTGAGTTTCCGCGTGTCCAAGTTGGGGTAAAGAAAGCGCGAAAGCAAAAAAGATCCATCTTTTCATAAACGATTCCATCCTATGGGTTCAATTCTACAACGGGGCTGCGGTCTCATGCCAAGAAAATCGAAGCAGGGTTCCCTCAGAGGTGGCCTCCGCCGCTTGAAAGGTCACCTTGGCATTTGAGGTCTTCAGGTGAGTCTCATCCACGAGATTCAAGGTCAGGGGAGTGGAGGTCGACAATCCGTTCCACTCGCGCGAGTCCTTTGGCATCAGGATTTCCAGCCCAAAAGAGTGCATGCCCCTCACAACGCCGCTTAAGGCCTTGCCACGGTGCTGGAATGCGCCACTCAGGATCCGCTCCTTCAAGGTCTGAAGGGAGGCCTGGAAGGGGTTTTCGGTTGGCATTCCTTCAATCGGACTCCAGGTCTGGGTGATCTCATCCATCATCCAGGAGTAGGTGTGAAGTTTGCCGTTGGATCTCATTTCCTCGATTTTTGATTGAGACAAGGGTCCAGTCAGTTTTCCGGCTTTGAAAAGATAGTAACGATTCTGAGTGCTCATTTTTCCCTCTTCATCAGACTTAGTTTTAGGAACTTCTCTTTCGCATTGCACTGGCTCTGGACATCGGCTTTGAGAGCGCCAAGCTCATCTTCCCATACTTCCGAGTTTTCGATGTCAGATGCAAGAAAGCGTCCCCAACTCCAGGTCTCCGAATGATCCGGACCCGATTTTTCCTCCAGAAGCTCATCTTTCTTTGCCTCAAATTCGGGGTGGGCGTTTTTCCAGACGATGTCCTGACTTGCACCATTGTAGATTTCAACTTCGATCAGATCCGAGTTGTCACGAACATTGCGGAGCATGGCAAGGAGCTTTTGGTTTTTCTTGTTGAAATCGGCATTTACGCGTTTCACGAGTTCGGCGCGCATTCCCGGCAGACGTTTTTCATAGTTTCTGGCAAGAGTTTTCCAGACTCTGGAGGCCCGATAGAACTGGCTCAGCTTTCGGTGGTCGCGTTTCAGTGTTGCATACCGGTCGGCAAACTCTGGGGCCAGGGTTTGATTTGACTTGAGCTTGAGATTTGCCACCTTCACTTCCTGGATGAACGAAGCCGCTCGACTGACCCATTCCTTTGTCATGCGCACCTGTTCGGTGTAGGCCTTGCTCTCGGTTTCAGCGATGAGTCTCGGATGAGCAATCATTTCATTGATTTCGGTCTGACGGGTCAGGAACTCAGGCCGACGAATCCACTCCGTTGTGAGCTTCGAGGGTGCAACTTGCACGTTTTTGATTGCCTTGAGAGTCAGATCATATCCATCCGGGCGGTTGGGGTTTTTCTTTAACCAATTGAAGCTGCTCAGGTAGTCTTTCACGAAGGCCTGAACCATTCGAATGGACTCAGGGTAAATGCAGAGCTCATTCAGAGCCATCGCTGAAACCATGATCGGTTCCGGAGCAAAGGTATGCCGAAGTCCGCCGGATCTGAGTTGGAGTGCAACGCCGATTGCATCGTCGTATTTTTCCTGAAGAAGGTAGGCCCAGGCGAGATTCGAAAGAGCCTCGATTTGCTCATTCGAGGTTTTCCTTACTTTTTGAAACTCATCTGCGGATTCCTTGAAGCGGGCTGTTGCATAGAGCGCCCGTCCCATCATGAGGTGCGCCTGATCCTGGTAGCGCGAAACAAAACTTCCCGGGTGGGTCTGGAGATATTTGAAGTAAGCCGTGAATCCCTGAATCGCTTCGGAATATTTTCGATTCTTCAAGCTGTTCACACCGGTCAAAAACCCCTTGTGTCCGGGTGAGAGTTTCGCAGCCAGAGGGGAGTCCTTGCCGATCAGGTTCAAAAGGAGAACGTCGGAATCGGCTTCGGTCCAGGAGAGCTGGCTCACGCCCGAAAGATCCGGAGCCCTGAAATCAGGGTTCACCATCTGAATCCTCGTCATGCAGGAGTAAGCGGCTTTTTTCAGATCACGATTTTCGGTGTTCTCGAACACCGAACTAAATGCCTGATAGGAAAGGGGCATCAGCTTCAGATCAAACAAAACACGCGCCACCCAGTATTCCGAGAAGTCCTCTTCGAACGCTGAGTTGCCCATCACTGAGCTGATTCGTTTGAGCTGCACCGCTTGGGCAAACGCTTGAACCCCCTGTGAGCGCTTTGCCGAGAACTCATGGAATTCCCGAAGCCATGCGGGCGACGAGCCTTTGCGATTCAGGTTCCAATGTTCCGTAGACAGGCATGGATCCTGGACATCAGCCATTGCTGAGGGCGCTGCGAACAGTAAAATGAGAGATAGGATCTTCATGATTCATCACCTCGATAAACTTTTGAAAATGAATGGATACGTTACGGCTACGACAACGCCCCCGCGAGGATGGGGGAACTTCCAGGTTTTGAGTTTTCCCAGCAAGCACTGGGTGACTTGAGAGTCCTTGAGGCTTGCCTCGAGAACCCCTGCATTGGGTACGACGCCCGTTGCATTGATCTTGAAGTCCACCAGCAGTTTTCCTGCAATGGTCGGATCCTTCAGGATTCCGGATTCATAACAGTATCGGATCTCGTTCATGTGACTGTGAATCACTCGTGCCACTTCCTCTTTGGTGAGGCCTTCATCCACCGAAGCGTCCTGCGTGTTGAGTCCTACTTCAAACTGTCCATTTCCCTGACCTTTGATGCTTAGGCCCTGTCCATTTCCATAACCGCCATCGCTTCCAATCCGTGGTTTGCCCACCTCGGCAGCGCCGAGTAGACCATCCGCTTTCTTCTGTAGCCCGGAGCCCAGAAGGGTCTCGCTTGCGGATATTTTCTGTGAAAGATTCTGGATTGCTTTTCCAGTCGCCATCACGGAGTACTTTGAAAGTCCGCTCTTTAAGATGCTGCGCAAGCTGTTTTGAACGGTTTTTGTCTGGAAAGCGCGTGCCACGGCTTTCGCCTGCGCTCTTGCACTTGCGACTCCGCCGGTAGAGGGTGATTTGACGTCCTTTGGTTTCGTCAGGATGATTTTGGCGAACTTCTGTGGGATGATCGCCTCGTCGGTTTTTACTTCAGGCTCAAGAAGTTTTGATCCAACCACAGTGATCAACAGCACCGAAAGCATCGCCAGACCCTGCTTCAGGTGTCTCTTAAAGAGCACGTCCTCCCTTGCTGCGGTCATCGCAGAAGAGAGAGTGAAGGGGAGGTTCTTTGGAACGAGGTTCCAAGCGACCGGAGCAACGGTTCGAAGCTCGGTCACGGTGATGGTTTCTTTGGTCTGGGTGGAAAGAAATGCGGGAGCGCCACTCAGGAGATGTTCCAGATCCAGAACCCGAAGTGGCTCGATGGTGCCGGACTCTGTGGTGAAATTCCGGACCCAAAGCGAATTCCCCCGCCGTTCCAGCATGTACCGGACCGGGTGACCAAGAGTGATCATGCTCCGGCCATCCCAACGGATGGGAAGGCTTTTCCCGAACTTTACAAGATATTTTGGCTGATAAAAGTTTGCGCTCATTTCAATAACCTCATTTCCGTGAGGAGGGTTTCATCGCGATCGGTGAATCCTGACCGTTTTTTGTACAAATGGTTTTTTTGCTTCTTGTTGCGTTCACTGATCTGGTTGAATGCATCCAGTGGCTTCCGGTTGATTCCCTCCACAAGCTCGTCCTCAAAATTGATGTTCTTGGAACGCTTCGATTCCTGTGCAAGGGCAGGTGCGACAAGAAAGATGAGAATGGCAAAAATCATCGATCCGTAGGATTTCATAATTTTCTCCTTTGGAAAAACTGACTCACATTGGTTTTCCACTCCGAATCAGGCGCGCTTTCAATCAAGGCGAAGGCCTCGGAAGGGGTTCCGCTCAAAAGCAACACCAGTCCTTTCAGAATCGGGGCGATTCCTTTTGAGCCGATCTCGCTTTGTTCATAAGCTGAAACAAGGTGAAGGAGGTAATCCCTCTGCTTGAGTTCCACACCCTTCTTCCACTCGCTCCAGATGGATTCGGGCAGGGAGGCCTTCACCTCGTTTGCAAGCAAAAGGGCATCCGCGCTTGGGGCCTTGAGAACCACGGACATCTGATCCATCTTGTCCATTGCTGATTTCATTTCAGCCACCTTTGAGTGGAAGGGCTTCATGAGGTCTTCCGGAGTATTGATCCCCTTCAGATCGGAGACCAGCCGCTCGTAAACCAGCGTGAGTTCCACGATCGCCTTGCGCTTGAGGTCAATCCAGTTCAGCTTCATCGTTTTCGAAAATGCAAGGTCCAGCTCCTGCATCAATCTCATGCGGCGCTCGATGCTGCCCTGATCCGCGGTGAGGGGCGCAATGCCCGGAGCGGAGATCCGGATGCTCTCGAGTGTCTCACCCGTGCGGGCGATCAACTTTGGCACAAGGTGGATTTGAAGGGATGGATTGAGGTGTTCCCAGGAGTGGGAAAGTCTCTGGACGAGTACAATGCGATCCTGGAAGGCAAGTTTCTTCGGATTGCGCATGGCAATCAGAGCCCAGATCGCCTGGACTTCCTTTTCAGACTTGATCGTGTTTCGAAACGAGGTGGAGTAGGGCACCGATGCTTCCTGCCCCTGATCAAGCAGGCGGATCAGGCGGTACTGTTCGCATGAAGGAGCGTTTTTTCCGGTGCACACCGCTTTGTTCCCCAAAAGCTGATTTAGGCGGGTTTGATCGTTTTTCAACCATGAGTATTCGAGAATTTGTTTTGTGATTTCGACATCCTGGTACTGGGTGAGTGCTTGATAACGCTCAAGGTCCTGGATCGATTCGTCCATTCTGCCGAGTTTCCGTCGCGCATCAGCACGCAGCAGGATCAGGGACTGGATCTTCTGGGAGTCGAGCTTCATCTCAACCAGCCGACCAAGTTCTTTTTCCGCGCGGATGGTCTCGTTGATTGAAAGAAGGGTCTTTGCATGGATGATGTCACACTCAACCTTGATTTTGGTTCCTGCAAACTTTTTTGAACACTCCTCTGTCCGTTTCAAGGCTTCTGCGGGATCCTGCGTCTTCAATGTGATCTTGAGGTGGGCGCTTGCCGCCATGTCGGCGATTGCTGACGGAAGAGTCTTCGACTTGAATTTCAGGGTTTTTACTTTCTGTGTCAGTTCGAAAAGCCGGGTCCATTCCTCGCTTTGCGAAAGAGTGTCAAGTGCGATCGAAATGGCGAGAGTTCCCTCTTCTGTGTCGGCCCCTTTGATCCCGAATTGAATCAGGTTTTGTACCGAGGCTTCACGGTCAAAGTACAGATAACCGATCTTATAGGACTCAAGAACATAGGCACGGAGGCTGTTTTGCTCCTCAGGAGTGGATTTCTTGAAGTCTGCCCCGACAATGACGTTCACCCACTCGAGCATTCCCTGAATCTGTTCTTTTGTGGCAGGCTCCGGCTTGGCGCTCAGGGCCTGGACTTTCAGTTTTTCAGGGATGAGGTCCTGCTTTTTCAACTCGCGGTACTTGGCCGAAAGCCAACGAAGCGTGATCGTGGAGAGAGACAGTTTCTTTGACTCAAGAGCGGTGGCGAACTCCGGCTTCATGAGCTCTGAATATCTTTTTGCCGCTTCCTTGAACTCACCCAGCTCAAAAAGGGTCTCTGCGAGCGAATATTTCGATAGAAGCGAGGTGGAGTTGTCTCTTCCAAACAGCTCCTCCACCGACTCGGTCAGGGTAATCAATGGACGAACCAAAACGCCTCTCTCTGTGGCGAGTTTGTTCCGGATCACGAGCTTGTGCAGCTCGTTCAGGGATCCGGTCAGAATTTGCTCCATTTTAGGCTGAATTTTTTCATTCCGAAGGGTCTTCAATTCGCCAATGAGGGGTGAGATCTGACCCCAATTCCGTTTTTCAAAATGATATTGGTACAGGAGCAGGGCGACTTCCGCGGTTTCGGGCAGATCATGGTGCTTGTTGATCAGCCGGTTCTTCAGTTGCTCGAGCTCGTTGGTCAGGGTATACGCTTTCAGGAGCTTTGCGAATTTGTAAACGACAGTTCCGAAATATGATCCGTTTTTGTCAATTTTCTTGAAGGTGTCGAGGGCTTGATCCACGTTTGCGAATTCCTGCTTTTTGTTGATCGCCTCGAAGTTGAAAAGGGCCAGATCATTGAAGGCACTTTCAAGAAAAGCGGTTTCTGCGGTCGTTTCCTGTTTTTTTCCTTCGATCTTCGCAAAGTAGAATTCGGTTTCCTTCTTCAGTTTGTCGATCGCAGACTGATATTGGGTAAGGTTGAAATGGCTCCATGCGGACTTGTGAAGCGCGATGGGATAGAAGTCCGAATTTTCCATTTTTTCGATGTGACCGAGATAACCAAGTGCCTCCTGGTGCTGGTTTGCATCCTGGGCGAAGTCTGCGAGGTCCATGAGGGCGGAATCGAGATATTCAAACTGAGGCTGGTTGTGTACCAGGTAAAGATAATCCGCCTTAGCCAGCTCGATCAGTCCCAGTTCGCGATAGGCCTTCCCCCGCTTGAAGTGTGCAATCGGGGAATACCCGTGATAGGGGTATTTTGCGATCAGCTCGCTCATGGACTGTACACCGTTTTTCAGATTGTCCGTGTAAAGTGGAGATTTCGCTTTGACCGAGGTTCCCTCGCTGATCCTGAAGGAAATGCCGGAGCTCTCCAGATACAGATCACCCAGACGATGCAGAAGATCCGCTTCCTGGCGTGTCCCTTTGTACTGCTTCAAAAGCTTCTTCAGCTTGGCGATCCCTTTGCTTTGAATCGTGAGAGCCGCCATATCGTGGACAACCGCCGGCTTTGAGCCGCTCTCCGCCGCAATCGCGAAAGAAGGGCCTCCGGCTAAAATGGCGGCAAGCAGGGTGTGGAGACTCTTGGGTGTTTTCATTCCTTGATCACTCCGAATTTCACTTCCGAATAGCCATTCTTGGCGAGCGTCCGGAGAACCATTTTCATCGTCGAAAAGGGGACATTCTGGTCGGATAGCAAGATGGCGCGGGCATCATCCTTCACGGAATCGTTTGCTTTTGCGATCAGCTTTTGCCTTTCACGCTCTTTTGAGAGGCGTTCATCAAGGGTTTTTTCGAAGTTTTTGTATTCTGTCACGAATTCCTTCTCAATCAGGATGCCCTTGTCCGAAAGCTCCACCTGAAGTGCGGATTCGCTCAGTGCCGTGGTATTTAGTCCTGCAGGCAGTCTGGTCCCGTTGGAGGGGGAGATGGTAAGTGCGTCGGATGCGATGCCCTTCAGGAGAAACACAAGCAGGATCGTAAAGATATCCGCCATCGAAGTGATTTGAAGGCTCATCTGACCCGATTCCTTTGGGGCCTTGTGTTTTTGGAAGAGTCGTCTTCTTCTGGATCTCATCATATGGAAACTCCTAAAATTCCCCGACGATCACGGGAAGATTTGCGCGATTCAGGTGACCCATGACTTGGGAGAGGGATTGAAATCCCACTTCGTCGTCCGCAGAAACCAGGATCTGGGTGAGTTTGTATTCATTCGATTTCAGGGCATCGAGCTCGGCTTCCATGGTCTTGACCGACTCTGGTTTTGAAAGATCGAAGCGGAGCGTACCGTTTTTCTTGCCTTTTTCACGAAACTCCGCGATTTGATTTCCCTTCACCCGAACCACGAGCTCGGTATCAGGCTCCGTCTGGGCTGCATCCACCGCGTTGCCGGGGGTGCTGACCTCGAAAAAGCCGATACTGAGGAAACTTGCCGAAGCGAGCAGAAAGGTGATGAGCACGGTGAAGCAGTCAATGATCGGAGTGATATTGATATCGACGTCCTGCTGATTGTTGCCTCCGAAGTTCGCGCTCATGGATTTCTCCGATCATCCGGGGTGCCAAGGCTTGATACCATGATGGAATCAAGAACCAAGAGGCCCGCGGATTCAAGTTCTGCGACCAATCGGTTCGCTTTGTTGATGAAAAAGCTGAAAACAACCATGCAGGGAACGGCTACTGCAAGACCAAGCATGGTTGCGTTCATCGCAGTCGAGATCCCGTTTGCAAGAAGGGTCGCCTTTTGCTGGGGATCCGCATGTCCCACTGCCGCGAATGACTCAATCAGACCTGCAATGGTTCCAAGGAGTCCCAAGAGCGTGGCTACGTTTGCAATGGTGGCAAGATAGCTTGTGCGCTTTTGAATCTTTTCGGAGTACTTGTTGCGCGCCATCTCGATCGAGTTCATGATCAGTTCCTCAGGCTGGTGCGCGCGCTCCAATGCACTCTTGATCAGGTCTGCGCTCGGCTTTCCTGAAAACTGATTGCAAAGTGCAACCGCATCATTGAGACGACCCTTGGAAACCAGTTCGCGGATCTTGTCGAAGAATCCGTCCACATTGTCGATGGAGTAGCCTTTGAAGAGGGTTTGGGCGCGCTCCACGATGATCGCTCCGGCTATGATTCCCGCCGCAAGAATCGGCGCCACATGCATAAAATTGTTTTTGATGAATTCGAAAAATTCCATATCGTTCTCCTTATTTCTGGTTACAAGTCCACTCTTGTTTTTGAAGTGTGTTCCAATCGCGCATCATTGCCCGATCGTTCAGGACACCATTTATTTTGGCGAGAGTTTGCAGTTCCTTGGTCTTCGCCTTCAATTCTTGTGAGTTCGTATCAGCTCCGGCTTTTCCCCAGCTATCCTGGAATTCATCCGCATGCGCATCACTCAGAAGATCGTCCATAAAGCGCTTTTTCTGCGGGATGCAGGATTCGCGGCACTGTGCCGCGCCGGTGCAGTAGGAGACCCGAATGATGCTCTCAGGTCCGACCACTGGACCGATTACGATTTCCTCCTTGCCTTTGAGCTTCAGGATCTGAAATTCTACGGGCTTCTGGTTCACTTTCACGCAAATGCTCTTTTTGTTCACATTTTCGGCGGCAATGGGAAACGCATTTGAAAAATCAAGAAAGCTCTCGATGTCCTTTGATTTTGCGGACTCTTGATGCCGGTATTCGAAAGTCAGGCAATTTTTCGCGGGTTCCTGCTTTGCTGAAAGAGGAGCGGATGTGACAGGGGTGCTTGGCTTGGTTGGCGCTCCGGTTGCCGGTGCAACGGCGCTGGAAGTCTGGGACGGTTTTTCTGCAACCCTTGCAGACGGAACTGCAGGAACTGAAGTGACTTTGTTCCCGGCAGGGGAGGTGGCTTCTCCGTGTTTGGCGTCGGATGGGGCGATTGCTGGAATTTCGCCCGCTACGGCCGGTGCCTCGGAGTCTTGAGGGATTTCCGGTGTTGTGACAGTTACGGGCGCGGCCTCGGGTGCGGATGATTCCTGTGCCGGATTTGCCGAGGGATCTGCGGGAGTCTCGGGTTTGGCGGGTGCTGATTCGAGTGCGGTTTGAGAGTTTGCGGGTTTTTCCTGGGTTTTTTGCATGAAAAACCAAGTTCCTACCGATAGCGCAAGCACAGCTGCGATGATTCCGATTTTCCGCATACGTTCCTCCTGCGAACCCGGAAACCAAATTCCGATCAAAACGGTCCGCAATTCTAAGTTTATTCCCCCAGCCTAAATTGTCAATAATAATTAAGAATTTCAATATTACAATGACTTATGGCGTTAAGAGATAAACAAAAACAGTTTAATTAAATGATATCCATTTAACTCTGCCGGGCAAGAGGAAAGTTTGCTTGAGTGCGGGGTCTCAAGGGTGGCCCCGTCAAGGAACTTTGTGCATGCGTTCGATCTGCCAGATCTTTAGGTGGCGGATGGTTCGTGACACACCTTCAAGAACAGAAATGACAAAGCCTTCGATGCCGTCCTTCCATGCGCCATAGTAGATGTAATTTTTATAAAACATGGCAGGAAAAGAGAGGAGAATCCTGAGCGGATGGGTGCGGAGCCCCCTTGCGAAATCATTTTCGGCCTGGATCGTGGTGTAATGGTTCAGTTTTTGGAGGATTCGCTCGATTCTGAGATCCTCAACATGAATGATCGGTTCATCCAATGCCCGGGTGTCATACGGACTCTCGACCCCCTCGTGAACCTCACCG
>JAGWXK010000075.1 GCA_018969905.1 Bdellovibrionales bacterium
TTTCCCAAGGCTCTGCAAAACCATCAAATTCAAGAGGATTCAAACCTCCACCGATCAGATCTAGGGGAGAGAGAAAATGCCGAACTCCAAAAATGAAAAAACAAGCGTCACATCCAACCATGAAATCTCCGTGTCGGACTTTAGTGAAGATGTACCCGGCGTAACACAGCTCCTCACTCCGAATCTTGCAAGCCTTAGGAAAAATGCGCCTTCAACTCCCGAAAAACCATTCGAAGAAAAAGAAAAAACCATTGCGATCAATCTCGATGATCCCTCGCCCCATGAACAGAAAATTGAAACATCCTCAAACACAAATCCAAATTCCCAAGCCAACCCACTCGCTACTTTTGAAATTGAGTTCCAACTGATCTTCACCGAAGAAGGCGGAGTGCTTCGCTACCAGAGCGTGAAAGAAATCGGAAAATCGGCTTTTCCCAGGTGGAAGCACTCGTTTTTTAAAAAAATGAAGATCGAAGTGCGCACTCTCGGCATCTCGGTTTCCTTTCAAGAGTTCGCAGCGGAACGGTTTCCTTTTCAAAGAGAAGCCTTTGGAATGGCTGCCGATGATTTTGTCCAGTGTGTACGCGATCCTAAGGATCGAAAAAAAATTCATGTTCTTTTTTCGAAAAAGTCACAACTCTCAAAGAAAAACGAAATTGAAGAGGCACTCGCAGGAATACCCGGGAACGGCTTTCAGGGATCAGGCGACATCAAAATCGAGCTCGACACCTAAAACCGTGTGAATCGATAGTCACGTTTGTCTCCCTGACCCTCGATCTGGATTCGAACTACCCTCCTTTTCGAACCGGGCATCGAATAATTCATAAAGAAGCTCGGAAACAAAGAACTCCACTCAATCAATACGAGTGCCACTTCGGAATCGATCTGTTCGGCAATACCAGAGTGCTCAATCTCCTCCTCCGACTTCAACCGATATAAATCGATGTGATAAATTGGAAACCCCGCATCCGCACGATACTCCTGCACTAGGGGAAAAGTGGGACTGCCCTGACTCTTTGCGGATGATGAAATGAGCCGGATCAACTCTCTTGCAAAGGTAGATTTACCAGCACCCAACTCTCCATCAAGAAGCAGCAGGGTCCCGGGAACACAAAATTCCATCATCCGTTCTGCGATGCCGGAGGAAAGATCCCTCTCAGAGCAATTTCGCCATTCGAGGCTCTTCTTCTTCACCATAAACTTTTTGAAGCTCAAGATAGGCCCCCGGAATGCAGCGAATGATGTCCCCCGCCATCATGCCACGAGGACTTACTTTACGGGCAGCCCGCGCTCCGGCAAGGGAGTGCAGATACACCCCCACCTGGGCCGCATCGAATCCTGAAAGACCCTGTGCAAGCAGCGCTCCGATCATTCCGGCGAGAACATCTCCCGATCCCGCGGTTGCCATTCCTGAATTCGGAAAATGGTTCAAATACATCACTTCATCCGGAGAGAACAGTAGCGTCGCAGCTCCCTTCAGAAGAACAACTGAATGAGTGAGATCCACAGCCTTTTTCAAACTACCAAGGGGATCCCTGATCACATCATCTTTTTTACAACCGAGAAGCCGTGCCATTTCTCCGGGGTGGGGCGTAAGTACTGTCGGAGCCTTCCGGTTCTGACAAAGTGAGTGAAGTTGGTGCTCCGAGAGGATGTTCAATGCATCCGCATCCAGAACGATAGGACCTTGATAATATCCAAGCAAGATTTCAATCAGACGCTTTGCTTCGGGCCGGTTCCCCATTCCGGGCCCCACCACCACTGCAGAGAATTGCTTCAATTGATCCGCATAGCGGTCATAGTTCTTTTCATGCTCCGGAATGGTAAGCGTCATCGCTTCCTCAGGGAGCTGAGCCATCAAACTCCCCATGCTTTCACTCCAGGATGCAACCGTGGCAAGCCCTGTTCCGGTGCGAAGCGCGGCCCTAGTGGCCATCGAGATCGCTCCGGTTCTCCCTGCAGAACCTCCGATCATCAACACATGCCCGAAAGTGTTCTTGTGAGCATAACGATCGCGTCGCACGATCTTACGGGCAACCGTTTTGGCCTGAAGAAGAAACTTGTTGCCCTCGATTGAAAACCGATGAGGAAGTGAAATGTCCACATTCACGAGCTTCCCCCGATAATTGGCCCCAGGCGGCAGAAAATGGCCCAAGCGCGGAAAGCCAAAGGAAATGGTAAGTGTTGCCTGAATCGCCGTTCCTTGAACCTGCCCGGAATCGCCACTCACCCCGGTTGGAATATCAAGACTCACGATTTCCTCGAAGTTCTGATTTATGAGTTCTACAACATCGTAGAAATGCCCCTCGAGATCGCCCTTCAGTCCCGTCCCGATGATTCCATCAATCGCAAGCACTGGAGGTCGTGCTTGACCCAAAAACGCCTCCAGCTCCTGGGCTTCCGTAATATGGGCAAGTTTTGCTTTCATTCGCTGGAGAATCTTGAAATTCTCGGCGGTGGCACCTTTGTATTCATTTCCAGGAACCAGATGAAAGACGCGCACCTTTCGTCCCAGCCCAAGAAGCTGGCGCGCCACCACGAATGCGTCTCCGGCATTGTTCCCCTTGCCTGCAAAAACAATGATCTCGTCTTCGATTCCGGCTCCGGGATATTCCCTCACAATGATTTCACTCGCCGCCCGACCTGCATTCTCCATCAAAAGAACGGGGCCAATCCCCATCTCGGTCTCAGCGGTTTTATCAAGTCGTCTCATTTCTTCGTTCGTGCAGATTCTGAGTTGATACATAGTTTCTCCCTTAGGGTGCTTGAATGGCAGAAATCATTTCCCGAACCGCCTGATCCACTCCGACCAGGGCGGCACGACAAACGATAAAATGCCCGATGTTGTACTCTTCAATTCTTCCAAAAGCCGCAACTTCTCTCACGTTCTCAAGATCAAACCCATGTCCTGCGTGAACATGGATGCCGAGTTTCTGTCCAAGAACGGCGGAATCCTCGATTCTTTTCAATTCCTTTTTCTTGATCGAAGCACTTTTTGCTCCGTAGCGTTTCTGGGTGGCATTGCAAAATTTCCCCGTATGAATCTCAATGGCATCCGCCCCGAGTTCATGGGAAGCCGCTACCACGCGAACATCCGGTTCAATGAAGAGCGAGACCTTGATTTTCTTTTTTCTGAAATCCCGGAGCAATGGTGCGAGCTTTTTTTTCATTTTCAGGACATCAAGCCCGCCCTCAGTGGTCACCTCTTGCCGTTTTTCGGGCACCAAACAAACCCAGTCCGGCTTCACTTTATGGGCAATCTTCACGATCTCTGAAGATACGGCCATCTCCAGATTCAAACTGATCCCGATTTTTTTCCTCAGCTCAAAAACGTCGCGATCCTGGATGTGTCTTCGATCCTCTCTGAGATGCACCGTTATCTGATGGGCTCCGGCCGCCTCGACCCTTTTTGCCACCTCTACGAGATCAGGATAGGGAGTCCCCCTCAATTGCCTGAGTGTCGCAAAATGATCGATGTTCACTCCGAGTCGTGGAATCAACCATGGGGAAGAGTTCATTGCCCGAGATCCTCCAAAAGTGCGTCCTTCAATTGGTTTGCAATGGTTTCATTTTTCACATCGCTCTCACTCTCAACCAGAATCCTGAGTTTTGGCTCGGTGCCGGAGTATCGGACAAACACCCGCCCTCTCCCGTTCAATCCGGCTTCTGCGGACTGAAGCGCCTTCTGGTAGGTGGAAAGCCCCTCAAGCGGTTTCCGTTCCCGAACTTTCAGATTCAAGAGAGTTTGGGGAAACAACAGAATTTGCTTCTTCAACTCGGACAAAGGCTTACCCGTGCGTTTCATGATCTCAAGGACCTTGAGAGCGGCAAGCGCCCCGTCACCCGTGGTTGAAGAATCAAGAAAGATCAAATGGCCTGATTGCTCTCCCCCAAGACAAAAGCCACGGGATCGCATCATTTCGACGACAAAGCGATCGCCCACCTGGGCACGGTGCATGGCAATTCCATTTTGCTTCAGCGTCAACTCAAGTCCCAGATTTGACATCGGGGTGGTGACGATTCCATTTCCACGAAGATCGCCTCTTTCCTTCATGGCAAGCGCGCAGAGCCCGATCACCACATCTCCGTCCAGAACCTCTCCGTTTTCATCCGCCAGGATCACCCGATCCGCATCTCCATCGAGGGCAATCCCGATCTGCGCTCCGGAACGCTTGGTGAGCTGGGCCATTTTCTCGGGATGAAGCGCACCAATCTCATGATTGATGTTGGTACCGTTCGGAGAAACTCCGATGGTCGATACTTCGGCCCCCAGTTCCTCAAAGGCCATGGGAGCAGACTTGTAGGCCGCCCCATTTGCGCAATCGAGCGCAATCTTCATCCCAGACAGATCAGAATCGTTCGGAAACTTTGATTTCAAAAAAACAATGTAGCGCCCATGAGCCTCTTCAATCCGATAGGCGCGCCCGATCTTATCGCCCCGGGGAGTCGCCTCGTCCATGAGCTTTGGATCAAGCACCAAGGCCTCAATCGCTTCCTCGATCGAATCAGGAGCCTTAAACCCGTCGGGTCCAAAAATCTTGATCCCGTTGTCGGAATAAGGATTGTGGGAAGCTGAAATCATCACCCCTGCATCCGCACGCATGCTGTTGGCAACAAAGGCAACTCCGGGCGTGGGAAGGGGACCTAACAAAATCGCCTCGCCTCCCATGGAACAAACACCGGAGGCAAGAGCCGTCTCAATCATGTAGCCCGAACGGCGGGTGTCCTTCCCGATGACGATTCTGATCTTGTGTGGCGCTGTTTTCTTCTTGAGCGGATTCCCGAAGGTCGAAGTCCAGGACCCCGACTGATGCAAAAGCGTATAGACCAGCGCGCGGCCGACTTTCATCGCCACCTCACCCGTCATCGGATAAACGTTTGCTTCCGCCCTGATTCCGTCAGTTCCGAATAACTTCTTCATCACTGCCCTTTCACCACGACACGGGTGGATGCAGGAATCACCCGAACCAGATGCACCTTTTCGGGCAACTGCACACGGATCCACTTGGTATATTCCCCGGATGGCATGTCACGTACATCTATCAACGCAGAAACGGACTCACCCTCAACCTTCACCGGATCATCAGGATCCGTCCTGACAATCACCGTAACCTCTTCAATATCGCTTGAAGCCTTTCCGGTGGACTTGATTTTCACTGGTACATGTTTCACACGGAATGCAGGTCCGCGCCCCTGCATCTCGATGTAGAGCTCTGGCAATACCGAATCTGGATCAATCCCCATCGACTTGAAATCAAACGCAAGTGGAATCACGGTCGTTTCACGAATCTGCGAAAGATCCACGGGCACAGTACTCAGGGCATTGATCATCTGAATCCGGTTTTTGGGACCCTTGATCCTGATCTGAGCAGGCAAATACTCGGTTTTGAGTAGTTTGTGCCCTTCGGACACCTCTCCTTGCGTGCTCAGTTGTACAGAGACCGATTTCCGTTTTAATTCTTCCACTCTCATCTGAATGACGTTGGGATTGATCGAGAGCACCTTCACTCCGAGAGGAAGCTTTATGGAGTCACTGAAGATTCTCTGAGTGAAAACACCAGTTTTCAAATCTTTCACGTTTGCACGGATGGGATCATCGATCCGATTCGTGATCGAGCGGAGAAATGCTTTTGGCCCCGAAAGACGAAAGGTGATTTTTTCCGGAATTGGATCCACAAGAATCTGGTCGTCCGAAACCACGGCCTCAAACGGGACCTCCTTTGTGATCTCGATGGTGCGTGATCCAAACACCACAACCCACAGCGCAACGGCGATCAAAAATGAGGTGACCTTCAGCCAAAACTGATACCGAAGAAGATCCCAGAGCGGAAGCAAAGGCTTCAGAATGAACAGCTTCATCGATCCGAGTCCTCCTTGCCACGAACCGTGTTGATGAATTTACGAATGCGATTCGGGAGAGGCTCATGGGGAGAGTGTAGATTCAGAAGTTCCGCAAGAGTGTCCCGGATCTGACTCTCGGTCAGGTTCCGGATGATCTCTCCGCTTTGTACCAGATGCGCCTGTCCTGCCTCCTCACTCACAAGTACAACAATCGCATCTGTCTCCTCAGTGAGCCCGATCGCAGCGCGGTGACGGGTCCCTAGGCCGCGATCAATGTCGGGGTTCTTGGAAAGTGGCAAAAACGCACCGGCGGCTGAGACTCGATCTCCATTGATGATAACGGCTCCATCATGAAGCGGAGAGTCCACAAGGAAAATCGAATACAGGAGCTCGGCTCTCACCCTGGCGTCCACTTTGGATCCGGTATCCACGAAGTTCTTCAAACCCGTTTCACGTTCGATCACCATCAGAGAGCCGATCTTGTCGCGAGCCATTTGTGAAGCAGCCCTCGCGACCTCGTCCACCATTTCAATCTGATTCTCACTCTCCACCGACGCAAGGAAAGGGTTTTTGCCCATCCGGGTAAGGGCGCGCCGAAGATCGTCCTGAAAAAGAACAATGATGATGAAAACGAAATAATCGAAGAAATTGCTGAGCAACCAATGCGTAGTGTAGAGCTCGAATTGGCTGGAAAGAAAGAACCCGGCAGTCAGGATCCCAAGCCCAATCAACATCTGCACTGCTCTTGTCCCCCGGATCAGATTCAAGAGTCGATACACAATGAACGCGACAATCGCGACATCAAGCAAATCCTCCTGACGAAAACTGGATCTCAGGTTCGAGAGAAACTCGTGCATCAAGCCATCACGGGAGCGGGAGCTGCCCCTCCTCCTTCAGGCTTTGGGTCACCCGCAACCACTTTTGGTGCCCGCTCGAGCTTTTCTCCGCGGATCAACTTGTCCACTTCCTCGCCATCAATGGTTTCGAATTCCAAAAGCGCTTCGGCAATCCGGTGAAGAGCCGCGATATTTTCCGCAATCAACTGCTTTGCACGCTGATAATTCCGCTCGACGATGTCGCGCACTTCCCGATCAATCGTTTGTGCGGTTTGCTCGCTGTAGTCACGGTGCTGGGAAATCTCCCGCCCAAGGAAGATTGCCTCCTCTTTTTTTCCGAACGTGAGTGGCCCGAGGATATCGCTCATCCCCCACTCACAAACCATTCTCCGTGCAACCTCGGTCGCACGCTCGATGTCGTTGCCTGCACCTGTGGTTTTTTGATTGAACACAGCCTCCTCCGCGACTCGCCCTCCCATCAGAAAAGCGATCATGTTCTCGGCCTTAACCTTGTCCATGCTCACTCGGTCTTCGCGGGGAAGAGTTTGGGTTACTCCGAGCGCCATACCGCGAGGAATGATCGTCACCTTGTGAATCGGATCCGTTCCAGGAAGGGAACGCCCGACCAGGGTGTGGCCTGCCTCATGAAAAGCGGTATTTCGCTTTTCCTGCTCGGAAAGCACGAGACTCTTGCGCTCGGATCCCATCAGTACCTTGTCTTTCGCTTCCTCCAGATCGTGGAGCTCAACGAATTTTTTGTCTTTTCTCGCAGCAATGAGTGCCGCCTCGTTTACGAGGTTTTCAAGATCGGCACCTGAAAAACCCGGGGTGCCGCGAGCAATGATCGAAAGCTGAACCTTCGGATCAAGAGGAACCTTACGCGTATGAACCTTCAGGATCTCCTCCCTGCCTCGAAGATCGGGATTTGACACGACCACACGTCGATCAAAGCGTCCTGGCCGAAGAAGTGCAGGATCAAGTACATCGGGACGGTTGGTTGCAGCAACGAGGATCACCCCCTCGTTCCCTTCAAAGCCATCCATTTCAACCAGCAACTGATTGAGCGTTTGCTCACGCTCATCATGTCCGCCTCCGAGGCCGGCACCCCGGTGGCGACCGACGGCATCGATTTCATCAATGAAGATGATGCACGGAGCGTGCTTCTTCCCTTGCTCAAAAAGATCGCGAACGCGGGACGCACCCACCCCGACAAACATTTCCACGAAATCAGAACCCGAAATCGAAAAGAACGGCACACCCGCTTCACCTGCAACAGCCTTGGCAAGAAGTGTCTTTCCGGTGCCCGGAGGGCCCATCAAAAGCACTCCCTTTGGAATCCTGCCCCCGAGACGGGTAAACTTCTTCGGGTCCTTCAGGAAGTGAACGATTTCCTCGAGGTCTTGCTTCGCCTCTTCCGCCCCGGCTACATCCTTGAAGGTGTACTTTTTGTTCGCCTCATTCAGCATGCGGGCCTTGGATTTTCCAAAACTCATTGCCTTGCCTCCTCCGGACTGAAGCTGGCGCATGAAAATAAAGAATAGAAGAAAAAGAGCGAGCATCGGAAACCAGGAAAAGAGCATCTGTTGCCATACAGGGGTCTTCTCGGATTGCTCGTAATTGGGGATCAACTTGTTGGACTTCAGGATCTCTGTGAAGACCGGATTCTTGGTATCCCCGACCGTCTCAAAGGTGGTCACTCCGTCAACCGGCTCTTTGAAGGTACCTACAATCATGTCCTCGCTTCTGAATGTGACCTCTGCCACCCGATCTTGCTGCACAAGCTCGATGAACTGGGAAAACTTCAGCTGCTTTTTGGGATGGTGATTCGGATCCATCGCCTTGATCAACAAGGCAAAAATCAAAATAACCGACAACCAGAGCGCCGCAGTACGGCCAAAACCTTTCATGAGAGGATCCTTTCTGTGGACACAAGACTCCTCCCGATTCCATCACAGCCGCCCTGAAAAAACAAATCTTTACGCTTGATTGCCCTCATCGGAATTCTCGATCATCCACCCGGTTTTCAGGCGTTTTAGTTGAACACCATCGGGGAGGCAAATGACCTGCCCTACGGTCGCACTCTTCGCCATGGCGGACAACGCGGAACGCTGAACCCGATTGAGAGGCCCGTCAATCACCGCTTGCAACAAATTTGGCAACCCGTGCTCTTCATCTGAAACGGCGGGGCTCTCCGAGCAAAGTCGGTGGTGAGAATAGCCCGCGAGAGTTTTCCGAATCGAAGGGTAAAACCGCTCCAAAAGAGGCAATACCTCAGCTCGTACCCACCCTCTAAACCGCGAAGAATCGCGATTCGTGGCATCCTCGAAAAAAGGAAAACCTTCCTCTTTTGCATAGCGGATGATTTGTTCTTTTGAAACTTCAAGAAAAGGGCGCAAACATTGATAATCCAGAAACTTTATCCCAACAGCGCCTTCAGCAAACTCCCCTCTCAAAAATCGCCAAAGAACCGTCTCCGCCACATCGTCCCGATGATGAGCCGTCCAGACAAAACGGAACTGCTTCCCCGGCCCTGCAAGTCGATCATAGACCTCAAGACGCTTGAATCTTGCGTCTTCCTCAAGATTATCGCTTGCTTGCCGTAAATCAGGCGGATCCAGCTTCTCATGAAGATAACCCACACCCAATGACTTTGCGAGCGATTCAACCCCCCGAGGCTCTTCTGTTGACGACTCGGCCCGCCACCCGTGATCCAGATGAAGCAGCGTAATGAGCTTGGGGTCGATGAGGTTTCTGCCGTACTTTCCGGCGAGATGAGCCAGTGCCATCGAATCCACACCTCCAGAAACAGCAATGAGCACAGGATGTTCAATCGGAGTTGGAATCCCTTGAGCCTTGAAAAGCTTCAGTACTCTCCGAATCAAACCTCCTCCGGCCTCACCTGGCCGCGGATACGGGTTCATTTACTGCTGGACCGAAGGATCCACCGAATCGAGCGAACCAAGTTCGGTGTTGAGGAAAAGATAACAGTCGTGAGTCTTCTGATCGGGCGTTGTGGCTTTTGAACGCTCATAACAATCCACCTGCCCGGCTGCCTTTCGAATGCCGGGACCGTTTTGTGGATCGGGAGTCAAATCATAGGTCCGCGGAACCTGAAGGGACTTGAAAATCTTTTCCGCATACGCGTCCAGAACCTGGAGCCGGACCTTGCCCCGCTCGGATGGATCAGCGATCGAAATATAGGCATTGGATTCCTTGATCTGGGCCATTTCAGGCGCCGACTTCTTCAAAGCGGACTCCTCACGCTGAACCTCGAAAGTACCATCGGGAATCCTGAGATTGAATTCACACGCATGCTTTTCTCCGTCTTTGGTACACGAAAAATCACGTCCGACTTTTGAAAGTCCGAGGCCAGACTCGGCAGAAATCCCCATCAAACGAAAAATCTTTCCGGCATCATCACCGGAAAGAGTGAGCTTGATCAACCCCGGATCGGAATCATCAAGAGAGAGAAAGGTTCCTGGAGCAAAAGACGATGCCCCCCCGGAGACTGCTCCCTGATCAAGGCTCCCGTGCCGGGGGGGGGGGAGCTGCGTGCACGAGGTTGCGATTGAGAACAACCCAAGAACCGAAAAACAACGCTTCAACATCTTCATCGCGAAGCGTTTTAACCGTTTGAGGATCGGTTGTAAAGGATCTTAAATAAAATCCATTTAATCAGGGCGAAGAGGTTACCCAGTTCAGCATTTCCACAGCAAGATCCTGATCCAAGCCATCCGGATCCCGCATTTCATAATGCTCACGCCAATCCTGGGGCGCCTCTGGATGAAGCCCGGTCACAAAGATTCTTCCCTGGCCGTAGATACTTTTTGCCGCAGCAACCTGACCATTAGGATACCGAGCCACCACCTCCGCTTTTCCCTCCGGCAAACGAGTCAGGTGCGGGCCGCCTTCCCAATAGATGTGACGAGTTTTTCCATTCCAGGCAATCGGAATGATCTCAGCACCCCGGCTTACGTTGCGGTAGAGGATTGTTTTACCTGGCATGAATCCAAACCCCGGGTCACGCGAAGTGCCCACACGGGAAGTGGCCGAAAAAGCACCCGCACAAAAACCAACATATCCCCCTCCCCCCCGGACAAATGCATCAATGGCGCTCTTCAACTTCGAGGTGATCACGCTCATCGCTGTTCTTGATTTCCCCCCGGGTTGAATCCACACAGCCGCATCGCGAAAGAGCGCCTCCCTTTCAGCATCCGTGGAGTTCACGTCCAGCTGATTTTCCCTAACATAAACCGGATCAAATCCGGCCTGTGCTGCAACTTGAAAAGCAGCATCATAGCAGCCATCCTCACAAGCACCCGGCCCCAGATAGACCAGTGCGCGCTTGGCGGAATGCGCAGAAATCGACAAACCCAGAACACCGAAAAATAGAATCAATCTCATGCAACCATGATCTCGGATTCATTATGAATTTCGAGAGGCAAAGATTGCCGGGCGTCAAGCTTCGGTCACCCTTGGACTCAGGGTTCGAACTTCACTCCAGCCCCCCTGACGGTCAGCAGATGCTTGGGATGTTCAGGATCAAGCTCGATCCGCTTCCGAAGTTGAGTGATCAGATAGTCGATGGTTCTCGTTTTTGGAAGAAAACTGAAGCCCCAGACATCCCGCAGGAGCCGGTCCTTGCTTACGATTGCACCCTTGCGTTCGAGCATGTACTTCATGAATTTGAACTCCAGCGGAGTGAGAGCCACCTCTCCAGTTTCACACTCAATGGTCATGCTCTCATCGCGGAGTTTCCAAAGCTCCCCGGAATGCGTTTCCGGCCCCCCGGGCCGTCTTCGAATCAAGGCGTGAATTCTCGCTTCAAGCTCCTTGAACGAAAATGGCTTCGGAAGATAATCATCGGCCCCCCTCCTTAATCCCTCAACGCGTTCCTCGACCCCGGACTTGGAGGAGAGAATCAAAGCCATCATCCTCTTGCGCCGGGGGTGCTTCAGCAATTGAGTGCCCTCACCATCCGGCAGATTCCGGTCAAGGATCATTAGGTCATAGGATTCATGATTGAGCTTCTCTCTGGCCTCCTTCAGCGTTTTCACCCAATCACACTCAAAACCCATCTTGATCAGCGAGAGTCGGATTGTGTCACCAAGAGTGATCTCGTCCTCCACAAGCAAAAGCTTGGTCATTTGAAAGAACCCTCCAGAACAAAACGCGCCCCTTTTCCCTCCCCGAAACTCTTTCCGTTCAGGGTAAGGCCCATCCCCTTTGCCGCTGTCGCGGAAAGGTAAAGCCCAAGCCCTGTGCCCGGAATCGAGTGGGTTCGAAGGTGTTCGGACTCCTGCTCAAGCCTTGAGAACCTTTGAAAGAGAGATGCCTCCTGCTCAGGTGAGAACCCCCGGCCCTGGTCGACTATTGCGATCCTCCAGCGGGTCTTTCCAAAAAAGAACCGGGACCTCAGAGTCCTGATCTTGAACTCCACATCCGGATTCCCCATTGCAAACTTTCTTGCGTTGTCCAAAAGATTGCGGAAAATCAACTCCAAAAGAACGGGGTCAAGTTCCACCTGCCTTTGAAACGGATCCCCCGAGATTGAGAGCCTGGCATTCGCACCGAGCAGACGATGAAACCCCTCCCATTGATCACGAATCCACTGATTCAGATCGATTCTCTGGAGATTCACCCGGAGTCGCGCCTCGCGCAGTCTTGCGGCCTGAAGCAACAGCTCAACATCCGCCTTTAGACGCTCAAGTTCCGATGAATGAGAGCGCCAAAGGCGCTCCTCCTCCGCGGAAAGCGTGCGGCCCTGATTTCGAAGCAGGTCGGATACCAGAGTGAGAGTGGAAAGCGGTGTTCTGAGCTCATGAGAAATCCGATCGAGGAAATCGGCTTGAATTTGGCTTACCTTCATCTCCCGCAGAAGGCGGGCGAAAAACAATACCAAAGCTCCCATGATGCCGATGAAACCAAGGGAACCCAGCACGATTTTCGACCACGGCTGGTCTGAGATTTCCACATCACGGACAATCTCTGCGTTGTAGATCGCAGCCATGACACCTGCTACCAGGAGCCCGAGAATGAAGAGAATGATCCAAAGACCTTTTCTAGGTCTTGATACGACTTTTTCGAGCTTCATAAGCAAGTCCTGAAAGAAAAAACGCGATGAACACCAGGTCGGCGAAGAAGAGGTGTACGAGCTGCAGCCAGTTGGGTGCCATCAGGATCCAATTCAAAAACCCGATGAGGAACTGAATCACCACCCCTCCGAGCAACAGGTTACGGTAGGAGGAAAGACCGGGCATTTCCTCAAGTCGATTCGACCAGAAAAACGCAAGCATCAACCAGAGAACCGCGAGAACCGGATGGATCACCCTAAGACGCAGCAAAAAATGTGAACCCGACCTGAAGTCCTCCATCACCCCTGAAAGAAGGTTTTCGGATGGAAAAAGTGTGTCACCAAGGGCTGCAATCGCCCCACTCATCCCGAGCAGGAGAAACACGGCAAACGCAATCCAAAACTGACGCTCCCTTGGGAAGATCCGGTCACGCGATCTTCCAAACATCCCAGGAGCAGTCGTAAGCCAGCATAGCGAGGAAAGAGTGGCGATCAAAAAAAGTGTGTTCACCAGATGAAGCGCTATGGAAATCGCGCGAGCCACGGACTGATCGAACTCCACTAGTTTCAACAGCACCAACCCGGCACCCAAAGCGGCCTCCAGCAGGATTGCAAAAACCCCCAACAGAGAAATCCGACGGATCCAGGATCCGGCCTCGGAGATTCTTCTTGCCCAGAAATACCCGAAAATCACCAACAAAAGAGAAACGCCACTGCTCGCACGATGTGCGAACTCAATCACTGTTTGGGATCGTTCCGGCCTTGGAATGACTTCTCCGTTGCACAGCGGCCAGTGATCGCCACATCCCGCACCGGAACCGGTTGCGCGAACGTAGGCTCCCCAAACAATCACAAGAAGCGTGAAGGCAAGATTAAGGTGCGAAAAAACTCGAAAACGCTCAATCGTCAAAAACCGCATATCGAAAATCAGGCTCACCCTTTTTTCGGGGTCAGCTCCTTCCATTTGATGCTGCAGCCCATCGAGGGAATCATCTCTTTGCCAAGCCTCTGACCGGTTAGCAAAGATTCAATGGCATCTCTCAGGCTCTGATCCCTTACGGATGCCTCGTCTTTCCAGGAATCATCGACCCTTCCCCGATACCAGAGCCGAAATCCACTGCCATCGTTCACGTACAAATACGGATCGGGAGTGCAAACCGCATCGTAAGCTCGCGCCACATCCTGCGTTTCATCGAAAACATATGGAAACGGCAGACTCCATTCTACGGCAATTTTCTTCATGTTCTCAAAGCTGTCCGCCTCACGGTAGGCCGGATCGTTTGAATTGATTCCGATCACGGCAACTCCCCTGCTCGCATACTCACGGGCAAGCTTGCTTAATCTTTCATGGACCGCAATTACATAAGGACAGTGGTTGCAAAGGAAGACAATGAGCAATCCCTTGCAATCCTTAAACGAATCCAATGAATACACCTGGCCATCAACTCCGGGGAGGGAAAAGGCGGGCGCAGGAGAATCCAGCTCTGAAGAACTCGAGTATTGAAGTGCCATGTCCGGAACCTTAGCACACTCGAAGAATATTCTGGAACTTCTGCGATTTCCTTGAGGTATTTTAACAAAACTGATAGAATCCCGTCATCACCGGATTTTTAACCCAAACCCTGAAGAGGCAAAAGCTCATGAGCACGGTTACGACCCATTCGATTTCGACCACAGGCAAGACTCAAACCAACTCTGTTGGTGCATCTCCGCAGAGTCCAACGAAGGGCTCGACTGCGTTTTCAGTGGGCTACTATGAGTTGAATCCATCTTATCCCAAGTTCAAAGTGCGCGATCTGTCGCTTGCAGACTGGGGGCGCAAGGAAATTACGCTCGCGGAAGCTGAAATGCCGGGCCTGATGGCACTTCGCGCTGAATTCGGAAAGACCAAACCCCTGAAGGGTGCTCGTGTGGCGGGGTGCTTGCACATGACCATCCAGACTGCGGTTCTCATCGAGACTCTGGTGGAACTCGGGGCTGAAGTCACTTGGTCCTCATGCAACATTTTCTCCACGCAGGATCATGCTGCAGCTGCAATCGCAGCGGCAGGCATTCCGGTATACGCCTGGAAAGGCCAGACCGAGGAGGAATTCAACTGGTGCATCGAACAGACCATCTTTTTTGGGGAC
>JAGWXK010000076.1 GCA_018969905.1 Bdellovibrionales bacterium
AGCTCCAGAGCTTGACCTTTGAGTACAATGGCTCGAAAGACTTGCTCTATACCATTCAGGGTGACAAGGATGACAAACTGGTTTTGAGCCTCATCCGACGGAACTTCACAAAAGAAAACCGAGGCATGGTGATTTCAGATGCCATACTCGCTGCAAAGGTAAAAACCCTGTTTGAGGGTAAAGCTCAGTTCGGTGGTGTTTTGTTTCAGGATGGAAAGGAATTCGACCTGAATAAGGGAATAGAGGATGCGCCCATCGGAGACCAATCGAGCAAAATCACACTCAATACCATCGATGATAAGGAATATCTGATTCAAGCTCCCGTGATAACGACAGAGGGAATGGAAAATCTTTTTCAGGAACTTAGAAATTTCATCGAGGAATCCTTGAATCCTGCACCCAAGGGTCCGGAACCCGAAGCACCCGCTCCACCATCGGATTCATGCAAAGATTTGAAGGACCTTGAGGGATCCGTGATTTCTGTCAAGAACCACGAGGGAAAGACTACAATCTCCTCCAAAGGCGCGCTGAAGAAAATCGAGAATTCAGACCCCGCGGTCGGCTCTCTCAGGTATGAGGCCGAAGAAACCCGGGAGACCGCCGGTTCCAAATACGACATCTGCGTGGAATACACCTACAATCCGTCAACCTGCACTCTCTCCAGGCAGCCCTCCGGAGAGGAAAAGACCGAGCTGCAGGTTCTCAGCGTGAAGCAGGATAATACCTCGACGAAAATTGAAGCCTCCGAGTGCAAGAGTGAGTCATGTACCAAGGCAGACATTCTTCTCATTCCGGTGAGCCCTTCTCAATGAATCGGGAGTCCGAATCCATGATGAAAATAAGTCTTCTCTCAAGTTTTCTCTCCCTGGCCCTTCTGGCAGCCGCCTGCTCTACGCAAAAAGCACCCCCGGTTTCAAGCTCTCCTTTGGCAATTGAACAACAAGGTGCAAATGAAAAGAGTAAGACTCTATCGGAGCAACCCACAAGTTCGGCGCTAAAGTCCCTCACCTGGACACGTTCCGGAGGAGGCAACATACAGTTCATGATTGAACAGGGTTCAAATGGATCAGGTTTTACTGCAAAAGTCATGAAATATGACTTCCAAGATCGAGAAGAAAGTTTTGCCATCGAGTCCGAGTCCATGATTGATGGCTTGAAGGCAGTTTTTTCAGGAAAGGTAAAAATCGAAGGGCGCGAGACTGATCCGTCGGCACTTACCGGAACCTGGATGGAAGTTGATCTTCTTGATTCCAGCGGAAAATCCGAAACTCTCAAATCTCCGATGATACAGGATGAAAAGTACTCCAAAACACTCGAAAACCTTGAGGACACTGTCCGCAAACACATGAAGATTCTGGATGAAGGATGCTTCATGATTGCCCCAAAAAAATGCTCCGATTTGACTGATCTTTCGGGAACATGGGTATCAGAGGAGCGAAACGAAAACGGGGTGGTTTCAATCACAGAAGAGATCACTCTCCTCGAAAACATTTCGAGCGATGTGAAAAAATACACCCTGAAGAAAACGGTCACTGATGCATCAAGAGTTGTTTCGGCACCACTCAACTACATACTGGAATACGATTCTTCGGCCTGCATCCTTTTGCGGCAGACCGAGGACTTGAAGACCAGCGTTCGTCGCAAAGTTCTTGAGATTTCCCAAGATGGAAAGGAAATCAAGTCAGGTGTATGCGAAGACGAGAAGTGTCAGAACGTCAAGAATGTCGAGACAGCGAAAAGAAACGAAGCGAACTCGACCACTGACGGGGGAATCTGAAAATCGACAATCCCGCATCCGTAGGTCGCACGGCCATTTGAGTTGCCTTCACGCATTCCTTTTCATGCTTCAAGACCATGCAAACTCATGAAAACTTCAAATTCTCTCGGAGGGATGCCCCCCGAGATGCAATCGATTGAATTAAGCAAAGGAAAGGGTTCTCATTGCAGGAATCTCCATCCTGAACTCAGTTACGTTTGGGCGGCACTTTGGGGTGCTGAAATCTAATGTGTGCCCCGGCTTCTTCAGCTTTTCGAACCAGCAATAGATCCGTTCGAAATGCCAAACTCTTCTGGGAGATCAACCCTGGCCTTGCACTTCGGAAACAGGTCGCCGATTATTCTTGACCTATTTTATCGGTTATTATAATATTCCCGCGCATGCTTTCCCAAAACAAAATTCCTACCCTTCTTGCCCTGACCCTCCTCGCCTCCGCCTGCTCGAATATCAGTCCTGCGAATCCGACTTCGCGGAATAAGCAGACCTCCGAATTCAATGGCACGGCCATGACCCAGCAGCTGGATGCCCTGGCTCCCGGAGAGGTACCGATTTCAGGGGCGGACGACGAAAAAGAACGTCAACCACCTGCAGGCACGGAACAGGGCTCGAAAAAAGAGCCCGTTTCGACTTCGAATGAAATCAATCCCAGCCAAGAGGAAAACTCGGAAGAATTCAACTTCGAAGAAGAACCAAAGCGAAAAGAGATTGAGATTCCGGTCGTAAATCTGAGCGAGTCCGACGGCTCCGAAAAACCCGAAGCCGAATCCAAAGGCTCAAGCTGCGCTTCTCTCCCGGGAATAGCGGGAACCTGGGCGGTAGGCGCCGAGAACTCGTTGGTAAGATCCACCAGCCTGATCCTGCTGCAGGATTTCGACGGGATCAAAACCTACTCGGCAAGCACCACTTCCCAAAAAGCAATCAGCTCGGAGGACTCCGAAAATACCATTTCCTACTCTGAAATGGAATCCGCGACAGTCCGCTTCGACACTGGAACTTGCAGGATCACTTTCCAAAAGGACCTTGAAGAAACCACTTCGACATTTCTTGTTTCTGAAGTGAAATCAAGCGGAGCGCAATTCACCATGAAAAAGTGCCTTGATGCCGAATGCAAGAGCACCGGAGAATCAGTCAGCTACCTGAAAAGATAGCCCTCTAAAACAGGATCAGTTCCGCACCACTCTCAACTGCCTGACCTTCTGTGACTTTCACCGCTTTGATCACACCGTCTTGAGGGGATTTGATCTCGTTTTCCATCTTCATGGCTTCCATCACAAGAAGCGACTGGCCTTTTTTCACTTCAGCTCCGGGCTGAACCAGAATGCGCACAATCTTACCCGGCATCTGGCTCTTCACACGTGCGCCTTTTTTTGCCTTGGACCCCGACGAGGAATCAACCTGCTCGCCCGCCTTCAAGAAGGAAACACCGCTCAGCACACCGGCATGACGGCGCCTCAGCAATTGATACTCAAATCCACCCTCGTCATTTTCGGTCTTTCTCACATCAAATCCAAGATAGCCCGACGGAGTCTCAATCCAGATCCCTTGATCATCCCGGACCCAGGAAATCTTTTCAATCGAACCATCCTGAAGCCTGACTTCGGTCGAACCGATCCGGCCTTTGGGATTCGAAAGGAACACCAACTTTGACTTTCCAACCATTCCCTCGATCATCGCAGCACCTCCATCCGGGCACGCTCATTCCAAAGCGACCTTGGTCCCGTGCTCTGGCCCGTTCCTGCAGGTCCGCCAGTGTCAGCGCCCGCATCCGAGCTTTCGGTAAGCCTAAGAAGGGCAAGAGCGACCGACTCTTCTTTCGAGGGATCCGGAGTTCCCGGGTTTTCTGTAAGCTGTGGGTTCCTTGGAATCAAATCTGTCGTCGTGTTGCCCTTGATGACATCCGGGCAGCGACTCAAGCGCTGCAGAAAAACCACATTGGTTTTAAGCGAGCCTTTTGCCTGACCCCTTGAATTCTTCGGTGCCTCAATCGAAAGCTCATCAAGCGCCACCCGCATGCGGGCCACCGCTTCTTCACGGTTTCGCCCCCAGACCGAGAGCTTTGCGATCATCGGATCATAGAACATCGAAACCTCACCGCTTGATTCGAAAGATGAATCCCAGCGCAGGAACGGACCATTCGGCTGGACAATCCGGCCCATTTTTCCTGGCGCCGGCAAGAAGTTCTGGGGATCCTCGGCATAGATCCGAACCTCAATGGCAGCCCCCGTGCGGGTGATGCTTTCTTGCAAGGGGAGCGTGAGTTCGCCTGCCGCCAAAAGAAGCTGCATGCCGACCAGATCCATTCCCGTAACCCATTCGGTCACAGGGTGCTCCACCTGAAGGCGGGTATTCATTTCAAGAAAGTAAAAATCGCCTGCTCCATCCACAATAAACTCGAAGGTCCCGGCTCCGGCGTATTTGATCACCTTTGCGACCCGTACAGCACACTCGAACATTTTCTTGCGGGTTTCCGGATGAATCTCAAGAATGGGAGCGGGCGATTCCTCCCATACCTTTTGATGGCGCCTTTGAATCGAGCACTCGCGCTCGCCAAGATGAATCGCGCCCCCCCTCCCATCTCCGAACACCTGGATTTCCACGTGATGAGGCTCGAGAATGTACTTCTCGACATACATGGAACCATCTCCGAATGCACTGAGCGCCTCGCGGGATGCGGATTCGAACGCGGAAAGAAGCTCGCTTTCGGAATCCACGCGACGCATCCCTTTGCCTCCGCCTCCGGCTGCGGCTTTCAAAAGCACTGGGAACTTCACTTTTCGTGCAAACTCGAGGGCCTCGTTCGCATCTTTCACCGCTCCCGGACTCCCCGGAACGCGGGGAACCTTCAGTTCATCGACCGTACGGCGGGCTTCGATCTTATCTCCCATCACTCGCATCGAATCGGCAGACGGACCGACAAACACGAGACCTGCCTTCTCCACCGCTTCGACAAAGTGCGGTCGCTCGGACAAAAATCCGTAGCCCGGGTGAATGTACTTTGCCTTGTGCTTTTTGGCCGCCGCAATGATCTTCTCGGAGAGAAGATAGCTTGATTTCGGCTCGGACTCGCCGATGTATTCAGCGGCATCGCAAAACTTCACATGCTCCGAAAAACGATCCGCATCGGAATACACGGCAACCGTCGGGAATCCGAGCATCTTCGCGGTGCGTGCGACCCGGATTGCGATCTCGCCGCGATTGGCAATCAGAACAGGCTCTCTTTTTTTGTGTTCAAACTTCATCGAGGTGCCTCCTGCTCAAAGTGGGATGTTTCCGTGTTTGCGTCGTGGACCCGCCTCTCGCTTTCCTGCAAGGAGCTCAAGCGCCTGAATCAGACGCGTGCGCGTAAACTTCGGGTCAATCACCTCGTCAATGTAGCCAAGCTCTGCTGCTTTGTAGGGATTCGCAAAGGTATCCTTGTACTGGGCAACGAGTTTCGCGCGGGCCTCATCAAGGTTTCCTTTTGCAGTCGCATCCTGGATTTCTTTTCTGTAAAGAATGTTGATCGCGCCATCCGGCCCCATCACGGCAATCTCCGCATTCGGGTACGCAAGGTTCAAATCCGCACGGATGTGTTTCGAGGACATCACATCATAGGCACCGCCATAAGCCTTGCGCGTGATCACGGTGAGCTTCGGCACCGTTGCCTCGGAATACGCATAAAGAAGCTTTGCTCCATGCCGGATGATTCCGCCGTACTCTTGCGCGGTTCCAGGCAAGAATCCCGGAACGTCGACGAAGGTGACGAGCGGAATGTTGAAAGCATCACAGTACCGGACAAAGCGCGCAGCCTTGCTGGATGCCGCAATGTCAAGGCAGCCAGCCAAATGCGCCGGCTGATTGCCGACCACTCCAATGGTCTGACCATTTAGGCGTGCAAACCCCACCACGATGTTTGCAGCGTATGCTTTGTGAATCTCAAAAAAATCGCCATCATCCACGACGTCTTCGATGACCGCCCGGATGTCATAGGGCTTGGTCGAAACATCGGGGAGAATTTCCGCGATCTTTGTGCAGAGGCGCTCAGGAGAATCCGCAGCCGTGCGCTTCGGAGCAGGGTCCAGATTGTTGGACGGTAGAAAATCAAGAAGCCTGCGCACCCCCTCAAACATCGCCCGTTCGTCCGCGTACACGATCTGGCAAACACCGCTCGTCGAAGCATGGGTTTCCGCGCCTCCGAGATCCTCCTTGGTTACTTCCTCATGGGTGACCGTCTTGATGACATCAGGGCCCGTCACGAACATGTAGGATGAGCCATCCACCATCGCGATGAAATCAGTCATGGCCGGAGAATACACCGCCCCACCCGCACATGGCCCCAGGATCAAACTGATTTGGGGGATCACGCCGCTTGCCTGCACATTTCGCCAGAAAATCTCGGCATAGCCTCCAAGCGATTCAACCCCCTCTTGAATCCTTGCACCGCCCGAATCGTTCAAGCCGATCACGGGAACTCCGGTCTTCAGCGCAAGATCCATCACCTTGCAGATCTTGCTTGCGTGCGCGCCTGAGAGAGAGCCTCCGAAAACAGTGAAGTCTTGCGAAAAAAGGCAAACCTTGCGGCCGTTGATCGTACCGTAGCCGGTGACGACTCCATCCCCGTAGATTTTTTGGGTTTCCATCCCGAAGTCGGTGCAGCGGTGGGTGACGAACTTGTCGAGTTCGACAAAACTTCCCGGATCAAGAAGGAGCTCGATTCGCTCCCGCGCAGTCAGCTTGCCTGCTTCATGTTGTTTTTGGATTCTGGCCTCGCCCCCGCCGAGTTCGGCAAGGCGCTCGCGTTCGCGCAAGAGATCATCACTTCGCTTTGACATAGTGATCCGGATCTTACACCAAAAACGAGGGGTTTTGGTCGGAAATAGCTGGCAAACACACGGCCGATGAGGATTCAAATGATTTTAATTGAACAAAAACAAAAAGGGAGGGTCGTGGCGTCACAAGTCTTGCGACTTGCAGATCCACGACCCACCCCGGTTTTACCGCACGTTGGGTTTTCCCCGCTACGGCTGACGGAAGGAGCCACTTCGACAGGCGACATTCCCCCTGTTTCGATCCACTCAAGCGTGCTTCGCGCATCCATGGATGAAACCAAGGTTGGTCGACCCTGGCGCCGGATTCTCAGTTAAAGACGAACCCGCGACTCAACAAGCGCTTTCGCGCTTCCTCCAGAGGTCCTCGCTCCGACCGGTTTTGCTTTCCGATCTTCAACGCTTCCCGACCTCACCGACCTGCTCGGAGCCCATCACTTGTGACCAAGTGACTTCCGGAACGCCTGAAGCCGCTCCGGGAACCCGAGTAGTTCCGCACTTTCACCGCTGTTTCTTGAGATCATGTCACTCCCTCCTTCGAATGAAACCGATGGGCTGCCTGCATTCAGCTCTTCACCCACAGTATTGCCTTCGTGAAGTTTCACCCTCACTCGGCGCTCCCTTCGAAATCATCGGGATTCGCTCGCGCTGTAACCTGATCGTCCGTTGACTCCGGGGTACCGGAGCCTTTTCCAGATTCGCCAAACGAGGTCGCCCTCATTCCACGTTGCTGGCACTTCGGAGTTGCTGAACCTCATCTCCGGCAGGACTTCCACCTGCTGAAACACCGACCTAGTGTCGCTTTCCTTTCACCGCTTTCTCTCGTCAGCGGCATTTCCCTATAAAGCAGGGATCGTGCCAGCTTCGATTGCGCTTTACAGGGCTTTGGAGATGCGCACCGGGTGATTTGCGTGAATCCGTTTCCCCTACACGGGAAAAAACGTCCGAAAACGGGTTTTTGACTTACTTTTGCAGGTAACTCTTGATGAAATTCTCGATAGCGCCCAATTCCAATAACTCTGCCATATCGGGGTCATAACACAATGCTTTGGCAAGCCGAAGATCGTTAAGGTAGGCAGAGCGCTCCCGATGCACATGATCTTCAAAAGTGGATGGAGCCACACATTGCTCCATGAATTGAACCTGCCTCACATGCTCGGCCTCATGCCTGAGCGCCGAAAACAACATGCAGGGATTTTCAAAGAAGCTGCGGCCGAACTCGATCTCCTTTTTTTCATGATTTGTAATACAAAACCCCTGCTCTGAAGCCTGGGATATCTTTACCGAGTACCCCCCGAGCGGCAGATTGAACTTACTCGCAGCAAACTCCACGGCGCCTTTCAGGTTCCCCGATTGGATCAATGATTTGGTCTCATCGAAAATTCTTTTCAGCTCCGCGCGAGGGCGAAGTGCAACGTCAATCGGCTCTGGCAGCTCAAGATTTTTTGCAGGACCAAACTGGATTGTGGAGGGTTTTTTCGTTAGAGCATCCACCACCACAATGCGGGTCCCGTGCTGATCCACCCCGCACTCCCTCGCCATCGACTCGAGCTCCGTCTGATCCAAGAATACAAACAGGTGGAATCGGTAAAGCGGGTCTCCTCCCGCAATTGAGGAGGAAACTACCTTGCAGAATCTATAGTCGATGCAGTTCTTTACTTTTTGAAGAGCTCCAAGGCGGCTGCCGGTTGCGGTAATCTGATACTCTCGATAGCCGGAGGGTTCGGATGAAAAAGAAAAAAACGGGAAAGCCAAAACCAATACCATGACCAAAGAACAATACGCGCCCATAGTTCCCGCAAGACTCACTTAGCAGACCAAAAAAGTCAAGAAAATTGGACCTTTCTCAACTCACACCCCACCAGGCCAAGTCTCAGGGAACCTTCCCATCTCATGAACCGAATGCAATGAGTGAAGTGCCGAGGTTTCATCAATAAAAACAAAGGCATCATAACGGTTGCAAAGGGAGGTCGGAACCAGGTTTCCACGCCCCTCCGATCCGGGATGATAAACCACCCCCACCGCGCGATGCCCCAAGACCTCTGCGAATGGTCCCTCCCGATCAGTCTCCTCAAAAAGAACATATCCCTGCTTCCATTTTTTAAGCTCAAGCGCCTCATGAAAATGCCACTCCCATGTGCCTTCTCGCCCCGGAGGAAGCATCAAGACTTGCTCTCGTCCGCCCCATGCATTGGACGCGACCAGCCTTCCACTATGAGTCCCAAAACCAACGAGTGCAACTTTCTCCGGACCAAATGTTTGCCTTGCAAGGCCTCCGAGATTGACATAGCCCTCTTTGGCCATGGGCGTGGCCCGGTAATCACCGATGTGGGTATTGTGGGCCCAGACGATTCCCTTGGGTTTTCGATTCAACTTCACACTGAGTTCCAATAGGAGATCCAGCGTCTCCATCATGTGTCCATCCCGCACATTCCAGGACCGCTCGTCGCTCGAAAGAAGTGCGCGATAGTAATTCTCGGCATTCACTACGATGCGTGCATTTTGCTCGGCACTGAATCGCTCGTCGATTTTCTCCTCGGACTCAAGCCGCGACTTCAATAGTGCGTCGAGATTCGAGATCACCTCTGCCGCACACCCCTCTGGAAATCTTTGGAGCGATCGCGCATAGGCGTACTCATCCCGCTCAAACGGCTCAAAGCATGAATATCGTTGCTTCAACATGTTTCCCAAAAAAGGATTCACACGCATGGTGTACGCGATCACACTTTCGAGCGATTCAAACAGCGAATACACATCGAGTCCGTAAAACGAAACATTCATGCCCTTGATTGACTCGATGAAGTGCGCGACTTCACGATTGGACCACATCCAGGTGGGCCAGCGCTTGAAGGTTCGCATCACCTGGCTTGCGGATTTCCTTCCTGAATCCGCCCGGAGCAGTCGATTCAGCTTTTGGGAATCCGGCCAGTCTCCCTCCACTGCCACAAAGGAGTAATTCTCGTTTTTGATGAGAAATTGAGAAATCCGACTCCGAAGCGTATAAAACTCGGAGGTTCCATGCGTCGCCTCTCCGAGCATGACGATCGGTCGCTTCCTTAGGTGCGCAATAAGAGGTGCGAGATCCTCCTTAGTCGATAGGGGCAACAGTCGATCGGCGATTTGTTCCGCAAGTCGTCTTCTCCGCATGTTGGGATTTCCGTGGAGCTGGGCGATCACGTCTTCATCCTCGACTTGCGAAAAATCCCGATACCACATTCCGACCGACATCAAGCGATCCGGCTCAATCACCGAAACAAGCTCCACTCCGAGTGCTCGAATCTCTTTGGCGGTCGATGAGGCACAAACCGGAACGGCAACGCCGATTTTTGCGACCCCCTGTTTTTTCAATGACTCGACTGCCGCAAATACCGTGGCTCCGGTCGCAATTCCATCATCAACAAGGATCACCTGAAGCCCCCGAAGATCAGGAAGCTCTTTTCCGTTTCGAAACTTTTTCTTTTGCTCAAGAATCCGTCCCCGCTCCCGCTCCTTGATTTTTTCAAACTCCTCTTCCGACACCGAAGACGCAAGTGCTTCAGGGTCATTGATCCATACGGTTCCATCCTCCACCAGCGCGCCGAGCGCAAACTCGGGTTGAAAAGGGGCCCCAAGCTTTCGAACAATAAGCAAATTCAGGGGTACGTCGAACTTCCGGGCAAGATGCGATGCCACCGGGACTCCGCCGCGGGGCAGGGCCAGGATCAAGGGATTGCTCCAATCTTCCTTTTTGATCCTTTTTGCCAGAATTGCACCCGCTTCTTTCCTGCTCTCGAATTTCATCGACATGGACTTAAGCAACCTTCGTGCCCTTCCTGTTTAGGCATTATTTGCCCGATGCGGAATCGAGGGGGAAAAGATAAAATTCAGTGATGGATCGTGCCCTGCAACTCTTGCTTTTTTCTTTCCCTCTTTTTTTTGTGAGTCGGGCCCATTCAACACTCTATTTCGAGGCTGGAACCGGACTCGGCACTTTTTCAAAGGCCGACACATTCTTTGGTACCAGCGTTTCTTCGAATTCCGGGTTCTCCGGGAGCTTAAGCGCTTACTATCCGATCACCCGGGAGCAGAATTTCGCCCACATCGACCTTGGGCTTCAAACCCGCTTCACGAGCACCGACTCCACCGCCGGCAGCACACTTACCCTAGGCTCTGCAAATCTCGCAGCTCGGGTTGAGATCTGGCGCTTCTATGGAGGCGCTGGCTACTCCCCGATCAGTTTCATCAGCAAAAAAGGGGAAGGACTTCTTGGGCTTCACCCTTATCCGAGTAATTCATCCTACTTTTTCGAAGGGGGCGCAATCTGGAAGGTGATCCCTGAATTTCAGATTGTCGCCGCGGTATCGCTTGAATATGGCACCTCTGGCAGCCCCTCTCCCATAACTGAATACGGGCTACGGTTTCGTTTTCCGCTCAACCCCAAGGAAGGCGGGAGCTCGAAAGCCGCTGATTTCGATGGATTCCGTTACCCGTTTGGCATCATGAAATAATGCGGTCGGGCCATTTTTCGGATGTCTAAATGCCTGATTTGGCATAGCTTAAATCTGATATGGAAAAACTGAAGACTCTTTTTAAGGCGAAAGCGGATCAGGCTGCGGCTGAAATCAAGGATCTCATCAAGGATCACGGCACCAAGAAAATCGGAGAGGTTCAGCTCGCCCAAATCTACCAAGGGATGCGCGGAATCACCGGCATGGTCTACGAGACCTCGCTTCTCGACGCACAAGAAGGAATCCGTTTCCGCGGATACACGATTCCGGAACTTCAGCAAAAACTTCCAAAAGCAAAAGGGGGCACAGAGCCCCTTCCCGAGGGACTTTTCTACCTCATGATGACCGGCGAAATCCCGACCGAAGCCGATGTCGACGCGCTTTCAAAGGATTGGGCATCCCGCGCAAAGGGATTGCCAGAACATGTTTTCAAGGCCATTGATGCGCTCCCGCTCAACACTCACCCCATGACCCAATTTGTGGTCGGTGTGATGGCCGCTCAAACCGAGTCCATTTTCGCGAAGAAATACGCAGAAGGCGTAAATAAAAAGGATTATTGGAGCCACACCTATGAGGACTCCATGAATCTGATCGCAAAGATTCCGATCATTGCGGCCTATGTGTACCGCCGCAAATACCGCGGAGGAAAAGATGTGTCTGTGGATCCTTCCTTGGATTGGGCAGGAAACTTCGCGCATCTGCTTTCATTTGATCAAGAGAGCTTCAAGGATCTTATGCGTTTGTACCTTACGATCCATGCGGATCATGAGGGCGGAAACGTCTCCGCGCACACCACGCACCTGGTGGGTTCGGCACTATCAGACGCCTACCTCTCGTATGCGGCCGGCATGAACGGACTTGCGGGCCCGCTTCATGGTCTTGCCAATCAAGAAGTGATCAAGTGGATTGCCGAAATGAACAAGACAATTGGCACCGATAGCCCAACCGGCGAACAGATCGCAGCTTACGTTCAAAAGACCCTATCCGAAGGAAAGGTCGTTCCGGGCTATGGCCATGCGGTTCTACGCAAAACTGACCCGAGATTTACCGCGCAACAGGTGTTTGCAAAAGCGCATGTGCCGAACGACAAGATGGTGAACACGGTTTGGAAGATTTTCGACACCGTTCCTCCGATTCTGCAATCGCTCGGAAAAATCAAAAACCCGTGGCCAAACGTGGATGCGCACTCAGGCGCCCTTCTTTCGGCCTACGGCATGGAGAACTACGAATACTACACCGTTCTTTTCGGCGTGAGCCGAGCGCTTGGCGTGCTGGCATCGCTCTGCTGGTGTCGTGCTCTTGGATTCCCGATCGAGCGCCCGAAGTCGGTCACCACCGAGAACGTAAAGGCGTGGATCCGGGGCGAAGATCAGATTTGGGAGTGAGAGCAACCTAGAGTTCTTTGGTGGAGACAGAGCGCTCTCAACGCATTTGAGAGGTTTGAGAGGATATACCGGTACTCGGACGCGCTGATGCCTTAGGCGCTTGTTCCTTAACTCCGGTCAGCGAATAAAACTTTTGCCCCTTTAGGGTTACTTTTTTCTTTGGGCCAAGATTTCCGTAAAGGATGATTCGCGACCTCAATTTAGTGCGCTCACTATTTTCAAAACAGCTTGACTGAGTAATCTCACCATATAGATCTTCAATTCTCTCCACCAACTTATCCGCTGACACATTGGCTTCATAATCAATATTTTTAACCAGTTGCTCCTCCTTCATGGCCACATTCAAACCATCTAATTCATCTGAAACTTCACCGAGAATATAACTTGCAGTACCGCCTGCGAGTCCACCAAAAAGCATCGCCAAAGGCACGCCACTATTCGTCGCAACCGCACTCACAGCAACTATCCCCATAGACAAATTTTTGTCGAACTCGAGATCACCTCGAGTGCATTTGATGTATTTCTTTAGAACATCACTTGGGACTTCGACAATCGCCCTACACATTGCGTGAGGATTTTTCGCATCCCTGGCCACACTGCAGTCTTGAAACTGAATGTAGTCTACTCCGTTTTTCTTAATGATCGGAGTACCGATGTATCGCCCAGGAAATTTTTTTTCACTCGGAATGATGTCCTTTGAGTCAGCGAAAGCCTGTGACGGCAGCCCCATCTGAGCGACCATAAGTAAAACCATCAAAACCTTCTTCATCAACTTCATCATGACACTCATTAAGCATTTCCTTTCCCTAACCCAGTAGGTTCAACCAAAAGAATAGCCGCCGCCGCCGCCGCCTGCAAGATGTGTACTTTTTGACCTATGCGGATTTTTGAAATCTTACCTGATTTGCATAAAGCCGAAGCCAGGACTTCACTGCTTTTCCCATAGAAAGACTCAGAAATTTGGCTTCCGGTAAGGCCTGTTCCAAGTTTCCGATTATTTACCCTACTAAAAAACAGTCTAGCCAATTTTTCAGTACGGTAGAAAAATGTCGATATGCTGCTATTTTTGATTTCTTAAGGCGGATGTCATCTGAGACGAGGTGGATTTCGCTTTCGTTCGAGATCGCACAGCAGTTGAACTGATCGAAGCAAAATGGAGCGATCCGGCACCTTCAAAATCCCTGTTCTATTTTGGCGAGAAAATCGGCGCTCCGAAGATCACCCAGATGGTGGGAACCCTGAAAACATCCACCACTAAAAACAAGCTTTCAATCATTCATCCGATTGACCGCTTTCTGCCCCTTGAATGAGCTGCGGGTCGAGATTCCAGTATGTAATTAAACCGATTTTCACACCTCCCGTGATTCGTCCGACTCAAAAGATAAAGTTTAAACGGAACACGTGTGGGATTCTTCACGTGATTTTTCGCCATACCGGTGCCGAGCCATATTGCAAGCCTCATTTGACTTCTGATTAAACACAATAGCGCCTACACACCGGTGAACACGGGATTTTTTGCAAGCCGGGTAGGGTAACCAATTTTTGCTTTTTTTAACGAACAAAAAATTTACCCCTAAAGCTTGGAAAAAATTTTGGGTTGTGAATGTCCATATTGCAGCGTATATTGGATAGATGATACCCAGATTACTAAGGTCGTTTTTACTAAAAAGAGCCCAAAAAGCGTCCTTATTTTGGGACCGCGGCAAACAGGGAAATCGACCTTAATCGAAAGTTTATCGCCAGAATTGACCATCAATCTAAACGACGAAAGCACCTTCTTGGATTTTCAAAGCAATCCAGCCCAACTGAATGAAGTTCTTGAAGCACAGAAGCCAAGAACAGTTTTCATCGATGAAATTCAAAGACACCCAAGTCTTCTCAATACCATTCAAGTCATTCTGGACACGCAAAAAAAACGGGCACCTAAATTTTATTTAACAGGATCGAGCGCTAGAAAATTAAAACGCGGTCAAGCTAACTTGCTTCCAGGTAGAATATTCGCGTACCAAATGGGTGGGCTTTCCGCTGCCGAACTTGATTACAAACTCAATGTGAAAAAATCGCTTAAATTCGGAACATTACCCGAACCCTATTTACACGCGAATGAAGCATTCATCACAAAGCATCTTGCAACCTATGCGGGCACTTACCTAAAAGAAGAAATTATGGCAGAGGCGCTCACGCGAAACTTAGATGGATTCTCGAGGTTTTTACATTCGGCAGCAAAAAGCGCTGGGTTGATTTTGGATTTTTCAAAACTTTCGAAACAAGCAAAAATCGAACGTAAATTATGTTCAAGGTTTTATGAAATCCCGAAAAAAAGTTCGTAGTGCAACTGAACGTATAAGTAGCTGAAAAGACAGGG
>JAGWXK010000161.1 GCA_018969905.1 Bdellovibrionales bacterium
GAACACCACAGCCCTACCCACCGGGTTGTTTTCCAGGAGCGATCCGGCAAGTCCCCCCATCCCGCCGAGTTTTGGTTCTTTTGCGATTCGCTCTCCTCGCTTCAAACGCTCAAGATTCCTCAAAACCCACTGAATCGCGTTCTCTTCAAAATTTTCTTTTTGCAGACAACCATCAGCAAGTCCCGACTTGTAAGCCCTCTCTCCACTCAAGGTTTTTCCGGACAAAATCAACTCGAGCGCCTGCGCAAGCCCGATTTTCCACGGCATCCGGACACACCCGCCCATCCCGGGAATGACTCCAAGTAGTGTCTCCGGCAGGCCAATGCGGGCGGACGGGTCGTTGGACATGAGAATGGCGGAACTCGCCAGGGACAACTCGCAACCACCCCCAAGACACGCACCGTTGACCGCAACGATTCTCGGAAACGGAAGATCCTCCCACTCATTCAACAAACTCTGTCCCGCCTCTGAGAGCGCTTGAGCGTCCTCAGCACTTTTTGCGGCTTGAAAGAGGGTGATATCGGCACCCGCAATGAAATTCCCGGGTTTTCGTGAAAAAAGAATCAATGCTTCAAACTCTGTAGCCCTCCGCCTCAATTCCGGAATCAAGGTTTCAAACTCAGAAATGACTTCCCGATTGAACTTGTTGACCTTCTCCCCCTTTAAATCAAAATGAAGAAAAGCAAGAGAGTGACCACCCACCGATCGAAGCGAGAGCTCGAAATGTTTCATAGAGTTTTAGCTTAGAAAAAAGGGGCCTAGAAGTAAATGCCTAGTCCGGCCCCCAGAAGATAAGACGCGCTGCGGCTCACTGAGTTGCCGACATCGCTTTTCCCGGGATCGATGCCCAAATTCAAATTCCTGTCATTTGAGGTGCTGCCCGTAATGACTCCGGAAAGCTTGAAGCTGACTTGAGCCACGATTGCCTTCGTAATCGCTATCTCTGTACCCAGCTCACCGAAGCCGCCAAACTGATTCAAGATGAAGTCGCTTGCAAACTGGGGTTGACCGGCCAGAACTTGCTGGTAAGCGGAGGTGTAATTCAACGCCCCCCGGGTCCAATGAAGACCTCCACCAAGGTAGGGCCTGAATCTAGACTCCCGTCCAAGGATGAAAAATTTCGCTCCACCACTCCATACGTTCTGACGGAGGGTAAGGAGGGGTCCAGCCCCAAAAGGAAAGACTCCGCCAAGAGGGTTAAGCCTGAGATTGGAAAACTCCTGCTCCTGATAAACGTAGGAACCCTCAAGTCGGATATTATCAGAAATCAGAAAACCAATGGCCCCCCCCAGTGCGTACCGAGGGAGAACACTCGCCGCATCAGTACCCAAAACCGAACCTAGGCCGGCCACTGGAGAAACAAAGAATCGAATGGGCACCTGTTCCTCAGTCAGGACACCATGGGTGTTCTTCACTGTGCTGATTTTTGTGAAATCCCGTCGGGGAGCAGGGTCACTCTTGATCTCGACAGTCTCAATGGTCGGTGCCTGCTCCAAAGACTCCCTTTGTGCCATTTCTTCCTCGGTAGAAGGAATGGATTCTACTTCTGGGTCAATCGCCTGCGCGTACCCAAGATCTCCCCAATCAGAACCGGTCGGGGTGCCTGCGTACCCTTTCACTCCAATCAGAATCAATGCAACAAGAGAACCAATGAAAAATCCGAAAAATTTCTGCTGATTCATTTCTACCCCCCGGTTGAAACCCCAAAACTATGGCAATGGGGTATACACGGGGCGCCAGAGCAACGCAATCAGAATTTAATGAAATTCGTTTAAATGGGAAGGGCTCAGGTAATGGTTTACCTGATCACGCTTATTCAAACTCTCAAACACCATTCTGGCCGCCTGAAAGGCCCCGCGCAGCCCAAACCTGGGATTAGATTCATCGCTCACGATGAAAAGATTCTGGACCGGGGAAAGATGTCCCAGACTCCGATTTGCGCTATAAAAAAGCCGCCCCGGTGGAATGCGATGGAGGTCTTCGAATGGAAAGAGCCTCGGAAGATCAACAGACTCGGTTTTTTCTGGATCGCGAAGGTCAGGAACGACCCTCCTAAGGTTGTATTCCAGATCCGGAATGATTTTCTCGCAGACTTTGATCATCCTTTCGCAAAGTCGACGTTGGAAAGAGCGGCTGAAGGCCTCTTCGGTGATTGGCAACGGCGTTCGGAGCTGAAAGTGCCCTGGCGTACGGTTCAAAATCTCGAGAACCGGCGCACCGGCCTCAACGTACAGCATGCGACCACTCAGACCGGAAGGAAGAGATGACGGCGCACACTCAAAACTCATCTCGAAATTCCATCCGATCGGTTCTGAAAGCGAGGGCAGGGATTCATTCAAAAAACCCTTCAAAT
>JAGWXK010000077.1 GCA_018969905.1 Bdellovibrionales bacterium
CAGGGTTTCCATTACCTCCGGCCCGGGAGGAGCAAGAAAGGGGATCCTTTTTTCGGAATTTTTTGCATCCGGGGGCAGAAAACTGCATTCAGTCGGCACGGAGTTTCTGCACCTCAGGTCCTCAAACTCCACCCTTGAACGGTTTTGTGGATTCGGAATCAGGCGGATGATTGCGCGGGCTTCATCCCGGGTCACTTCATTGAAGACCAATGGTGATTCGGCCAGCGTGGAGTCGGGGCGTTTGATCCATACGGGCTCCTGCCAAAGAAAGACTTCGGGTGACTTTCCGGATTTGGTAAGAACCGCAATCCGGCTTGTTGGTTCAAAGGTCACCTCACCCTGCAGGAATTCAGGGTAAAAGATACCCGTATGGCAGTTCGCGATGAGGAAAATGGTTTGAAACAAAAGCTCGACGCGAATGAGCAGAAATGACCCCGCGAAGTTGGGCGAGGCCAGATCGAGCTTTTGGCTTTTGATGTGGCTCTCTGCATTCTGCGCTCGGAAGTAGGAGGAGAACTTCAGGGGAGCGCATATGGTTTTGGAGGGAAGAGCGGGGTGGTCCCTGAAAATCCGTCCATATCTTGAGGACAGGGAGTTTCCCTCGATGCTGGAGGAGTTTTCTTTCAGATTCTCGAGCTTTACGAAGGTTGTTCCGGTCCAAAGTCTCCACTCTGCAGAGGATTTTTCGCGCAGTCGGACCAGAAAACTGTCTGGGTGGAATTCTGCATCGCCCGAAAGGCTCTCCTTCAAAAAGCGACCGCTTTTGCAGTCCATGATGAGCCAGTCCGTACCCATCATGTAGGGGACTTGAAGGAGAAGGAATTGTCCGCCAAAATTCGGCTTTTTGAGGTTCGGATTATTCTTTCGGATCATTTCTTCCGCATTTCTGGCTCTCGAATATGATGTGAAATCAGGATCTTTGCACTCATCCAGGCGTTCTTTTGCCGGATAATCGGAAAAACCAAACAAGGCTTCCGCATGAACATTTGTTTCATGGAAAACCGGGAGGACCATAGACAACAATGGGAAAAGAAAACCCCATCCCAAAAAAAATTGAAAGTTGGATTTTTGGTTTCGCATCAACTCTGCCTATCTTTCCTTGGAATCGTGGAATTCCCGAACTTCCCGGGCTAAAGCGGAAACCTTCGAGTGCTCTCCGTTGACCACCCATTCCACAGGGAAAAAGTATTCTCGACTTGAAATCCGCACCCGAACGCCGCGATTGCGGTGGACTTGGCCTTCTTGCGGGTCATAATCTTGCGGCAGGTCGGGGCTTTTGCGAGTGCCAGAGGGTGCAACGGGATGGATGCGGAGATCCGAAAGGTCCCGGAATTCATCTTGAAGAAAGCTCAAGAGATACTCGATGTGGGCATCCATTGAGATTGAAGAAAAGCGAGGGTCACCGTTCATGGTGCCGTTTTTCCCTTGAAGTGCTCGGTCGGGGGGATCTCAATGACCTTTCCTCGAAAGGCGCCCGAATACACATATTCTTCGAGCCATTCGGTTTCGAGGGAAAGTTCTGTCTGAGGGATCTCTTTCCACCAGGTTTTTCCCGGATTATCCCACCGGTAACCGCGGGATTTGAGCAAATCCTTGGATTCGAATGGAGCGGATAGGGCCATAAGCTGGTAGGTGGTTCTCCGTGCTTCGGTCAGCAATTCCAGCAAGTAGGGAGAGCCACGGGTCGAGTCAGTGTGGCTGAGCAAATGCAAAAGGGCATCGACATCGTTCAGGGCGCGATGAGCATCTGTGAAGAATCCGTGAAAAATGCTGAGAAGGTCGAGTTTTTGCGAGGGGAAGCCTTTTTTCGACCAATCAATTTGTTTGAACGAACAGCCCCAGATTTTTTGTCGGGACACCCCGGAAAGGGAGTCCACAAAGGGGCGGTCAAACGCGGCGTTGTGGGCCACAATGATCTGGGCCGAATCCAGAATCGAGTCTACGCGGGACCAATCGATTTTGTGGTCCTTGATCATTTCATCCGTGATGCCGGTGATTGCCTTCACCTCGGCGCTCAATGGCTCCCCTGGATCCTGAAAGGAAGAATAGGAATCGATCAGGGAAAGCACTTCGCCTGTTTCCCGGTTGAACTGGAAGGAACGGATGCCGATCTCGATGATCTTTGATTGATCAATACGAAGACCCGAGGTTTCGACATCCAGGATGACGCCTGTCCGGATCAGGTCCGCGTTCTGGGCTTCCCATTCCGGCGTGGGATATCGGGGAAAGCGGAAATCGCTTTCCTTCAGTTTTCGAAGCGTAATGGTTTCTCCATCCTCGGATTTACCGATCCATTGAAATGCCACGCAGAGGTTCCTCCGTTTCGGGTGAGACTTTACGGCAGGGGTTCGGAATTTCCAACGTCAATTTTGCGGTTCAATTTGGGCCAAAAGAGGCTACTCTTTTTCCATGAACGGATCATGGGTCGCAAAACCGCTGTTCGCCCTGAGTGATGCGGAAAAAATTCTGTATCGGGATCTTTATGTGCCAGGGTTTCCCCTTAGCCAGACTCTCGAGTGGGGATACGCACTTCGGGATGAAGTCCAGGTTCCTTTCGTTGTTTTTTCTCCCGAAAGAAGAGTGGCCTCCTTATTCACGGTTTCCGGAACCCTTGCGGAATGTGTGAATGGTCCCGTGCTGGATTGGTCGCGGATTCACAGTGCGAGGGAGTTGAATGAGCAAGTCAGCATGGTTGTATATGCCCTTCACAAAAGTAATTCCGGTTTGCGTTCCATACGCATTCGTCCGAGGCTTCAGGAAAAAGAGTTTGTTTTTCTCAGGGAACATCTGGCCTTTCCTCTTGATCAGGTAGATGAGGCAAGGTCGATGATTCTGGATCTTCAGGAAACAGAGGATGCCCAATTGCGGGCGTTGCCGGCCAGAATCCGGAATGAGATTTCAAGATCTTTGCGAAGCGGGGTGAGAGTGGTGTCTCGCGAAACATCGGATGGAATTTCCGACTTCTGGGGATTCACCCGGGAATTTTATCGAGAACGGGGACTGCCCCTTCCCGAAGAGGAGTGGATCCGGGGATTGCTCTTTGGAAACCGGGATTGGGCGTTGAAATCAAAATTGATTTCCGCATTTCACGAGGAGAGTGGAAGCCAGGCATCTCTCCTGCTTGTGTGGTTCGGCGGTGTTGCATTGTATTTTTTTGCCCATGAAATCAGAACCTCCTCCTGCCCGAAGATCAGTCTCAACGTTTGCGCCCAATGGGAGGCCATGATGGCCTGCATCCGGTCTGGAGTGCGTCACTATGACCTGAATGGAGTTCTTGCTCCCCACGAGGCATCAAAAGAGGCCGAACCCTATCGAGGAGTGGATTTTTACAAAAGGAAATTCAAAGGGCGTGAGGTGGAGTACCGAAGTCCCACGATTTGTTTTGGAGCTCCTTAAAGAGTTCCAGGGCAGACTGGATGGATCGATCCAGCCCACAAACCGAAGGGTCAGGCGAGAACGCGTCTCCCGCAAGATAGAGATCGGGCACTGAGGCCACCTTTTCAAAAAATTTGGAAATGGAACCCACAGGTTTCGAATAGCGCCATTTTTTTATTTCCAACGAGCCATGAAAATCGGGCCACTTTTTCTTGAGAGTGCTGAGAACCTGATTTTGGAGGGAATCATCCGGTAGATCAAAATACTTTTTGCTGAATTCAGGGGAGAAGGTCAGCGTCCATGCCGGAGAGGGGGAAATTCCTTTTTTGCGTTCATTTGAAAGTGTGAGGAATTCTTCGTCTTTGAACCTGGTGAGTGCCGGGGTTTGATCGATTCCGGTTCCCTCCAAGAGAGCAACGATCGCCATTTCATACGCAAACGAGGAGAGGTTTTCTTCGAATGCAATCCGGTTTTGCCGGAGGAGATCCAAAGCCTGCGGCAATGGCGCTGTGATGATGACGGTCTTCGCTTGAAGTGTTTTTCCACTCTCACTCTTCACAAGCCACTCAGAGTTGGTTCTGGAAAGTTCCACTGCGCGCTCATTTTTTTCAATCGGGAGGTCTTTTGCGAGAAGTTTTGCAATCGCGGTCACGCCCTCGGGTTGAAAGTCCCGCGCCTTGAGTCCGAAAAGTTGCATTTGATCATCCGTGATCTCCGGAATCCCGTGGTCAAATCGGGTGGTTTCACCGCGCCTGGTGGCAAGTCGCCCCCCCAAGCCCTTGGATTTTTCCCAAATTGATAAAGCCATACTCTTTTTGATTCTTGCGAATTCGCGGCCCAGGACAATGCCGGTGATTCCAGCGCCAACGATGAGAAAGTTTGTCATGAAATTGACACTGCCATAAGGGGCGGGGGTTTTGTGAAGGAACTGCAATTGTTTGCTGTCTATATTTGATAAGGGTGAATTCGTAGTGGTTGGTGAATTACAACAAAAAAGTATAACATTTTACTCAAGCTCTTTTAATCTTGACCGATATGATCCAGTGTAAGCGGTTTGACTGATTAAATCAGTCGGACAAGGGAGGCCGAGGAAGGTGCCCTAAGAACGCTCGCGGGAAGCTTACCCCGAGGGCACTGATAAGGAGAAGCATATGGGATTAAGAATCAATACAAACGTACAGTCGATGGTTGCACAGCGTAACCTTGGCATTTCCAACCTGAGCCAAAGTCACAGCCTTGAGAAGATCGCATCCGGTACCCGGATCGCGCGCGCGGCGGATGACTCTGCGGGGCTCTCAATTTCTTCCAAAATGACTGCAGACATTCGTTCCTTGAGACAGGCAAATCGCAACGCGAACGACGGGATTTCCATGGTGCAGGTCGCGGAAGGCGGCATGAATGAAGTGGGCTCCATTTTGACTCGTTTCCGTGAACTGTCGATTCAGGCGGCATCCGACACCATCGGTGACAAGGAACGCGGCTTTATCAACAAGGAAATGCTTCAGCTTCGCTCGGAAATCGACCGGATTTCCCAGACCACTGAATTCAACGGGCACAAGCTCCTTTCGGGTGAAGGCAAGAATCTTGAGATCCAGGTTGGACTTCACAATTCACCGGAGCTTGACCGGTTTCACTTTGATACCCAGAAATTGAACATCAGCACGGCCGCCTTGGGAGTTGCCGATGTGAACACAGCGTCCAAGGAAGACGCGCAGACGAACCTCGCAAAGATTGACAGCGCAATCACTCGCTTGTCTGAGAATCGCGCCGAAGTTGGCGCCCTTCAAAATCGTCTTGGCTCCTCGGTCACGAACCTTGGCATCTATGAAGAAAACCTTTCCGCAGCAAAGAGCCGGATCTATGATGTGGATGTGGCAAGCGAGAGCTCCGAGCTCACCCGCACCAACATCCTGGCTCAAGCTGGAACCGCTGTTCTCAGTCAGGCGAATAGCAACGCACAAGGCGCACTGAAGCTCCTCGGCTAAGCCGAATCGTCTCCTTATCATGGGAAAGGGAGTGGAATCCTCAGGATTTCACTCCCTCTTTTTTGTTTTCGGTTTTGAAAACATTCATTAGGATGGAGGCATGAAAACAAACTTTAGTCCGTTTCTTGGATGGTTACCTGTCGCGCTCGTTCTGAGCGCAAATCTCGCTCTTGCTTCCGAGGATCCGAAGCCGGCAGCCGATTCGCGTTATTCCAACTGGGAATTCATCGCGGATGCGGATGGTGTGAAAACCTTCCGCCGGGATGCGGAAGACGGGGCCGTTGGATTCCGCGGTGAGATTCTCATGAATATCCCCATGGAAAAAATCGCAACCCTCCTTGCCGACATGGAGAGCCGCAAAAAATGGATGGATGAGGTGGTGGAAGCGAAGAGGATCCGAATGAATTCCCTTTTTGACCGGGTGGAATACAATCACACGGCGGTACCTTGGCCGTTCCAGAATCGTGATTTCGTTTATTCTGCAAAGGTTGACCTCGATAAGGCCACCCGGACCATGATCATCACCATGAAATCTGTTGAAGATCCTGAGAATCCTCCGAAATCCGGAATCGTGCGTGGGAAGATGCTCGAGAGCCGGTATTACCTCCACGAAACCGAGAAGGGCAAAACCACCTTCATGACGGTGGAGATCATGGTGGATCCGATGGGTGCCATTCCAAAATGGCTTGCACGCCTGAAGCAAAAGAAATGGCCACGCAACACCCTTACGGGCTTAAGAAAATATCTTGAGAAGAACGATGTGGTGGTTCCCGCAGAGTTCAAACTGATGGATAAATAGAGTTCATTTAAAACCATGCTCAATTTCAAACGGGGCTCCTGAAAAATCGGGGGCCCCGTTTTCTTTTGTTGATTCTGATCTTTTGAAATCCTATTCTCCGCCTCGGGAGAGTTTGCGGATGAAGGGATGGATCGCTTGGATCGTTGCGTGCGTGGCCTTTGGAACCACAGGAGTTGCGATTTCTGCGCAGCGAGTGGATCCTGGAAGTCGCGGTGTTTTTGTCGAGAACCGTGATGGCAGGTTTTTCAAGGTCTCGAAATCCCGCTTTGGCGGTTATGAGTTGGTCCCGATTCAACTCACACAAATCCATGCCACTCCGGGTGGCCTGACCCTGTATCCTGCAAGCCTGAATGAGACTTATCACAATGTTTTTGAATACAATCCGGTGAGTGGCGAATACCTTGGTCCTGCGAATCTTCAATCGCTTTGGGACGGGAAAACCCGGACCTACAAGGTGGCATTTTTCAATGGTTTTGAGCGGAGGCCGGTGATGGAACTTCGGGCCCCGGGAATTCTTCAGGACCTGACGGGTGCGGTTTCAGACTTGAGCCGGAACGTATTTTGGATTCAGGAAACCCTGACCAAGGGGATTCGGATTTTTCATGACCACGCTGAATTGAACAAGGTGCCTCTCAATGAACTGGTATTTGGTGAGAAAATCCTGAAGGTACTCCCGTCTGACACGGGTGAGGGGATTTTGGTGCTCCTTGAATCAGGGCAGGCTCTGAGGGTCAGGATCAGGGACGATTTTGCGCTCGAAGTGAGCCGCCTCAATCGGCTTTCAGATTTCAGGGTGTTTGATCTTGAGGTGGGTCCGCTTGGGGATGATCCATTCCGGTTTTCTGCGGTTCTATTCGGAATGGCTGTCGATGACGGGGTAGCCGGGGTCCGGGTGCTCGATCAACGAAAGCTGGTTCCGGTTCCTCTTCGGTACCTGGACCCCATGAACCGGGTCCATGAGTTCAATATGGTACTATCGCTTACCGGAAACATTCACGATGTGCCTCTTCAAAAGCTTGTTGATCGTCATCCTTCGGAGTTGAATCGTCTCAATCAGGCGAATTTTGAGTTGCGACAGGATGAGATCCGCATGAGACTCCGGTACTCCAACTCCGATGAGCCGTTGAAAGAAAAGATCACAAGAAAAGTCACCTATGATCCGAAGGCGCCAGGGTTGTGCCGATTCTATTTGCTGAAGAACTTTGGCCTCAGTCCGGATCTCTATTTGAATTGATCGGGGAGGGTGTCTCAGGGCAATTGCTGAACGCGGGTTGAGTTCGGAGTGGTGCTTCCCACGGTGAGGAGGATCAGATCGCGATCATTTCCGCTTCCGGTGTACTTCACGATCCCGTCGAGATTGGTATCCTCGAGGTGATAGCCCTGAACGGTGTTGTTTGGAGTGCTGGATCCCACTCGTGTGAGGATGGGATCCCGATCATTTCCCGCTCCGGTATAGCTCACAATTCCATTGCGGGTGACATCTCCGGCCCAGAGGCCGAGATTTGAATCCCGCGCCTGAGATCCGTAGAGCGCGACACTCTTCAGATCAATGCTCAAGGCGGTGGGGCTCAGGGAATAGGCTGAATTGGTCATGATCCCGAGATGATTGCGATGCTTGAGCGCCACCTTGTAGGAGCCGCTTGCAACATCAAACTCAAGTGCTGAAACGCCATCCATGTCGACAATGTCCCCGTCCCGTTGAATCAACGCGGACCGGCTGGCAACGATCGCATTTGTTGTCGAATTCCTAAGTTCCACAATCACCCAATCCACAATTGCGTTCGAACCGGTGACGGCGAGTACAGCGGCTGCAATGGTTTCATTCCGAGTGTTTGCGGTGTGCGTGTATCCCAGGGATGTGTAGGGCTGGCTGAGGGGGATAAGACCCGCACTTCGAAGCGAGTCGCGCATCAGGTTTTGCTTCCCGGTGACAAACGCACCTCCCAGACGGGCGTTTGCAGAGAGCCGCACCAGATTGGATGACATGGGAATCGTGGTCACTTTTGAACCAAGCGAAAGATTGAAGAATGAGCCGGTGGTGCTGGTGTGAAGTTTCACCGCGCGCACCATGTAGGTTTTTCCCGCTGCATACGGAACGCTGGAAGCATGGGTGGGGCCCGGAACGGGATTCGGGGTGATCCGGGTGATCACGCCAGTCGATGCGATTTCATAAAGATGGTATCCGGCAAGTCCGGATTCGGAAGACGCACTCCACGAAAACGAGGTGTTACCGCCGGAATTGGTTGCCTGAAGATTCGAGGGCGGAGCCACCATGATCATTCGAAGAGACGGATCGCCATGAAGCGCCATATGGCTGCGACTGTGATAGGGGCCCTGCCAGCCCGAGTTTTGGGGCAGGTAGTGATTTTGGTTGTTCATGGAAGTGATGGCGCTGTAGCCGATGTTGTCACCCAAATTCATGTGATGAAAAAACCAGTTCGGAACTCCCGACCAAACCACGGTAAGACCTCCCATGCTCGAATTTCCTGCGGCAAGAGGAGCCAGCATGAAGTTGTTTGTGATGTCCCAGTCGCCAAAATAAGAACCAAACACGATGTTAAAAGCGCCACCAAAGGTGAAGGGGCCCTCGCTTCCGGCATAGCGATCGGTGTTTCCAACGTTGTCAGCTTGATTCCAGGCCCCGCCACCTGCCGAATAGGACCACAGATAGCTTTGGTTATTGATTTGCGAGGAAAATGGCTGACTGGAATTTTCCGTGCCAAAATCGGTAAAGTTCGAAAGTCCGACCATTCCCGGAATGTTTCGATAGGCGCTACTTCCAATCGCGCCGGGGCCATCCCAGAAATTGTTGAAAATCGCGCCGCGAAATTGAGGGGTCCACTGTTTGATTTTGAAATTGTGCGCGCGGGTCAGATAACTATTCAAGGCCTGCGCCTCGGTTCGATTGTAAAGCCAGCCTGAAAATGCCCCGCCCCAAACGGTCATTCGGAACATATCGATTCTTCCCACCTGAAGTTCAAGTGGGCTGGAGAAGTCGTTCTGATCAAACTTTCCATCACCCGGGATATTACGGTTTCGAGTGTCCTGTGCTGATGTATTGTTCACTGAAGAATCAGTCCAATTGGTCCCCACCAGTTCACCAAAATATCCGTCTGTAGGCCAGGCGCCCAAGTGATCACCATGCCCATCCGGATTCACAAGACCGGAGTAAGGGACTGGAACATGACCCACAAGATACACGGCTTTCGTATTGGTTGGATCGGCATTGTAGGCGTTCTGGATTGCGGTTTTGACACTGGGCGAGGATGCCCAACGATCGACATCTTGGCGTGTGACACTCCAACCATCGAGAACGAGATCATCCTGAAGTTGGGCAAGCTCGGCCTGTGAAAGTGTGCTGAAATAGTTATCCACAACCAGGATGATCCGTCCCCGATAATCCACCGGAGGAATCTGATGTCCCGCGGCGATGTAGCCGAATCCCGAGCCGCCGCTGTAGGAGCGTTCGACCTTGTACTCATAGTAGACGCCGCTTGCGGTGGTGGAATCCGTATAACTCGTACCCGTGCCAGTCACGGTGGCAAGAACGGTCCAGGAGGTTCCGCCCTTCGGTTTTCTTGAAATGATGGCCTGGGTCTGACCGGCAAGTGAATTCCAGTTCAGGGTGATCGAGTTTGCCGTGGCTGTTGCCACCACCTGAACCCCGCTTTTCTGGGCTTCACTTTGCGCGCGCCCGTTTGAAGAGGCAAAAACCGAAAAGAACATGGCGAAAAAGATCATGTTTCTAACGATCATGTTTCTGATTTTCATGGTTGGGCCCCCGTAAACAAAGCTTATCAACGAAGTGTCGGTAAACACAGAGTGTCCCTACTGACACACTCCAGGCAACGTCAAGACATGGAATTGAAACGAAGCAGATTGTATTGGATGTTTCTGAGCAGCCATTTGGCTCGATTGACGGAATCACCCCGTTTGATCTAAACCGGAATCATGAAACCGAAGATCCTTTTTTTATGCACCGGAAACTCTTGTCGCTCCCAAATGGCGGAAGGCTTTGCGAAGGCCCTGTTATCCGATCAGTATGAGTCGTTCTCTGCAGGAATGGAGAAACATGGAATGAACCCGTTTGCGGTGCGGGTCATGAGTGAGGTGGGGATTGATTTGTCCGCTCACCACTCCAAAACCCTGGATGAGCTCTCAACTCAACGATTTGATCGGGTGATCACCGTTTGTGATTCCGCAAAGGAAACCTGTCCGGTGCTCCCCGGGGCAAAAGTGCTTCACATGGGTTTTCAGGATCCTCCAACCATTACCAGGGGCTGGACGGATGAAGAGGACATTCTTGAGGTCTATCGTCGCGTCCGCGATGAGATTCGAAAAGGCGTGCTTGGACTTCCCGCCCTTCTTGGGGAAAAAACATGAAGTCAAAATACCTCGCGGAGTTTTTCGGTTCGTTCTTTCTCCTGATGATGATTGTCGGCTCAGGAGTGATGGCAGAGAGGCTTGCCTCCGGAAATGAGGCCCTTGCCTTGCTTTGCAGTTCGCTCGCGACGGGATTTGGACTTTTTGTTGTGATTCGCACCCTGGCCCCGGTCTCGGGTGCCCACTTCAATCCTTGCGTAAGTCTTTTAAAAAAACTTGCCGGAGAGATCTCTACAGTCGAGTTTTTCGAGTACATTCTTGCCCAAATCCCAGGAGCCATTCTTGGAGTTCTTGCGGTTCATTGCATGTTCGGGTTGGACGTGCTCCAGGTTTCCACTCATGAAAGAAACGGCCTTAATCTTGGACTTTCGGAATTTTTTGCAACCTTTGGTTTGATGTTCGTAATCCTTTCCGGTTCCTCCCGAAAGGATGAGTCAGTTCCAGTGCTTGTTTCCTGTTTTGTGATGTCGGCATACTGGTTCACTTCTTCTACAGCATTCGCGAACCCTGCGGTCACACTGGCGCGGGCATTTACGGATACTTTTTGTGGAATCGCTCCGAAATCCCTGCCTGCGTTCTTTCTTGCGCAAATGACAGGCGCTATCCTTGCGTTTCTTGTGTTTCGCCGCATGAAGAGAAGCTTTTAGTTGAGCGAGTATTGGATCGGGAGAACCAGATCAAGCCTGGTCATTCTCAATTCAGAGGGGATTGGAGAGAGTTTTTGAACTCTTTGCAGAAGAGAGAGCGCAGCTTGGTCCAGGATGCTTGAACCTGAGGATCTCAGGAGCTCAACCGAAGAGAGGGATCCGTCCGAGAGAATGGAAAATTTGATCTCGGCCTGACCTTCGTGTCCGAGCGTTCGTGCCTGAGGGGGATAGGACTTGTGCCTTTCAATGTAATTTCGAAGCTCGGACAGATAGCTCGTTTTCGTGCTGCCGATTGCTTCTTCGGAATTTTGAGCTACGGTTGAATTCGAGGACGGAATGGCGGACGAAGTGGGTTCGGATGGATGAGCGCTGCTCATTGGAGCAACCATCTGCTTTGACGAACGAATCGCCGTTCTTTGAGATGGTTTCAGTGCCTGAAGTTCAAGAGAGATGGGGGCCTCAAGATTGGTGTGTGGTGAGAAAATCGAACTCCATAGAGAGCAGGCCAAAATCAGCGTGCCCAGAGTAGCATGCACGGCGATGCTTTTCCCGAAGGGGCTGCGAAGGGATGCAGGAATAGAAATGGCGGCAGTCATGGTGAGCAGGAGTTTAGCGCTAATGAGAATAATTATCAATAAAGAAACTAAAAAAGAAGCCAAACGTCAAAGCGAAAAAAGCATTAAATTTCAGATTGTTATGGTTTGTCTTGAAAATCGATGGAATGAAGATCCAGTGTCTTGAATGGATCGGAATCCGGGGCCTTTCGGGAAAAGGCGCGGAGGCGTTGGATGCGTTCTTCGAGGAGCGGATGAGTGCTCATGAATTTGAATCTTTCCAGCCATCGATTTCGTTCCGGGTTTTTCTTCAATCCATTTTCAAGAAAGAGAATCAAGCCTTCAGATCCGATTCCAGCCTGCTCCAAAAAATAGGAGCCCCTTGAGTCGGCCGAAAATTCATCCTCTCGACTGTATTGAAGTGAAATCAAGTTCGATCCGCTCGCAAGCCACCCGGCAAAATCCGCTCCCGTGATGATCGCAAGGAACCCCATTCCAAGCAGGACCCCTGCGCTTCCAGTCAAAGCTCTAAGACTATGACGCTGCTCTATGTGTCCAATTTCGTGGGCAAGAACCCCCGCCACCTCCTGCCAGGTCTTTGATCCTTTTAGGAGTCCTTCATTGATCACGATGGTTTGTCCGGGAAGTGCAAATGCATTGGACTCACGGTCCCTTGAAACATGAAGCTTCAGATCAAGTTCTTGAATTTCCGGGCTGGATGAGGTGATCTTTTTTGCGATTTTTTCAAGGGAGGTTTGCAATACGTGATCTTCGATGGTTTTCGCAGCGACCATCGGGAAAATGAGGTTACCGATTGAAGTTTCCTGCTCCTGGCTTACCATCGAATTGATCAAGGTTGCAGGCAGCAAGGAGATCACCCAGGGCACACCAAAAAGAAGGAAAAATAGTACTATCGTAACCATAGTCAACCGTGCAAATCTGGATTTCTTTCGCAGACTGGATTGGGAGAGTGTATCTGCCGCCGCCCTTAGTCCGAATTGTGCCAGTGCCTCAATCGGCTCGGAGGTCTGTACGCAGATTTCTTGTTCAAGCTTGGATGGATGGAAAAGAAAGTAGTGGTGGGAGTTTTCTCCTGCAACCGAGATCATAAGGCCCAGATAAGGAAGCTCAAACTGCGCTAGCATTGGATCATCATAAGAGAATACTGCTCGGTTTTGCTCCAGTCGGAGCGAGCCACTCTGTCTTCCTGCAAGGGCGGGCCACGATTTTGAGGGAAGTGTCTTTTTCATTTACTGCTTTCTTTCAAAGTAGAGCAGATCAATGAAAACCGCGCTTGCCATCACAAGCTGTCGCTCTTCGTCCGTCAAATCGGCGTGAATGAATTCCACCATGAAATTGTCTCGATCTGTGAAAGCTTCGCTCAGCAATCCGGACCATTTTTTATTTACGCTCGCAACGTCTTTGCCCTTGTGTTTGAAAGCGAAGGTCCAGATTTTCCAGATCGGAGATGCTACCTCAAAAATCACAAGTCCTTTTGAGTTTTCGACATCAAAGCGTTTGGTCAGAATCGAGAAACGCTTTTCAATCGCACCTAAGGGTTTCCCCTCCGGAGTCTTCAATTCGATGCGGGTGAAGAACCATCGAAAGGGATGGTGTGCGACCAAAAACACCTGCCTCGCCTGGTTGAAAAAATGAACGTCGAATTTGAACCAGTGGCCAAGCACTTGTCTAAGGATGAAACCAAAAACGCCTTTTCGTTGTTCCGCTGCAAACGCGATTGGGATTTGGTTCTCATCCAGAATCTGATACTTGTTCCGGGTTTCGAATCCGAACATTTCCCCGGCTTCAAAGCGTTGATTCACCAAAATCCGTTTGTGATTTTTGAGTTGCATTCCCAAATTGTACGAGGGGAACAAGAACTCAGGCAACAGCCATTTTTAAATTCGGGCGCTGATCCCAAGGTAGAAGTTTCGGGGAAGGCCTGGGTCTATTCCGTTGCTTCTTACTCTCGACCAATAAAAAGCGTCAAAAAGATTATTTACGCCACCTACGAGTTTGTATCGGTCACCGAAAGGAGCGGTTTCAAAGGTCAGATCCCAGATCCGGTAGGTTGGAATTCTGAAGTTCGCTGAGTTCGGGTCATCTCCGAAATGTTCAGTGACCAGGGTGTTCATGAGCGCAATCTTGGTTCTTTGACTCGGATACAAAAGGAGTCCGCTTCGAATCAGGTACTTTGGCGCATACTGCGGGGTCTTGCCCTCAAGGGAGCCTTCGATGAATCGTGCATTCAAGGCCGAGAAATTCAAATAAAGGTGAAAGTTTCGGATGAGGCCCGAAAAGTATCCGAGATCGCCTTCAACTGAACCATCGATGCCTAGGTATCGGGCGGCACCCGTGTTGATGATCAGATTTTGATCCCGTCCAAATTGGTTGGAGTACCCAATATAAAAGACCGAGCTATCCCACTGCAAAAATCTGGAACTCCCGCGGTAGCCTGCTTCAACCTGAATAGATTTAGCCTCATTGATATCCTCGAAGACTTGGTCCTGGTTAAAGAGAGGAATGGTGTCTTGATAAGTTTTAGGCTTGTAGGCTTCCGAGAGGTTTCCATAAAACTCGCTTCCATCCTGAAGCGCGTACCCTAGGCCCAGACCAAAGAGCGGAACATGGGTCCATTCAGAATTGTTTCGAAGGGGAACTGCGGAACCGACGTTCAGGTTTTCTTTGATTTTTTGATAGATGTTTTCAAGGCGGACGCCCGGAGTGATGGAAAAAGAACCCCATTCCATCCGGTTCTCCGCAAAAAACGAGACCACGCGAGAATTCCGGATCAGATCTTTTTTCAAATCCCCGGTCCTGGCATCAGGGCTTGCGCCAGTGGATTGCAGAAATGGCGA
>JAGWXK010000002.1 GCA_018969905.1 Bdellovibrionales bacterium
TGGCCAGTCCCCGAGTAGATGAGGAGCCCGTGAACGCCCTTGCCCCAATCCGAGCGCTTCCCCTCGGGAGTGTCGATAAAAAACCACTTAAGAGCGTAGGTACCCAGCAACAGTTCCTGATTCATGCGAGATTGGATACTCGTACAAGATCAGATTGAAAAGAGGCTTTTGTTGTCTCCGGATTGAGTTTTCACATTTTCAGGAAAAATAGCTTTTCACAAGATCCGGATCCGAAAGAAGCTCAGTCGAGTTCCCCTCGCGAACGATTCGACCTGATTCCAAAATCAATCCCCGGTCGGCGTGTTGAAGGGCCATTCGCGCATTCTGCTCCACGATCATCAGTGCACGACCAGACTCATCCCTCACCCACAAATCGAGCGCCCGGAATACGTCCTTTACCACCAGCGGTGCAAGCCCCAAGGACAACTCATCCACAATGAGCAATTCAGGATCTCTCATCCACGCCCTTCCAATCGCAAGCATTTGCTGCTGCCCTCCGCTCAGAGTGCCCGCCGCCTGATTGACTCGCGCAGCAAGATCGGGAAAAACTCCAAAGACCAGCTCCAAAAGTTGTTTCCTTTTTCCAGGCACCCGCAGGAGATCCGCGCCCACATCCAGATTCTCCCGAACGGTGAGATCTGCGAATACCCGTCGGCCCTCCGGCACCCATCCAATCCTGCCCGTTTCGAAGCTTCCGGAAACCCGAGGAATCAGCCCGATCAAACATTCGATCAGGGTTGATTTTCCGGCTCCATTCGGACCGACAAAAGCCACGCGCTCACCCGCCTCGATCGAAAATGAAATGGAATGGATGGTTTTCAGCAATCCTCGATTCACACTGAGCCCGGATACCCTTAAGATACTCAAAATTCCTCCCCCAAATAAACCCGAAGGACTTCCGGATTCTTGGAAACCACGTCAGGAGTTCCATCACAAATGATCCTTCCCTGATCCAATACCGCAATTCTGTCACAAGTTCGAAAGAGTGGACCCATCACGTGCTCAACCCACACAACGGCGACACCGCTTTCCTTGAGAGAGCAAATGAGGGACGTGGCCTCCTCCATTTCCACAGCAGTCAATCCGGCCATTGCCTCATCGAGCAGCAGAGCCTTGGGTCGCAGGGCAAGCGCCCGCGCGACCTCCAATCGTTTCCGATCCATAAGATTTAGAGCACCCGAATCCCGATCCCTCTGATTTTGAAGCCCGACCTTTTGCAAGCATCGAATCGCAAGATCATGATCAGCCGTCGCTACTGCAACATTCTCAAACACACTGAGACCAAGGAGCGGCCGTGGAGTTTGAAAAGTACGCGCAATTCCCAGAGCTGCTGCGGTTGCGGGGTTTCGGAGCCGGACCACTTGATCCTTAAGAAAGATGGTTCCGGAATCCGGGGAATGCACCCCCGTTAAAACATTGAAGAGTGTCGATTTTCCGGCACCATTCGGACCCATAAGCCCGAGCACTTCACCCTCCTGCACGGAAAGATCCACCCCTTTGAGAACTTGAAGTCCTCCGAAAGAAATCCGGATCTGCTGACAGCGAATCATCTCCGCCCTCCGAGCAGACCCTGGGGCCTCCATCGAAAAACCAAAAGAACCACGAGCGCATACAAAAACACATGGTGCTGGCCAAAATCACGCAGCCCCTCGGAAAGTATTTCCAGACCAAGGGCGCCAATCACCGGCCCAAGCCAGGTTCCCATGCCTCCGAGGATCGTCATGGCGAGGATCAAAAACATCTGGGAGAGACTTCCCATCTCAGGAGAGATCAAACCAAGATAATGTCCATAGAGCGCACCCGCCAGTGATGCCACCGCACTGGATGCCGAAAACACCCATACCCTGAGTTTTTCGGTTTGAACTCCGAGACTGGCTGCTGCAAGCTCATCGCTCAGGATCGCGCGAAGGTGCAACCCCGTTCTCGATCTTCGCACCCTTCGGATGAAAATCATCAGACTTACCAAAACAACTCCAAAAATCATAAGTGCGGCAATCTTCTGAGCTACGACTCCATTTTCAGAATCAGACCAAAGAAGCGGAACTTTGAGCCCGAGCGCTCCGCGGGTCCATTGATCCTCATTGGTCAAAAAGAGCCGAAACAGTTCTGAAAATGCAAGCGTCACGAGCGCAAGATACGTTCCGTTCAAGCGAAGACTCAGCTTGCCAAGAAGCCCCCCAAACAGAGCACCGCAAAAAAACGCAAGCGGCAGGGAAATCAGGATCGGCAGCCCAAAGTATAGCGTAATCAACGCCGAAACATAAGCGCCGAGCGACGCAAATGCGGCATGAGAGTACGTGGCGAATCCCGTCATCCCTGCAACCACATTCCAAGAGGATGCCAAAATCGCATAATACAGACCGATGATCCCCACATGCAGAATATACGGGTTAAACACGGTTTCCATACAACCCCCTTGGCCTAAAGAGCAGGGTCAGGATCAAAAACAGAAATCCGAACGCGGGGGCATACCTGGTGGAGAGGTAATGTGATCCCAAACTCTCCGCCAATCCGAGCAACAATCCCGCCACCGCTGCACCCCGGATCGATCCCATTCCACCGATCACCATCACTGAAATCGCCGTAAGAGTGACCTGCGCTCCGGAATCGGGAACCACCGGGAAAATTGGCGAAAGCACAACCCCCGCAAGTCCAGCCAATGCAGTCGAAATTCCAAAAGCCAGAGTCCGGGTCCTTACCGGGTTGATCCCGAAAGATAAGGCCACTTCCGGATCCTGGGCGACAGCACGGATGGCCCTTCCCATCCTTGTAAACCGCACCCAAAGGTAAAACATCAAAAAGGAAATCATCGCGATTGCACCTGAAACCATTCTTTGGCTCCCCATCGAAATTCCCGGAAAGATCTCAATGGAGCCATCAATCCTTGCCTCAGACTGGACAGGATACGGACCAAAGAAAATAAGGAATGCGTTTGAAAGCACTATCGAGAGGATAAAGGTCATCATCATGGAGCGGTTGTGGTCACTTTCAGCTCTGGACAAGAGAAGTCTTTCGGTCAGGACGCCTGCGATGAAACTCACAAGCAGGGAAAGAAGCAGAGACGGGATCAATCCAATTCCCGAACGAAGAAGGAAAGCAAAACAATAACTCGCAAGGACGAAAAACTCGCCATGAGAAAACTGAACGAGCCTCATGAGTCCCGCAATCAGGCTGAGCCCCATTGCGGAGACTGCATAAATGCTACCGAGGACCAAGCCATTCAGAAGGGAGAATCCCATTTCGGACCTTTCGGTGCCACTTCAGCGCATGATGGATCCGCGCGCGAGCTTTTTTGGATAAACAATGATCTGTTTTTGATTCTGCCACTGTCCGATCAACATCGGCGGATTCCATTGATGATATTCGGGAGTTCCTTTTTTTGTCCCGAATTGCACCGTTCCGGTAGGACCCTTGAATTTGACATTCTCCAGGGCCTGTACCAGGTCCACACCACTGAATTCAGGTTTCTTTTTCGCCGCCGCTGCAATCGCCTCGGCAGCCAGAAGAATTGCGATGTAGGAAGATCGAGACTTATAGTCCGATGGGGCTTTTCCGAACTTTTTTTGGTAGCGGCTGAAAAAGAGCTTCGCTTCGGCGTTGGGCTGCACGGATTCATGCATCGATGTCAAATGAAGTTCTTTTTCTCCCGCAGCCTTCACATTGCTCCAATATTCAGGCCAGAGAGAAGGGGGTCCTGCACCGTCCAAAATCAAGGCACCTGGAGTCACACCGATCTCGGCGGCTTGCGCAATCAAGGTATGAAGACCAAATGAGTAAATAAATGCCACGATCAAATCGGGGTTCTTTTCCTTGATTTGATTGAGCTCGTTGTAAAAATCCTTCGCTTTGGCGTCAATCTGAACGAGGGAATACGGTACCTTTGCAGCGTCCAGTGCTTTCGCCGTAAGCGCTGAAATGCCTTTGCCCCAATCAGAATTCTCAGCCACAATCACAACGTTCTTGAATTTTTGTCCGCCTTCTTTCGCTGAAATGAAGGGAGCGATTGCGTTGCTCACGACGGAGGAATTCGACGGCCCTTCTCGAAAGACCATCGGATATTTTTTTTCCATGATGGCATCCGCCCAAGCCTCGATCACCATGAAAGGCACCTGATACCGTTCGGCAAGCTCGATCTCGGCAAGCGCACAGGAGGAGTGACTCTCGCCCACAATCATGTTCACTCTTTCCTTGGTCGCAAGTTTTTCAAAGGCTGCGGCTGCCTTCTCTGGAACACCGGCAGTGTCTTCCGCAATCACCGAAATCTTAGAGTACACACCGCCTTTTTCCTTCAACACATCCAGTGCAAGTTCGATTCCCTCCTGAAAAGCCGCTCCCGTTGCCGCCGCAGAACCAGTCTTTGGTCCGACAAAACCAATCGAGTAGCCCGTTGCAGCCAAGGACTCTCCCAGAGGGAAACAGTTGATCAAGCCCAGACAAACCGAAACCAGGGAAACGATCTTCTTCATGATTCTCCTTTTTTTCAGGAATTTTGTATTCTTGGCCATGAATACCACCGCAAATTCATAAGGAAAAGGGCACCGCTCAATCCTGACTGAAACATCGTCAATTCAATGAATTCAGTTTGATTATTTTTCGATGCCTCTCCTCATTGGAAGAATTGCTGCTCGCGATTGTGTCTTGCCTGACACAGTGGCGGGTTCATTTCTTATCGAGCATAATTGAATTTGGGGGGAATCTTGGATATTCGAACGAATAAGAAAGAGCTTTGTCGTTCTTTCATCCATTCATTGACCGTTTTGGGAATTTTTTTCGCCTCCTGCCTGCTCACGCCCCGCGTCTTCGCCGCACCTGCCGATGTGAAGAGGTTTCAACGATGCTACGCAATGTTCACCGGAATGAGGGTTCCGTCCGACGATGCCCGGTTGGCAGCGGTCAAATCTGGAAGCAAAACCGCCGCCAACGCATGCATGGAAGTCTTTGATCTTGCAACTCTCGGATCAAACAACAGGATCTCCACCACCACCGAACCGGCCCTGGCCACCTCAATCCTGAAGAGGTTTCACGAATGGGGTCGAGGGTACGGAAAGGACAAGGACTTCTTCAACTCGTTTGAAACTGACCATACCGCCGAGATCCAAGACCCGTACTTGATGGCAAATGCAATCACCTTTCTTTTGCTGAAACCCAACCAAAGCTTTTCAAAGCTGGTTACAGACACGATGTCGTATCGCACCATTCGGGAGAGGAATCAAACGCCCTCAGGCTTGATCTCAAATCCCTATCTGGGAATAGAGTTCTATTATCAAACCTGGACTAGCGGAGAGCTTCCTTTGGCGACTCCAGCCACACTTGTGCGACAGGGACGGCTTGTGGGGATCGAGCCTTCCACCACGGTCAATCCTTTTCCCCACACACCCGGCCGTTTCCCGGAAAAAAACATGAACGCGAATCTCGGGGGCGGGATCCTTGGAGCCCAAGGATATCTTCTTGCCAAGATTACAACAAATTACTTCAACCGCATCCCGGACACAACAGAGAGCACTTACCGCAAAGACTCGATGGTGAACGGGGTTTCCAATACCCCGAGGCGGCTTGCAAAAACCATCCTCAGTGACTTGCTTTGTCGCGAGCTTCCTGCGCTTCATGAATCGGATGTGGTGAATCTTGCGAGTGCTGCCTATACGGTTCCATTTCGAAAGGCGACCGGATGTACCTCATGCCATGCGACCATGGACCCCCTTGCTGCGGTTTATCGGAATCAGGTTCCGATTCGTAGCATGGATGCAAACTCTCACCGCGGGTTCCGATTTTTTGCAACCAGAACCCCGGATCTGGCCTTAAACGAACCGATTTCCAACGATTCGATCTTCCCCCCGAACGGGGATGACCCGGACTTTTATCGAAAACCCCCGCGCGGTACCCTTCGTTTCAAATCGTATGATGGAACCCTTGTCGAACAGCAGGTGAATGGGATTGCGGACCTCGGTACGAAAATCTCACTCACCAAGGATTTTTACGTTTGTGCCGCATCCAAGTTTTACCGCTTCCTCACGGGAGTCAGGGTGAATCTTGCCGACATCACTCACCCGAACACAGCTCCCCTTTCCCCAGGTGCCACCGCACACAGAAACCTAGTCATTCAACTGGGAGCGGATTCAACAACCGGTTTGATGGCACACAAGAGCCTACGCACCCTGATCCGGCAAATCATAGAGACCAACGCATTTTTAAATCCAGGAGTGGCGCCATGAATCCAAAAAAGAATGGAATCGGAATTCCACGGCGTGAGTTTTTAACCGATGTTGCCTCATCCGCAATTTCTGCAGGAATGCTCTCTTCGCGCGCATCCAGATTGATTTTCTCGGCTGCGATTGCGCACTTCTTGAAACCGGAACTCGCTCATGCGTCCACCCCGACCAATGACATGGTCTTTGTGAATTTTTTCTGTTTCGGTGGCCTGGTCAAATGGGTTTTTGATCTGCCCCTGACCCCGAACACCACCGACTCGATTCCCACAAACCAAATCAATCCTTATGTTGGAACCCAAATCACTCCGGGCACCCTTGCCCTTACCTACAACACCGTGACCAATCCCCTTTTCCAAGGAATTCGGATGCCCAGTCTTTGGGGCGGACAGATTCCGACCAACGGGGGCGGAAGCACTGCGATTGCGAATCTTACTCCGAATTTGCTGATGATTCGGGGGATCAACGAACTTTTTGATTCTCATGAAATCCAATCAAAAAATCAGCTGCTGCTTGGGGGACAATACTCCATCACAGGACTTATGGCGGATGTGGCAACCACTCCGTTTCCGGCTTGCTCCTATGGGGACCCTCTCGCTTTCAATAGCAAACGGGGCCTCACGAATTTCAATATCAGTCGCACCTGGACCAACCCTCTTGAAACCGCTCTAGGCTCATTCAAAAACGATAGCCTTTGGGTCGAAAATAGCAGCGCGAGCCTCAGCGCTGCAATAGATAGCCTGCTGAACACCATGAAAACCGTCTCGGCATCCAAGCACGAGAGGCTCCCCTTGACCTATGATCAAAGGGCGAAGGCCAAACAGTTGATTTTGACCCAGTTCGGAGACCTTCAAAATGAATTCAACACCCGGAGAAACATTTACAAAACCCTTTTGGAGAGTGCCCTCCGGAATTCGGCATTTCACACTTCTGGCCTCGACACCGTGAGTGTACCGGGACTCACCACTCCGGGTCCGGGAAACATCGACTATCAGAATCCGAACTCCTCCACCAGCAGATCGCTTCTTTCCCGAAGGCTGGGCCTTGAAAAAAACGTTGTCTACACTGGTGCCAATTTCAACGCTGCGTCCGTTTGGGCGAATGCGACCATTCCGCACATGGCGGAGGGCTTTGCCATCGCCGAATTCATGATCACCAAGGGCCTCACCTCATCCTTGAACATCTCCCTCGGGGGTTTTGCCGGGCTTTCCATCGACAATTCCCATGACTATTCAACCAATACCTCTTCGGCCAGATCCGATTATGGTTTCGGGAATACGGGCATGGACATGCATGACACCGGCTCTGTGATTGCGACGATCGCCATGACCCGCTGGTATCGCGCCTATCTTGCCTGCATGAACCAGTTCATCAACGTCTTGAAAAATACTGCAGTACCGGGTGGAGGAAACATCTTCCAGCGAACAGTCATTGCCAATACCAGCGAGTTCAATCGCTCCCCGCGCGTTTTGGAGGATGGAAGTGATCACGGCTGGGCGGGACAGAGTTACAGTCTGTTCTCCGGAATGATTGAATCCTGCCAGGTGCTGGGAAACGTCGCGCCTTCCCAGAACACCGTGTATCCGGGCATCTGGGGCTTCAATGGCAAGATCGCGGAGAACAACAACCGTGAACTTCTGCTTGGAAACGTGGCAAGCACCCTTGCGACCCTTTTGAACATCCCTTCTCCCTCACCGAACGAATCGACTCTCGTAAACAAAGTCAATGGAGTAGTGGCATCTTACACCATTCCAAGGGGGAAGAATGTGGCGTGACCGGGGCTTCATCAAAATCCTCCCGACTCTTCTGCTGAGCCTGTCCTTATCGGCTTGCAACATTGGAATGCTGGGGGGGCCGGGCAAGCTCAATTTTCGCGCGGCTGAAGTATCATTACCGGGGTATCCCCTTCTTGCCCCGACCTCTCAAATCACTCAAAACTCAGCGGTGATTTCCTGGACCACTCACTCCGATCCGCTTGCCTTCACCGGGACATTCCGCCTGAAATACAGTCGCACTGCGGATATGGCCGACCCTGTGGTGATTGAAAATGCGAATTCTCCCGTGACTCTGACTCCGCTTCTTCCGGGCACGCGCTATTTTGTACAGGTCGAAGGCTTGAATTCCGGAGGTTCGACTCCGTCTGAGATCAAGGAATTCACAACTCTTCAGGCGTTACCAGCCGTCCCGGTGATTGTCCAGATTTCGACCACATCCACCACCGCAACGATTGAGTGGGCTGCAGGTCAGGGAGGCGGTCCAACGGAATCCTACGCCTTGCTCTATGCTCAAGGCACCAACCCACTTACTGCAACTCCCATGGCCGTGACACTGCCCGGCCCCATTCAGCTCACCGGTCTCACCACCGGTGCAAGCTACAGTTTTGTGATCCGGGCAACAAATGCGTCCGGCACATCCAGCACCACAATACAAACCTTTTCACCGGTCGCATCTGCTCCGGGAGCTCCTGTTTTGGGTCAGGTCACAAGCATCACACCAACCAGCGCTGTGATTTCCTGGACTCAAGGCACCGGTGGAACGCCCACCAGCCATCAAGTGATGGTCTCCACAAGCTCGAATTTTGTCGGGGCTGTTCCGGTTCAGGCCACCTCGCCCCATACTGTCTCGAACCTGAGCCCCGCCACACTTTATTACTTTCGGGTAACCGCGCTGAACTCGAGCGGAAACGCCGCCTCTTCAGACGGTAGCTTCAATACCGCTCCCGCTGCGCCCGGAGTGCCGACGATTTCTGTAACCCCATCCCAAAATAGCGCAAGCTTCACCTTTGCTGCAGGACCGGGCGGCCCGGTCACAAGTTTCAGCCTCGTGATCTCAATCCAAAGCAATCTATCCAGTCCTCTCAGCACACCGAATCCTGTGACAAGCCCCTACGTTCAGAACTCCCTTTTGCCCGCAACGACCTATTTCTATCGATTGACCGCAACCAATTCCACCTCCAGCACACAAACCCAAATCCAGTCTTTTCAAACACAAGCCGTTCCCGCGGGCGCTCCTGTATTGGGTGCAGTTACCGCCATCACCGCTTCGGGTGCCACCCTGAATTGGTCGCCAGCACAGGGGTTTCCGGCGCCGGCATCCTATCAAGTCCGCTTTGGTACGAACCAAAACCTCTCGGCCGTGAATCCGGTTTCAGTTACGACTACCAGTCGAGTGCTCACAGGGCTTGCTGCAAGCACACTCTACTATTACCAGGTGACTGCGGTTTCAAGCACGGGAAGCCTTGCTTCTAGCTCGGGCTCATTCACAACCAATCCGAATCCGCCATCGGCTCCGAGCGGAATTACCGTCTCGGCGATCACCGCAACCGGAGCGACGGTCGCCTTCACCGGGGGAACAGGAGCAACAAGCCACAACCTTCAATACTCGACGAGTTCCTCGTTTCCCACTGGCGCTACAACCACGAGCATCAATGGAGTTTCCTCGCCCGTTGCGATCTCAGGACTTTCCGCAAACACCCCGTACTTTGTCCGGATCATTGCGGTGAACTCTGCAAGCACAACCCCATCCAGCGCCTCGAGTTTTACCACTCTCATGAACGCGCCCTCCGCACCCACCGGAGTGCAGGCGGTTTGTTCCCTAACCAGCGCGCAAATCACCTTCACCGCCGGTGCCGGGGCCACCAGCCACTCCGTTGAAACCTCGACCAGCTCCTCTTTTGCAGGCTCTCCCCTCGTCACCAACAACGCCCAAAGCCCGACCGCGGTTTCAAGTCTGACCACTGGAACTCCGTATTTCTTCAGGGTTCGGGCCACAAATAACGGAGGATTCAACATCTCCAGCACGGTAAGCTGCACACCGATTCTCCAGGTACCGGGCGCACCTTCCAATGTCGTGGTGACTGCTACGACGATCACCACGGCCACCCTCACCTTTACGGGGGGCGCGGGGGCAACCACTCACGAAATTCTCCATACCTGGGACTCGAGTTTCGCAAGTGATGTTGTCACCGTCGCCAATGCATCCTCCGGAATCACCATTTCGAATCTGGTACCCGGTTCCACAAATTATCTGAGGGTTTTCGCAATCAATTCCGCCGGATCCACAAGCTCAAGCCAGATCACCCTGATCACTCCCCCAAGACTCCCCAGCGCCCCCGCGCTTGGCACTACCCTCAACATTACCTCGAACTCCGCATCCGTGGTCTGGAGTTCCGGGGGTACGCAGTCCCACACTTCGTTTTCGAACACACTCCATCCGAAGATGCAGCAATACTGTGCCTCCTGCCATGCTACATTTTTCAACACCTCACCACACGCCTCACCTGACGCCGGAGTTGCCCATGATGCGATGTACTTTGTGAATTCCACCAATCAACGAAAAATCGACCCGGCGATTCCCGCAAATTCGCTCCTCTTGAAGAAAATCAATACAGGTCACGGGGGCTGCTCACCAACCTGCAGATCCGAAATCACCTCTGCGGTGAACGCATGGCTCACTGCAGGTGGAATGACCACCGGAGTTGCATCCTCCTTTAAAGTGCGGGTGGCCACCTCAAGCGGAGGGCTTGCCTCCGCAACTCCGATCAACAATGCGGCCTCTCCGCAAGTCGTCGGCGGCGCCTTGAGTTCCGGCACAAGTTACTCTTTTCAAGTCGAGGCCACAAATTCCGCAGGGAACTCCCTCTCGCAGATCGGTACCTTTACAACTCTCGGTCAAGGGACAACCCCCACTCCTGCTCCTATTGATTTTGATGCGGACCTTCGAATGGGCGACCGGAACTACGTCCAATCGGTCATTGTCCAGAATTTCGGTGTGTCGATCCCCGCTGAAATGGTTTGGGAAGCTCCTGTTCAAAACATTGCCCCGAGCGAACTTCTAGGGCTCAAGGTGTTTCAGGAATCCGCCTTCGGTGGAGGCTGCGATATCTATGCGTCTGGAGTGCTATCCGGTTTTCCTGTGGAGTTCAGTCGTGAGCGATGTTTTGACAACATGACTGCTTACGATCCTCCCGTCACAAATCCAAGACGGTACGGCAGTATTGCTCCGGTCTGCAACAAAATGGTAAGTAACACCACGACCCGTGACTTTGCCTTCAACAAAATCTTCGGAAGCTCGACTCCGGGGCCAATCAATGACACCAACCTTGGAAGGGCCTATCAACTTTTTTTCCAAGAGGAGGACCTCCCTCCCGCCACCAAAGACAAGTTGATTGAACTTGCGAATACCCAGGGTACCCTAACGGACAAGTGGAGAGTCATCATTCTTGGTCTTTGCGTCTCCCCGGAATGGCAATCCATCGAATCCCAATAAGCGCGCTCCCGTTCCACGCCAGCGACATTCGCGGCAAAAGTGCCATAAAATCGAAGGCATTTCGCCAGAACGGATCTCCCCACTCCCCATTCGATGAGGCTGCTTTCGTGCTTGCATGGCAAAGCAAATCATTATACCCGTAGGGAACGATTCGGGAGGTGATATGAAGGCAATAACCGGTTTTTTTTACATTTTTCCTGTTTTCTTTTTGTTCTTGGGGTCCTCAGTTTCTTGTTCTATCGCTCATGCCCAGGCCGGCTGGTACCACGTTGAAAAAGTGTCTCTCGAATTTCACGAACTGATCCGGGTTGAACTTCAAGGCACCGTGGTGGAGTCCAGCGATCCCTCTCTCAAGGCCACGAGCATCCCGTTTCTTCAATCGCTTCATTATTTCGGATCCCTTTCCCGATCCGAACGTCGCTACTTTCCCTCCATCTCTGAAATCCGAACCTGGATTTTAAGTGATGTATGCAAAGAAACCCACGAACAAACCCTGAAACCAATGCGCGAAGTGGGCAACATCGGCATCAATCCGATCAAAAGCAAAGTCAAGCCGATTTCTGTCACCGCAATCGGCACACGCATCGACTCAAAAGGGGCCACTTACTCAGAAACGGTCTTTTGCCCTAGGCACTCCGCGCAGCCTTAGTGAGTCCCGGAAGTTTTAAAATGGCAGTCCTAGCGATTTTGATCCGCACTTTTTGAGCGGTTGTCAGCTGGATATTGCTTGATTTCTCCGGGATAACGAATCGGACCGTCGTCCGAATTCATTGTGCTTCCCTCCTGAATTGGCATGGGCATTCCCAATCCTCCTGGAGCCGGGACTGCCCCATTTTTTTTGAGTTTATATCTCTGATTTTTTTGCACCCATTTGATCCTTCTCAGGTCTTCTTTTTCTGCTTTTTTGAACTCACAGGAAACGGGCTCGAACCCCTTACCCAATTGCAACTCAAGGACTGCCCTCGCCTCAACAAGCTCGACCTCAAGCCTATCCATTTGCTTTTCCAAAGCTTCGCAATTCTCTGATTTTTGCGGGTACTTCTGACGCTGACCTCGACGATCTCTGCTCTCCCTGTCCTTTCTTTCAAGGCAAAGGTCCAGAAGATTTTGAGTTTTTTCCAGTGCAACTATTTTTTCATCTACTGTTTTTTGCGCAATATGGATGCCGTCGAAGGATTCTTTGCACTTTTCTGCAATGAAGAAATCATCACCTCTTATACAATATGCACCATCTGTCAGAAGCGGATTGGTCACAAGTTTTGAATCGATTAATTCATCACATCCGCACAGCGTGATTCCCCTTTTTTTGACAGGCTTCGAACTTCCGCAAAAAACGAGATCGGGATTTCTACCTGGAAATGCAATAGGCTGAATCATCGGACCGCCTGGTCCCATGCCCATGATGGATGGTCCACTATCCCCCATGCAATATATTGTTCCGCCCTTGTTTTTACTGACTTCGGAGATCCGCGAACTGCAACTTCTGTTGCATTCCACACACTCGGCGTCCGCATCCTCCGCAGAGGATTTGGAAGTTGTAGCCACATGGGTAGTAGCCGTACTTTGAGCTGACCCCGCTACACTTTCGATTTCCTTTTTGGTCGCACGCCTTAGGCACTTTTTGAAATCGAATATACTCCTTGAAGTACCCTCAGGGATTGTACAAGCCAATTTTTTATAAACCTTTCCGTCGTCCGAAGAACAAAGATCCCCGACCGCAAGACCCACATTCAGAGGCGATCCACCAGATCCCTGTACATAACACTGAGGCAGATCTTGTGCCACAGCAGCCCCTGCCCCAAATCCCGCTAACAACAAACCGAACAAAGCCAAGTGTTTAACTAAACGATTCATAAATGTTCTCCCGAAAGTGCAGCAAATCAAATGCCTGCCTGCATCTCTTCCGTCTAGTTTGATGCACAAGTGCCATCGATACAACCGGCAAATCCTACCGACATACGAGCGGCAAAAATTACCGACTTGTCTTCCGTCTTTTGCCCTTAAACTATCCAAAGCATGGCCCCGTTTCGGCTTTTTTCATTCATTGGTTTTATTCTTCTTCTCAAGGGCGGAAATGCACTTGCAGGACGTGTCGACGCCTCAAACTTTTTTTGCCCCGACTTTGAGGATCTTCCAAAGGAATCCATAAAACCCTTTCCCCCAATCCTGATTGTCAAAGATAAACTCATGATCTGCAGCATGCAGGCACTCTGCCACTTCAAGAGCGACCCTCGGAAATCCTTGATTCGGGTTGCAATTGCATGTCCCGGAACAGAAGTCGGTTCTTGCCCACCTCCCGAAATCTGCAAGAAAACGGGCGGTCTGACACTAGATCAGGCGTCCATTGAAACCTTGAAATCCAATGCACCACCTCTGGGCAGGAAACCCACCGAAACTAAAAAAGGACAACAGTAGATATGAAACCCATGACGCTGTTTCGATTCATTCTTTTTCTTTTGGTTCTCAATGTCCCGAAGCCCGCTCACTCGATGCTCCTTTTGGAACTTCAGGGTAAAATCGTATCTTTTACCGAGGAATGGGTCAGCCTTGACCATGGAAGAGTTCGCTACACCATCAACCGGAACAAATTGAGGCCCGAGGATGCGGCACAAATCAAGGGCGTCGATACCCTGGTTTCGTTTGTAGTCGACCCGGACTCAATCATCGAAGCTCGAACCATGAAGTGAGATCCTTGAAGAGAAAAAGAACAAACTGGATCCATTTTTCTCTCAGACTTCAATCCACTCACCCGTTTTTAGCGAATCAAGAAAATAACTCCCGTATTGAATCCGTTTCAAGCTGCGGACATCATGACCCAAGGCCGCACACAACCGCCGGATCTCGCGATTCTTTCCTTCGGTCAAGACCAACTCAATGAGACTTTCCTTTCCGCTCACCTTAAGAAGCTTGGCTCCCTCTACCGATAGCCTTTCACCTTGATCCATCACTCCGGACTTCATTTTCTGAAGGGTAGAATCCAATGCCTCGCCCTCCACCCCAACAATGTACACGCGCTCAATCCCACTCTTTGGATCCGTCATGAAGCTTGAAAACTTCGTGTCGTTGGTAAGTAAAAGCAAACCCGAGGTATGCATGTCGAGCCTCCCCACCGCATGAAAAGTTGCAAACTGCTCAGGGAGCAGATCATAGATGGTTTTCCTGCCCTCGGGATCCCGCTTTGTGGTGAGCACTCCTTTTGGCTTGTGAAACAGGATCACGCGAGTGTGCGATTTCTCGGCCTTCACACCGTCGACCTGGATATGCGCGGTATCGGGATTCACGGCACGCTCCGGGTTTGTTTCAATGCTCCCATGGACCTTCACCCGGCCCGATTCGATCGCAATCCTTGCCTCGATCCTGGAAGCAAGGCCTAGCTTCGATAGCGCGCGAAACAGCGGAACTCGGCCCTTTTTTCGAGATTTTGACATTCTTCATACCCTAGCATAAAGTTCGGACATGGAAAAACTCACCGCTGAAAATTACAAAAAAGGCTTCCTTATGGATGAAGAACTCATGGCGGGAATCTCCGAGGACAAGTCCAATCCGGGAACTTTTCACGCATTCGTGGTAAGGCACACCACCGGTGAGTCGCTCGGGCACCAGCTTTTCTCGGATGTATTCGAGGCCATCCGTACCCTGAACGGAATTGATCGAAACTGGTCATTCGAGGCCGTTTCAAAATGCGGTAACGGAAATTGCGGTAACGGAAATTGCGGAAAATCAGGCGGCGGCTGCGGGAGAATGAAAACAGGATCCAGCGAAGACTCGAATCCAGCTCAAAGCTCGTGCGAATCCGGATCTTGCTCCTGATTTCGGCCTAGAACCAGTCTTTTTACACAATTCTCATATCTGACCAGGTGCTTTTGCAATTGCAGACCTGAGAGATAAAACAGGAGCGAAAACAGAATGATCCCGAAGATCTGGGCTCCCCACTGCGAAATCTGCTCAACCCAGGTTTTAAACACGCCAAGTATCCCGTTTTCTTGAACCTCTTCCACCCCACCACCTATATCCAGGAATTGGTACATAAAAAACAAGACCACTGCGACCAAAGAGGAGAGGTATCGGTTTTTTGATTCCATGCGCTTGATTTGCTCGCTCAGATGAAAGGAAACCACCCTCCACTCCCCTGCAGTCAGGGGCAGTTCTTTGCTCATACGCGTTGCCGTTTCCTCGCCCCACTTCACCTCCACTGCGCTCTCCTCCAGCAAGGATCCAAGTCCTCCCATCCGGAATACCCGGGGTAGATCACGGAATGTGGGCCAGAGATAAAAAATCGTGAAAAGAAAGGGCGGAAGAAATAAAATCAGATCCACATACTTAAAGGAATTCATGATCTGGAATCTTCGAAGACCATACATTGCAAGCGAAAGAATCGCGGGAATGACAAGGCACCAAAGTACCAGGCTAAAAACTTTTCGATTCACAAGGTTCCGGGTTTTATTCATATCCTCCTGAACCCACTTCACAAATCTCAAATAAACCTCGGAGTATTGCTTCAAAAGGTCACCCCTTCCAATTTGACCACTTCTTCTCGGAAACGTTCGATCTTTGTGGCTTTGCCGGTTTTCTCATTGATCTCGACCATGACGGCGCCGTATCCGCCCGGCCCCTCTGCTGGCTCAAAACGGACCGGCATCTTGGTCAAAAACTTTTTGATGGAAATCTCTTTTTTGGTGCCAATGACAGAATCAAAACAGCCGCACATCCCGACATCGGTAATTGCAGCGGTCCCGTTCGGCGTAATTCGCTCATCCGCAGTCTGCACATGGGAATGCGTACCGACCACTGCCGAGACCTCCCCGTCCATGAAATAGGTAAAGGCCTGTTTTTCTGAGCTCGCCTCTCCATGAAAATCGACAAAGATATTCTTTATGCCCTGATCGCGTAGTTTTGCGATTTCCTTTCGCCCGCGGTGAAACGGACAATCAAGTGGATCCATGAAAACGCGCCCCATCAGAAGCAAGACCCCAAGGCGGATTCCAGGACGATTCTTGCATTCCAGGATCGCCATTCCGCGTCCCGGAACCAGATCCAGATCCGTCTCCGGATAATTGAGCGGACGCAAAAGCCGTTTTTCCTGGGCAAAAAGTGTTTGGGATTCGGGCTGATCCCATGCATGGTTTCCGGTGGTGATCAGATCCACTCCCATGTCGAAAAACTCTTCTGCAATCTTCGCGCTGATTCCCCTTCCGTGGGCGGCGTTTTCGGCATTTACGATAATGAAATCCGGCTGACAATGAGGCATGAGTTTTGGAATCGCAAGCTTTACCGCTTGCCGACCGGGCTTTCCAAAAACATCTCCAAAAAAAAGTACTCTGATCATTTTTGATTCCTACGAATGATTTTACCGTGAGTTGTCCAATCTCCATAGGAATTCGTGGGAATGATTTCCCGATCTGTCAGAATGATGTCGACTCGCTCATCCCACTCCTCCTCGGGAACGAGGTCTGAGATCTGTTCGTCAAATGCGACTCCCACCCGAAGGGCTCCCGAAAAATCTTGAAGGAAACGATCATAGAAGCCAGCACCTCTGCCTAGGCGTCTGCCATCACGACTGAACGCAAGACCCGGGACCAGGATCATATGCATCTGCTCCCGACTCACTTCCGGAAGAGTTGCAACGGGCTGATCAATACGGATCCCGCTTGACGGCTCAATGACCTCCCAAAGATCAGGAGTATCGCGTCTCGCAGCACGCGCACTCATTTTTCGCCCATTCCAATCCTCGATCCTGACATAGCCTACCCGATAGGGCTCCCTGCAACCCTCTTTTTCGATATTGATTTGAGGTTCATTTCCGAAAGGACAAAAGCTGACGATCCATCCCCCACGGAGTCTGGACTCATGGGAATGGATCCATTCAAAGAACCGATCGCTCAATCTTCCGGACTTTTCAATGAGATCAAAAAAAGAAAGACCAGCGAGACGATTTACAAACCCCTCTCGCATCTGTTTTTTTAGTGCCTTCGCCGACAGTAGAGAACTCACGTATGATTCTGCCCTGACTCAACTTCGCGGAGCCTGGAAAGTTCCGACATCAGAAGAGAGCATTTTCGGTCAAGCTCCTCGCGATACGAGTCAATGGACTTACGGTCACGAACCAGATTCCCTGCGATTTCGAGAAGAGCCAGAACCGCGACCTGATTTGGCCCAAGAAGGGGCTTTGCATTTTGAATCTCGGAGATCCGCTCGTTGACAACCTTGAGCGCAACGGTGGCGAGGTCCGCCTGCGCCTGGTCCTGTATCACTACTTTCTGTCCTAAAATCGTGAATTCTTTTGAAAATGTGGCCATGGATTCCTCTTTCCGGAATTATAGGTATTTTTTGCCGATTGTGAAGGGAATTCCCGACTGCGAACATAAGGATGGGGCAGGCACTGCCGAATTTTCAAGGAGGCTCCATGGGCAATTCGATGAATGGGCCGGGAAACAATGTCGATGAAATCCGCTACCGCAGTTACCTTACGCAAATGGAAAGGGATCAGGACGCCACGATCCGCGAGAAGGAAGACACTCATCGGGAGAAACTTGGAAAAGTGATTGAAACCCAGAACAAACAACTCGAGGAGATTCGCAGGGATTTCGATGTAAAGATCTCAAGTGAAGCCGAGATCCTTGAACGGAAACTCGGTCAGGTCCGGGAACAGAATCAGGAACTTCTGACCCGGGAGCAAATGGCCGGTGAACAGGAAGCGGCCAAAGTTCACAGCCAGTACACCCAGCGCATCGAACAGGAAAAACGGACCGGCGACGAGCAAATCCTGAAACTTCAGGCCTACTACAAAAAGGCCTCGGATGAGCTCAACCACCAGTTTGAAAAAGAAAAACAGAAGCTCAATCAGAAAGGGAAAGTCACATGAACCAAAGAACCCGCCAGGATGCCCCCGCGACCCATCCACCCCGAACCGAACCTCTGGATTCCGCGGATTCCACGGTCCGTGTGAACGGCTTGGAGCAAGTCATTGAGCTGCTCCGCCATGCGGACCCATCCTTCCGGAACTCGCTACTGAAGCGCCTGCAGGCACGGGATCCGGCTCTGGCTCAGAGGCTTCTTCGGATCATTCGTTAAGCCAGCGAGAGAACAAATCATCAAAACGGGTGCGCGCCTCGGTGAGACCCGCCATGACTCTTGAGCCAAGATCATCACAATGGGCCGCCCCCGGAATGAAGAACGCGCTTAAGCCTGGATTCAGCCCCTGCAGGTGACTCTCGCTTGTAATCGAAAGATTAGACCAGGGATCATTGCTGCCATTCGTAAAGTGGATATTTGTCACCTTGGAGTCAAACAGCCCGGAGTAATAATTACGATTGGTTCGTTCGGTGTTTACCGGCATCTTGATCCCAAAAAGGCGATCGCAGGCCTCATTGTGGTACTTCAGATCAATACGAGCTGAGCGAGAGGTCTGCAGGGAATCTCGATTCGCAATTTGATAAAACCCGAATTCGGTACAAGACTGGTACATCCATTGCCTTCCCGCATACTCACGGTAGTCGGCGGGATTCTCGCTCATAGACCCGCCAAAAGAATCCTGGAATGGAGAAGTACCAACCATTGACATGAGTAAAAGTCCGCTTTTGGCGTAAGCCTCCACCGCGGCGCCCTCGCTCTCACCCGCGACCACTTGATCACAAAACTGTTTTTGAAATCCGTACTGAATTGCAATCGCAGCCATATCCGCAAGGACATAGAGGAAGTCCACATCGTGGGTCACCCGCTCTGCTTGAAACAACCGTTTGACTTCCAGGCGGGACGGCTCGGAAGCCAATCGACTCTCGACCTCGGAGACTACTTTTTGAATCACCCCCAAACAAGCGGGATCCGCGACCTTTGCGACATGACGATCGTATTCAAAAAAGTCAGCCTTCGCAAAAACCGGAGCGGATGAGGCAAGAGCACCAACCACAAGCTCGGGATGTTTCATTCGATAGAAAGCGGAAAGCTCGCCCGGGTACGAGCCTCCGATTGCAAGCCATTTTCCTTGGAGCTTCAGTGCAGCCTGGGCATACCGCTGAAAGTGAGCCAGATCTTCAAGTGCCTGGCCCATCGAAAGGTAGCGGAGGTTTTCAGAAGAAAGTGAATCGAAGGGCTGACTATCCCCATAGAACCGATGCTCCAGTGCAACCCGATGGGCTTTGTACTTTCGTGCCAAACGGTTCATCAGCGGAGTGTCGGACGGCCCCTCACAGGTGGACTCCCCACAAATGTAGAAAAGCACCGGGGATGATTCATTTTCCGCATAGCTGGAATCAATGAAGTACCGCTGCTTGAAGGTACTCCCCTTGAGTTTTGACCCGGCACGCGCGAAATGATCAATCAACTGATCAACGGTACGCACTTCGGGAGCTGGAAGACTCGACTCAAGCCAAAGAGGCGCGGTTCTTTTCAGGTAATTCTGAATCAGCCTGTCTTTTAAGTCGGCCCGGGCGGTACCGGAATGAACAAGAAAAACTCCAAAGAACAGGACTCTTACGAGCAGATTCATGCGGAGGTTTTGCCTGAGGCAAAGAAATCAGGCAAGGAAACAAGATGACTCAATGAATTCGCTTCAGCTCGCTTGCCCGAGCACTCCATATCGAAGACCACGGGTCGAAATGCGCACCAACGGAAAACGAAGCTTTTCCATGACTCTCCAGAAAATCAGGGCTCCGGCCAGAATCACATCGGCGCGCTTTGCCTCCATTCCCACCATCGCCTTTCGCTCCTCGATGGATCTCCATTTGAGTTCCTCCACAATTCGATGCACATCCCCTTTTTTTAATTCAAACCCATCCAGCTGCTTCTGATCATAGGTGGAGGTGCCAAGCTGAAGCATCGCGAGCGTCACCGCCGTACCTGCAACCGCAACAAACTCCGGGTCCCCTTTGATTCGAAGACCAAGCTCATCCCGCCACGAAAACAGCGTGGAAAGTTCGCTGTCAATCGCCTCTTCGGCAGCCCAGAACTCGGCATCACTCACGGGATCGGAGAACAGGAATTTCTCGGTGATCTTTACAGCTCCGATTCCAAGACTGGTGCCCAATATGGTCTTTGCTCCCTCTGGAATGGCGACAAGCTCCGTACTTCCACCACCAATGTCCATGACCACCATTCGGGAGGCCTCCATTTCCGGAAGTGCCGCTCCAAGAAAGGTGGCCCGCGCTTCCTCATCGCCGGACAGGATTCGAAACCCAACGCCAAGACTTGTCTTTAGCTCCGCAAAGAATGGGGCGGCATTTTTGGCATCACGGGCCTGGGCTGTACCCACGGCAACAATGTCCTGGGCGGAAACACCAAACTTTGCCGCGATTCGAACGTATTTTTCGATGCATTCCCGAGCACGATTCATGGCTTCTGGTTTTAGCACTCCACTTGACGCAACCCCTTCGCCAAGCCTGACCACGGTCGACTCGTCATGAAGAACCTTTCCGCCGGAGTCGCGCACGAGCAACAGACAGGTATTGGTACCAAGATCGATGGATGCTTGTGTCATCGTGAGCCTTTCATGCCTTAGCGGCCAAACAATCCTTTGATCGCGTTTCCAACACCCTTCTCGATCGCACCTTTCACCGAGTCCTGGACTTTTTGCTTTACGACATCCTGGGCAACATTGCCGAGTCGTTTGGCCGCAACTCCGGCGAGAAACTCCGGCACTTGCCCGTAATTCATGCAAGGTGCACTCCACTTGCAGCCCACCGTGATCGGAAGAGTGACAGGATCTTTCTCGGATTTCGCAAGAAAGTTCGGGATGTTCTTTCCTGCGATGTTCACCGTCAGTTGATCCGCACCAGTAACCCGCTGAGTATCAGTAAGCTCCCATTTTGCATCGAGCGATTCATCGATCAAGCCCATCCGGGTGAAGCCCTTCAAATCCACGCCTCGTTTGGGAGCGGCTTTCGCAACAAAGTCCGGAGCCTCAAGCGTTCCATTGGAAATTGTAAAGGAACCGGAAATGAGGTCATACTTGGAATCGGCGTTTGAATTGACCTTGAGATCCTTCCCCCTCAATACCGGCACCTTGTCTGCAATTTTGCCCAAGGAGCCCGAGATCGCCTCATTTGCCATCTTGGAAATGTCCATGGACCGAAATGATGCATTCACCACCTTGAAGTTCCCCTTCATCTTGAGCTGGCGTTTCGCAGCCTTTGAATTGAAGCTTGCGCCACTCCCCTGGATAGCCGCACTCAAAACTCCGGTCAAAGTGTTCTTGAAGGACTGAAACTGGGACTCCACGGCCTTCTGCATGTCAAATCCGGCAACCATGAAATTCATCGAGTAGAAAGGTTCCTTCGGCTTTAGATCCACCGAGAAGTTCCCGCTCATGGTTCCCTCATACATCTTGAGCTTGATGTCGCTCAGGGCAACCACAAGATTCTTCATCTGAATTTTGGTGCGAAGATCATCCATACGGAATCCCTTTGCCCTGAGGAATGCAATCGACACGGATCCATCCAGGGTAAGGTCACGGGCGATTTCGTTTTTGCGCAGGGGATCCAGAAGCGCGTCGAGGTCCTCTTCCTTGGCCTGTGCCCCTGACTTCGCATCCGATGCAGGCGCCTGGTCTTTGGAACCCTTTGCACCGGCACCATCTGCTGGAAATTCCACCCACTGATCCAGATCCATTCCCTTCGCGGAGTTTAGCGCAAAGGTAACCTGAGGCTTGCTGAAAGAACGAACCTTGGCATCCAAGGTCAAACCGTTCCCGGGCGCCTTGAGTTCAAGTGCCAATTTTTCGATCTGGTCGGTTAAAACATGAATAGATCCATTCAAAACAGGCTTTGCCTTCAGCATCGGTCCCTTTGCAGTCAATCCATCCACATTCACCATCGCCTCGTACTGGAGAGAATCGGGTTTTCCCTTGAGCCCGCCCTTCAGTCCGAGTTTTCCTTCGAGCTCATATTCTTTCAGTATCGGGACGAGCTCGTTCCAGGGCTTCAGATCAACAGGCTTTGCCTCGAATTTGAAATCTGCTCCCTGGTCTTTGTGAAAGATTCCGGACAGCAGAATCTCCGCATTGTGAAAGCGGATCATCGCTTCTTTCAAAGTCAGCGCTGAAGTATCAAGGCTTGCATTGAAATCAAGCCGGGTGGGCACCCCCTTTTTCTTTGTGAACAAATCCCCTTTTCGGATGGAGAGTTCATCCGCGGAAAAATCCGCCTCCAACGATGCCTTTTTGAATTCGCCCCCTGAAATCTCAGGAGTGAGAGCCATCTTGAAGGTAAGCGGTCCTTCGAGCTCAAGATCAGTTCCCATTTTCGTTTTTAACTCAGCCCAAAGCTCCATCTCGGTTTTTCGAGAAAGAGAGAAATCCTTGACCCGAACATTCAATCGATCCACGGTATTGGTGAGATCCATGGCCTGATCCTGGTAAACCAGCTTCGCGTTCTCAATTGAGATCCCGAAATGCGCATTCACGGCGAGCCCCGGCAATTCAACCTGACCTGAAGGCGGAGATTCTTTTTTCTGATCCGCTCCGGTACCGCTCGATCCGGTCTCGGTCTTCATCAGACTCATGACATTGAGTTTGCCCTCCTTGTCCTTCAGAACCCGGATCTCAGGCTCTTTCATTCCGATCGTGATGAGCGGTGAACCGGAAAGCACCGAAAGATAAGGCATGTCGAATGCGGCGTCCTTCACAGAAAGCACCGGCGCACCCTTGGAATCGGTCACCTTCAATCCATCCACTCCCACATGAATTCGCCCCCAAAGGCTTAAACTAAGCTTCCCTAACTCCAGGGTTCCGTTCAGCTTCGAGTTTACGGCCTTCACAATCTCCGGGCGAAATTTGTCGACATTGACAAAAAACGGAATAGTGATCAGCGCCACCAGAATCACCGCAGCCAGAACTCCAAACACCTTCATGATCTTCTTCATACTCACCCTTTCAATTTCTTCACGACCAGCTCCTGCAGCAATGCGGGATTGGCCTTACCCTGTGTGGCTTTCATCGCCTGCCCCACAAAAAATCCAAGAACTTTTTCTTTGCCTGAGCGATATTCTTCCACCTGTTTCGGATTTTTTGCGATGATTTCCTCGATCACCGGCTCAAGTGCGGAAAGATCACTCACCTGCCTAAGTCCCTCGCGGTCAATGATCGCACCCACTTCTCCGCCCTCTTTGAAGGCGATCGCAAGCACTTGCTTTGCCGCAGTCACTGAAACCGTCTGATCGGATACGGCCCGCGCAAGATCCGCAAACTGTTTCGAGGTGAATCCCGCATTCTGCGCATCGGGGTTCGATTCTGCCTCCGAAACAAGGCGCATTCCCTCCCCGATCATCAGATTTGCCAGAATCTTGCCTTGCTCTTTTCCGGTAAGTGCGACGCTCTCCTCAAACATCCGTCCCCAAGTCGAGCCAGAAGAGAGAAGAATCGCATCTAACCTCCGCAAGAAGTAGTCTCGCATGTAACGATCCCGTTTTTGATCGGGAAGCTCGGGCAGTGCCGCTCGAATCGCCTCGACCATCTGAGGGGATAAAACCAGGGGAGGTAGATCCGGATCCGGAAAATAACGATAATCCTCGGCATCTTCCTTCGTCCTCATCGAAAAGGTCCGGTTCTTTTGAGAATCATAAAGACGGGTTTCCTGCACGAGAGTTCCGCCGGAAAGAATCACCTGCCGCTGCCGCTCAACTTCGTACTCGATCGCTTTTTCCACAAAGCGAAAGGAGTTCACATTCTTGATCTCAGTCCTCGTGCCGAAAGCACTCACTCCCTTTGGCCGAATGGACACGTTTGCATCACAGCGAAAATTTCCTTCCTGAAGGTTTCCATCACAAACTCCGATCGCAGTCACAATCGCATAAAGCTTTCGAAGATAAGCTCCGGCCTCAAGGGGTGACCGCATTTCAGGCTCACTCACCACCTCGATCAAGGGAACTCCCGCGCGATTCAGGTTCACAAGACTGTACCCGTGCAGATGCAGGCTCTTTCCGGCATCTTCTTCCATGTGGATCCGAGTGATTCCGATTCGTTTTGTAATCTCACCCTCGTCCCCAAGCTCAATGTCGAGGAATCCCTTTTCACAAAGAGGAAGATCATACTGCGAAATCTGATAACCCTTTGGCGAATCCGGATAGAAATAATGCTTTCTCGCAAAGATGCTCTTCAGATTGATTTTGCAGCCGGTGGCAAGTCCTGCTCTGACCGCGTACCCTACCGCCTTTTCATTCAGCACAGGGAGGGTGCCAGGATGTCCGGCGCAAACGGGAGTCGTGTTTTTATTCACGGCTTCGTCCGCAACCGAGTTTCCGGACTCAGGTCTTGCCCGGGCAGAAGAAAAAATTTTGGAATCGGTAGCAAGCTGCACGTGAACCTCAAGACCGATCACCGCCTCAAACTCGGTATTCACATCCACACTCACTCCAAGGCAGGTAAGACTCATGAGCTCTTCCCCTCCAGACGGCTTGCCACCCGGAGCAGCGTGCTCTCCTCAAATCGCGGCGCGATCAGATGCATTCCAATCGATAGCCCGAGCTGATCCCTCCCCACCGGGATACTCATGGCGGGAATTCCCGCAAGAGATGCGGGAATGGTGAAGATGTCGGTGAGATACATTTGCAGCGGGTTCTTCGCTTTTTCCCCAAGCTTGAAGGCAGTGGTCGGACTGACCGGAGAAACCAGAACATCGACTGACTGGAACGCCCGCTCAAAATCCTCCCTCATGAGCCTTCGCACTTGTGCGGCCTTCCGGTAGTAGGCATCAAAATATCCGCTCGAAAGGGCAAAGGTCCCAAGCATGATTCTTCGCTTCACTTCCGCTCCAAAAAGGGAACGCACATGCTTGTAAAAATCGGTGAGCGTCGACGCTTTCATCGCCGCATCCGGGCGCATCCCGAAACGAACACCATCAAATCGCGACAGATTCGAGGATGCCTCACTGACGGCGATCACGTAATAGGTCGATACCGCATATTCAGTATGGGGAAGCGACACCGGAACCACGGTGGCCCCCTCGGACTTTAGAAATTCGATCGCGCGCTCAATTGCGATTCTCACCTCAGCATCAATTCCGTCGATGAAATACTCTGAAGGAATTCCAACCCTGAGACCTTTCAAGGTTCCGGAATCAGACTTCGCGTGATCCACCACCGCTCCCCAATCCTCCACCGGCCGATCTGAAGTCGTGGAATCGCAGGGGTCGATCCCTGCCATCACCCTGGTCAAGACGGCGGCATCATGTACGGTTCTTGTCATAGGTCCGATCTGATCGAGCGAGGATGCAAAGGCAATTTGTCCGTAGCGGGAAATCCGCCCATAGGTGGGCTTTAGCCCCACCACTCCACAAAACGATGCAGGCAAACGAATCGAGCCTCCGGTGTCCGTTCCGAGTGCCGCAACACAGAGATCAGCCGCAACTGCGGTTCCGGATCCTCCGCTTGAACCCCCGGGCACCCGATCCGGATGGGTCGGATGAAGCACCGGCCCAAAGGCGGAGTTCTCGTTTGAGCTCCCCATGGCAAATTCATCCATGTTCAATTTTCCAAGTGAGATGGCACCCGCAACCTCGAGTCTTTCTACTGCGGTTGCGGTGAACGGAGGAATGTAATCTTGCAGCATGTTCGATGCGCAAGTCGTGCGAATTCCATCCATGGTGAGCACATCCTTGATTCCAAGAGGAATTCCATAGAGCGGATGACTCGCACGTGGAACCTTTCCCTGAAATTTGGTTTTGAGACTTGCCCGCAATTCTTCTGCCTGCCTGAGCGCTCGGTCCTCGCAAAGCGTGATGTAAGCATTGTGTCGACTTGCCTTGATGCGTTCGAAAAAAGATTCCGTGAGGGCAAGAGGATCGCTCGATCCTGCGTCGAAGGAGTCGTGAATTTCCCGGATGGATGAAAGTGGATTCCTCATCGCAAGCCCTACCCCACAATTTGAGGGACCTTGAATCCCCCATCCTCAACCAAGGGCGCATGCTTCAGGATCTTGGGTTTTCCCTCCTCATCGACCGGAAACTCGCAAACCCGGTCCTCTCGCAAACGGAGTGCCTCATCGATCCCGTAAAACATCGGCTCGACTCCATCCGTATTCACTCTCGTGAGTTGATTCACATGATTCAAAATTTCGCCAATGGAGGTGACGTAATTCCCGATCTCACCATCCTCAAGTTTCAGGCGGGACAGTTCCGCCACTTTCCGGATCAAGGCATCATTGATATCGGCCATAGGCCCCTGAAATTGCCATAAAGACGCGGAAATGACGAACAATTTGTTGTAAATCCCGAAGCTGTTTGTGATAGGTTTCGAGCCATGAAATCCATCTCCATTCCCGAACTCCATGCTGCCTGTCAGAATCCAAAATCCGACGAGATCATTCTGGATGTCCGAACCCCCGGAGAGTTTGCTGAGGGTCATGTTCCTGGATCAAAAAACATCCCCTTTGACCAGGTGATGAATCATTTTGAATCTTTGAATAAATACAAAACCCTGTACATATACTGCCGGGCAGGTGGACGTGCGATCACCGCGTGTCAGATCCTCGAAACCATGGGCGCAAAAAACCTGATGTGTGTGGACGATGGCGGATTCCCTGATTGGCAGGAGCTTGGATACAAAGTCTCAACGCAAGGCTAAGTCGGTCTTTGGCCTGCCCGGTGCCGTGGGCCTGTGATCATAGGCAAGCGTATAGCAGATTCGAGACGGATTGTTTTCACAGGTTTCCGCAGTCATCCTGGGACGCCCACTTTGATCGCTTACCGCAATCCTTCCCGATACCACCCGCGCAACACCGCAAACCTTGGGGTCATCAAAGGATTGAGCCACCGTTGCCTCCCAATCCCGCACGCCGCACACGCCACCGCGATTGAACATTTCCCGTCCGACCGCACCGAAAGGCAACAAGATCACACCTTCTCTTGTCTCTGAGTACTCACCTCTTCCGGAAATCACGTTTGTTGATTCGGTTTCCTGCTGATACAGAATCTGTGCACAGTGTTTATCCAGCGCCACTCGCTGGGTTCGATGAATCCGTCCCTCATTAAACTCCAGGATCTCCTTGAAAAACACACTAGACTTGGTTGGATGGGAAACGCAGGAACTGATCCACTTGCCTTCCAGGCTGAAATCGGACCGCCGTTGCTGATCGGCATTCCGAAGTGGATCTGAATCAATCACACGCTCTGTTTCCCGAGATGAATAGTCCATCACTCGCGATCCGCAACCAAAGATCAAACCCAAAACACAAACGCTCGCAAAGCTGATTCTCATTCCGAGTCCCCCTAATTCACGACACGACGTTTCACATGAACAGAGCGCCTTGTCAACGAATTTCCTTTACTAGGTGCTGAGCGAAAGGTAGTTCTCCTAGCCGTGAGGCTCAAGGGGGGTCATCGCATGAAATCATCAATGCGTTTAGGAGCGCTTTTTGCGTTCTTTTTGTGCACTACTGCATTCGCCGAAGCAGAAAGTCAGAGTTTGGGTGCGGAAGAGTCGAGATTTTTTGGAATCATCAATACCTTTCGGGCGAGACTGAGTCTTCCGCGCCTTGTGCTAGAGCCAACACTCATGCTCGCGGCCAGAAATCACAGCACCTGGATGGCGGGAATGGACTTCCTGACTCACTACGGGCCAGTGAACCAGCAAACCCCATTTCAGAGAATGAGGGGACTTGGATACTCAAACTACACCTTCGCTGGCGAAAACATCGCATGCGGATTTGGCGGAGCAACCGACACATTCCTTCAATTTTCAAAATCACCGACCCATCTTCGAAACATGATGCATCCACAGTTCCACCAAATGGGAATCGCCCGCGCGGGCACAGGAAAAGAACGATGCCCCTTTTACTGGGCGAACGAATTCGGCTCCATTCGTCCCGAGAGTCCTGAGCCAGAGGAGATCAACAACCCGGACCTCGTTCAAGAGGCCATAGAGCTTGCTACAGGAAGACGGGTGGAAACCAAGGAGGTCGAGGAAGATTCAGCTCCCTCGAGTGCTGGCGTTTCAAACCAGGATGCAATACGAATCAACCCTCTGGGGAACCTCGACATCACCATAGTGCAGTGTACAATCCCATCCACAAGCGCGAAGGGAATCTTCACCTTCAATGCGAACACGGATGCGATCGTGGAATTTGAGCGTGATACGAATTCGGTCTTTCGCGGAAAGGTGTCCTATGTTCAAAATGGGAAGGCGTCACTTCTTGCTCCGGTTTTCCTTGGCACCGTAAGTGTGGTTTCGAACGCGGAGTTTCCAATCTTGAGTGTATTCTCTGCCCCTGGTGCCCGAATCGGGGGATTCTCGATTCAGCTCAACACCAGGACGAACCAAGCTCAATTTGATGGCTTTCCTGCACGTCCTGGTAGCGCCGGTTCCGTTCTCTGCACCATGAAATTCTAGCGGTCAGCCTCGAAGAGTTCCCACGATTGATTCGATGGTCTCAAATTCAGGGCTCCAACCAAGCTTTGATTTTGCGAGGGTTGAATCGGCCAAAAGCACGGGAGGATCACCTTCTCTTCTTTGGGCCAGCTCGACCTTTACCTTTTTTCCGAATTTTTGCTCAACAGCGCGAATCACTTCAAGAACAGAAAATCCTTTTCCTATTCCAAGATTGAAGGCCTGAAATGAATTCAAACCGGGAAGCAGCTTCAGAGCCGCAACGTGGGCGCGCGCAAGGTCCTTTACATGAATGTAATCGCGGATGCAGGTCCCGTCCGGAGTTGAGTAGTCATTCCCGAAAAGCTTCAGGGTATAGGCGGGATCAAGCGCAGCCCTCACCGCATTCGGGATCAAATGCGTTTCAGGATCATGCGCCTCCCAAAGCTCACCCTCGGGATCAGCGCCTGCTGCATTGAAATACCGAAGAGCGACCGATTGGAGTCCATAAGCCCGTGAATAGTCACGAAGCGCATTCTCCATCAAGAGCTTGGTCTCACCATAGGGATTGATCGGATCCTTTGGGTGATCTTCATCAATCGGCACCCGAACCGGCATCCCGTACACTGCTGCTGTGCTGGAAAACACAAAGAACTGGATATTGGTCTTCCGAACCGCTGAAAGGAGAGATAACGAACCGCTCACATTGTTCTCATAATACTTTTGTGGATCGACAACCGACTCACTCACAACAATCGACGAAGCAAAGTGCATTACCGCATCGATCTCATGCTTTTTCATCACATCAACGAGGAGGCTTTGATCCCTCAAATCTCCCTCCTCCAGCGGCCCCCACTTTACAAACTCACGATGCCCCTCTTCCAAGCGATCAAACACAACAGGATTAAATCCGTTCTTCCCGAGTTCCTTGCAAACGTGGCTGCCAATGTAGCCTGCACCCCCGGTCACGAGAATGTTCTTTAGCCCCGCCATGGGCTGTTTCATACGCTCTTTTGAGTCCATTTGAATTCAAATCCACGCTTCTGGATTTCCTGGAAGAACGGCATCTTCGGAACCCCAAGCTCGGGCGGCAATACGCCTTTGGCAGTAAGTTTGCCAGCCACGATCATTTGTCCAACGATCGAAGCAGTGAACCCGGTGGTTCTTTGCATCGAAGTGAGTCCGGTTTTTTCATCGGAATAATCACAGATCCAATGTTCGATGACGGTTTTCTTGCCATCCTTCATGCCCTCCGACACGGTCTGAATGAAGGACACATCTTTTTCTCCGCCCTTTGGCATGAGGAACTTTTCCATCACCGCCTTGGTCAGCGCTCTTGGCTCAACCATGCCTCGCTCGGTCTTGACCTCCTCGCGCGAGAAAAACCCCACATCGCGAAGGGTTTTCAAAAAGGTCAGGTGGCCCGGGTAGCGGACAAACTTATTTTCAAGGTTCTTGACCCTGCCCTCATAGGTCCAAGGCAGGGTGGACAGCATCCCCATCCCGTGGGTTGCTTCCACCTTTCCAACAACAGGCAGGTCACACTGCTCAATCTCGGTCATCGGTGCAATTTCGACCATCTTTCCATTTCGCATCTGCGTCGTCATGCCGGTGTATTCATTGGTCAGAGTCTCGATGGCAAACACGAGGTGATAAAAGAGCGGAGGTTTCGGATAAAGGGGAATTCCTCCATCCCTCGTGATGATGGTGTCTGCCGAATCAAGAATTTCCATGGCATGCCCCACGGTGATATTCGTCATGCCCGGCCCCATGCCGCAATCCGGAATGATGGTGATTCCGGCGGCTTTCGCTTCGCTCGAAAGCTCAAGCTGCTTCAACACCCGCTCGGTATCGCCTCCGAGATCCACCATCGGAACCTTTGCCTTGATTGCAGCTTGCGTTATCTCAAGCGCGAACTTGTAGGGTGCTGCATTCAGAATAAGATCACAATCCTTCGCCGCAACCGCAGTGGCATTCACATCTGCAACATCCACCTTGATCTCGGTCAACTTTTGGGGCTTCGTGTGCTTTTCCAGAAACTCCCGGAGCTTCGTGGTCATGCCGGGAAACGCATCTGCGAGAAGAAGCTCCGATGGATTTCCAAATTTGATCAGATCAAGCGCAGCCCCGTACGCCTGCATTCCGCATCCCAACAAAAGTACCTTTTTCATGGGTACCGAAACTATCTCGGTTTTAGAGGCCGGAAAAGAAATTTCTGAAATTAACCGCGCAGCTCCGAGCCATTTACCCGAGTAAAACGCCCAAGTCTTCCCAGCGGGCAAGTTTTTGATCCAATAGCACTTGAGCCCGCGACTGCTCCTCAATCCACTCCCGAAGCCGCTCCGGGGCACTCGCATGATCGCCTGTTGCAATCGCCTCGTTCAGCTCTAAAATCCGCTTCTCAAGCTGCGTGATCTCATTTTCAACTTTCTTGAGTTCCGTCTCCCAGGCCTTGCGTTGGTTATTGGAAACCTTCGGAGTTTCAAGGCGATGGGTGACGGCTCCGAGCGTAGGTTTTAATGCATCGGGTTTTGCGGATCGCTTGAGCTTCTCGCGGGTCTCCTCCACTTTTTTCGCAAGATATTCCTCATAGGTGCAAACCAACGGAGTGACCTTTTGGTCCCGGATCTCGAGCAACTGATCCGCAAGTGGTGCCACAAAATCCCGATCATGCGACACCAGACACAAAGTCCCCTGATAATCCATCAGCGCCTGGAGCAAAACTTCGCGGGAATCCGAATCCAAGTGGTTTGTGGGCTCATCGAGCAACAAAAAATTATTGGGAGTGAGCAGGAGTTTTGCTAGGGCCACACGCGCCTTTTCGCCACCCGAGAGAACCCCGATCTTCTTGTTCACATCATCCCCGGTAAACAGAAATGCTCCCGCAATTCCCCTGACTTCCGCAATTTCAAGATGGGGCGCCGTATCCTCGAGCTCCTGAAGGATTGTGTGGTCCAGCCTGAGAGTCTCGGCCTGCAGTTGCGAATAGTAACCAACCTTCACCTGATGGCCTAGTTTCAGGGTTCCCTCGCTGAGCCTTACCTCGCCCGAAAGTCCGCGCGCGAGGGTTTTCAGCAAAGTCGTTTTGCCTGCGCCATTCACCCCGACAATTGCAACCCGAGAGCCCCGTTGCAAAATCCAATCGAATCCTGAAAAAATCGTTTTTGAATGCCCTGAATCCTCTCCGAAACGCACTCCTGCGGCCTTGAGGGTTGCCACCTCTTTCCCGCTCGGGGGGCAAGGCGGAAAACGAAAACGCACCTTGGAGCGGGATTCCGGAAGCTCGATGAACTCCATCTTTTCAAGTTGCTTTGCCCGGCTTTGGGCTTGCCTGGCCTTACTGGCCTTTGCTCCAAATCGCTCAATGAAGGCCCGAAGCTCGGCCGCTTTTTGCTGCTGACCCTCGAATTGGGCCTCCAAAACCTTGAGACGTTCCTCCTTTTGCAAAATGAAAGCATCAAGATTTCCGGCATACGCCTGGATTTTTCGCTGATCGATTTCCCAAACCTCATCCACCAGGCGATTGAGGAACAGGCGATCATGACTCACCATCAGAATGGCACCTGGATAGTTTTTCAAAAACTCCTCAAGCCAAAGGAGGGATTCAAGATCAAGATGGTTCGTAGGCTCATCCAGAATCAAAAGGTCCGGCTGCAGAAGAAGGACCCGGGCAAGAGCCACGCGCATGAGCCATCCGCCGCTTAACTCCGAGAGATTTCGATGAAAATCCCTCTCAGAAAATCCAACACCCTCCAAAATTCTCGCCGCCCTTGATGGAAGTCGATACTCATCCAGCGCATCGAATTCTTCGAGCACTCTCGCATAGGCCGCTAGAGTCGCAGGATCATTGCCTCCGTCGGCTCCGTGTTGCATTTTATTTTCAAGATCGGCTTTCTGCGCAAGGATCTCCTCCCGCCGCCCATCCAGTCGCATGACCTCCTCGAGTATGGTGCGATTCTCAAATTTCGGAAGCTCTTGGGCAAGATGGCCGATCTTGATGAATGGATCTCTGACAATGGCACCGTGCTCAAAGGTGTCCTCCCCCAGGATCATTCGGATCAAAGTGCTCTTCCCTGCGCCATTTGCCCCGATCAATGCAATTCTTGATTTCTCGCCAAGGCTGGCAAACGCCCCTTCAAAAAGAATTTTCGAGCCGTATTGCTTGGAAAGATCTCGCAGCTGAATCATGGATTGATGTCGATCTGTTTACAGGGAACCACAAAATTAGGAGAGTCCACCGTAATCAACACGGGACCGATCATCTGGCCTGTTACTTTGATGATCAATGAGCGAACTCCGAAGGGGACCTGCGAAAACCTGAAATATCCATTGCCACCAGGACCGAGGTCCAGTCCCTCCTCCCTCAAACCACCTGTGCCGTCGGGAAAGCTCAGGTGGACTCTGGCCTCGGAATCAAAAGGCCCCCCATTGTCGCAGATGAAGCCACTCACCGTGGCATACAATGCCTCTGTTGGCACACTGACCACAATGTCCGCATTCAAACCGGTGCCCCCGGGCTCTCTGTTCGCCCCATAAGAGGTCAAAGTGAGTTTATTGCCTGAAGTATCATATTGAATTGCAGTTCCCCAAGCATCGGTATCCACACTTGCACCAGGATTCGGAAGCGTAAGGTATGGTCCGCTCCATCCAAATGAAAGCCTGACCCCATTGTCCGGTGCAAACGCGGGGTAGGAGGAATTACTGATCAAAGCTCCGAGTCCCGGCGTGGGCGCCGCAGGAAGTCCGCCAAGATCTCCGAATATTCCGAAACTCGTCCGAATTCCCTGATTTCGAATTGCCGGATCCCCCACCAAAGCTACCTTGAGTTGTTCGAGCTTGGCGATCGTTTCCTGATACCTGGACTCATCCACATAGTCCGCCAACATATCCATGGAGGCAAGCGCAAGAATCGCAATGAGTCCCACGACCATGAGGACCTCGATCAGCGTAAATCCCTGGGAATTTGGATGCTCATTCTTAGGGATCCTCAAGGTCGTCTCCATTTCCGCAGGCCTGATCAGGCCCGCAACTCTTGATTGCTCCCGTCACCGGATCATAATTGAACAAGGTCCCCCATCCGTCCGTCTGAAAGTCATTTGCATCTTCGGCAAAAATCGAATCAAGGTATGGTCCGCACCATCCTTGAAGCTTCTGGTAGGTCGGACTGCCGGAATCATTGTCAAGTTCGCACGGAATTCCCTCATCAAGTATCAGTAGATCCAGAAGCACAGGATAAAACCCGCCATGATCATCGTAATACTTGAGAATTGCGGCTTTCAGTCCCGAAAGCCGCTCCCTGGTTTTCATGGTCCTTTCGGTAAGGGTCGAAGGCGGCGCGAGCGACAAAACCACCACAGCCGCAAGCGATATCGAGAGAATCACCAGCATCACACTGATCAAGGAGAATCCTCGCCGATTTGAAATGCTAGAATGAAATAACGATGTCATCACTGGTTCCGGGACTTTGATCCGGTCCATGGCTCGTAATGGTTCTCCCGACTGAATTGTAATCGAAAGACTCACCCCATGCATCCTTGAAAGTTTCGGAATCAGAGGTGGAGAGATAGGGAGCTTTCCAGCCCTGTTGGGTCAAGGGGTTATATGCGCTCGCACAAATGCCGGAACCGGGCATGGCCGTAGTCAACTCAGAAAGAGTTAACGGAGGCACACCGCAGTGGGAAAGAAATCCAGGCTTCGTATACTTCCCGCCAGCCACAAGCCTGGAGTCACCCAAAATCGCAAGCTTGATCAGATTCATCCTGTCTTTTGTGATCGCGATCCTGGCATCCCGTCCAAAGTCCACAAACACCGCCACTGCAATGGTAGCAAGGACTGAAACCAATAAGATCGCCATGAGGAGCTCAATCAGGGTGAAGCCTTGCCTGTAATTCATCTTGCTCCCAAACACGGGGGGACTAAGGATCAATCAGTAATCGCACTCGTTGCTAGGTGCCCCATTTGAACCACTGTTCCTACGGGTATTCGCCCAGATCTCACCTGTCGCCTGATTGTAGCACCAACCGTTTTCGGCTCCGGTATGGGCGACACCGGCGCAGTTCCTTGCACAATGATTGCCAAATGCCGTGCAACCGGAAGTTGCATCACCCACACACGCGGTCACCGTTCTGCTTAAGGCCTCATTTGCTTGGATGTCGTTAGACCATGGATTCACAGGAATCCCACCCGCCACGAAAACACTGTCAGGCACCGTAACTTGAGAGGGCAAACACCCAGAGGCTCCGCCATTGATGTCATTTGCGTTGATCGAAGCCGCATCCGGAAAAGAAACGGTTTGCACATTGCAACGAAGCCGCATGAGCCCGTTTTTCTCTGAGATCGCACGCCTCAGCACCTGCAGATTCGCCCTGGTGGCTGCATCCCTGGAGTCTTTCCCGTAGTTCACGAATTGTGTGACTCCAATCACTGCGAGGATGGCGATCACAAGAATCACCATGAGAAGTTCAATGAGCGTAAATCCCTTTTGATTCGTCTGAGTGAGTCTTTTCACAGTTCATCTCCCGAAATCCCCAGCTGATGAGGATGTAAAATTCACGTTTGAAACAAGTATAAACCGAGGAAGCAACTATAGTATAGAAAAATACTTTGAACACCTGTTTTTTTGACTCGGCCACAAACTTGACAAGCTTTTGTCACCTCAGGTTAGGCTGGAGGATTCCACATCAGTGAGGGTACACTGATTCCAAGATGGGAAAGTTCTACTACCGTGCACGAAACCGGAAAGGGGAATTGGTTGAAGGCTCGGTTCGTGCCGACAATGAGTGGCTTGCACGGAAAGATCTTGCCCGCCAGAACCTGATCCCCCTTGAGATCGGACGGTTCAACCTGCGCCTGATTTTCAACGATGCAAACGGATCCGTAGAGAGACTGACCCAAAGGGTCTCGCTCGAGGAAAAGATCACACTCCTGGGCCAGATTGAAATGGGAATTTCCGTGGGCATACCGATCATGCAGATGTTCACCATGCTTCAAGGCGAGGTTCAAAACAAACGCCTAAGGGCGGTTCTGGGGCAAATCATCCTGGACATCACCGACGGAGGAACCCTTCACGGTGCATTTGCGAAACATCCGGATGTGTTTGATCCAACCATAATTGGTCTGATCAAAACAGGAGAAGTAACTGGAAAGCTCGATGAAACCCTGGGCAGAATCACGCAGCTTCTGGAGCAGGAAGCCGAGAACCGGGCCAAAGTAAAGTCAGCGATGTACTATCCGAAAATTGTGGCATTTGCGATGGTGGTTGTCGTTTTGGTGATGGTTTATTTTGTCATTCCGAAGATCAAACAATTCCTGAAAAACTTCAACTCGGATCTACCGCCGATCACCCAGTTTGTTGTGGGCACTTCGGATTTTTTTATCCACTATTGGTATGCGATTTTTGGAGTTTGCTTCGCCGCCTATCTGGGGTTCAAAAAAGCCATACAGACGACACGTGGAAAACTCTGGTTTGACAGTACAATCCTGAAACTTCCGGCAGTGGGCAAGGTCCTCTTGTATTTGGAGCTCAACAACTTTTGTGTGATCCTTGAGCTTCTTCTTTCAAGCGGCATTCCTTTGCTGGAATCGCTGGAAACTCTAAAAGGTTCGCAAAAAAATCAGCTCTTCAAAAATGCGCTTGGTGATTTCCAAATGGAAATCTCAAAGGGCGGAAGCCTGGCCAAGGGCATGGACCGGCATCCGGTGTTCCCGCACACTCTCCGGAGCATGATCAATATCGGCGAGGAAACGGGTCGAATCTCTCCCGTTTTGAAGCGTCTGGGACGGTATTACCATGTTCAGCTCAATTACCTTCTCGGAAATTTGTCAAAGGCTCTCGAACCGATTCTGCTCTTCATGGTCTTTATCTGTGTCCTGATTCTTGCTCTCGCTGTTTTCCTTCCAATCTGGAAGATGAACGCCGTGATCAAACCGCGATGATTCCTCATCTTCGCGCAGGAGCGGAGGGAGCCATCTCGGGAATCCGGGAATGGCTTGTGGGTTGACGGTTGGCCGCCTCAAGTTCCGGCTCGTTCTCGCCTCCAACATATGAATCGGTTTTCGCGTTCTCGGGATTGCCGATCGAAGGAGTAAGGAAGATGACCAATTCGTTGTTCTGATCGATCACTTCCCGGGATCTGAACAACAGCCCCAGAAGAGGGATGTCCTGAAGGAACGGCACACCTCCGCTGGTTTTTGCCTTGTTTTGCTTAACCAACCCTGCAATCACCGCCGTCTGTTTGTCACGAACGATGACAGTGGTATTTGCGGAGTTCTTCAGGATTCCCGGAATACCATCCACCGAACTTCCTACATCCGAGGTGGAATTGTTGATGTCCACACTGAGCTTGATTTCGTCATCTCCCACCAGAATCGGCAGGATGTTCAGATTCAGCCCTGCCTGAAGAGAGGTCACCCCACCCGCAACCGCTCCCAGACCACCGCCTGCTCCCGCTCCGACGGCACCCATTGCTGCTCCGGGAATCTGCCCTCCTCCGAAGCCCGCTACCGGACGGTCAGTGGTGAGGACATTGCTCAAGGTTTTCACAAAAAATGTGATCCCGCTTTGAATCGTCGCGGTTTTATTGTTCAGTGTCGTGACCTTCGGCCTTGAGATCACCTTGGCGTCGCCATTCGTCTCTGCGGCATTCAAACGGACCTCAAGGGTTCTCGAATCAATTCCGGTCAAGACGGTCTTGAATTCCGCATTCGGATTATTTGGCCCGGGAGTTGTGGTGCGGTTTCCAAAACCCGACATTGAAATCCCCAACTGTCGGACAAAATTGTGTGATGTTTCGACAATCAATCCTTCGATCAGGATTTGTTTTGGTGCTACATCGAACATGGCCGCAAGAGATTTGATTTTCTCGAAATTCCCCCGGGAACCCATAAAGATCAGATTGTTCTCCCTTTCATCGACGAGTATTTTTTCATCCCCCCCCATCACGGTTTTGATTTTTGCGGAGACATCCGAGGCCGGAACATACCGAAGATGCAAGAGATGGGAATCGCCGATGTTCGTACCAACCGTACGCCTCGTGATGATCAATTCTGATCCTGAAATCGTGTACTCAATCTGCTGGTCACGCGCCAGGTAATCCAGTAGCTGGCGTGGCGTGACCCCTGTCTGGGTCAGGGTTACATTCACACCGGGATCCTGCGCAAGCACCAGGGACAAACCTGAACGGGCAGCCACCATTTCAAGAACGCCCCGGAGCGGAGTATCCTTCACATTCACGGTCATCTCGGCATCCATTTGGGAAAACCCCTGAATCGGGAACAGCAGGAACATCGTCGCTTGCCAAAATATGGCTTTGGATCTTTTCATTATTCTCATTGTGATTGCTCCTCGTCTTCATCCTCATACGGAACACCATCCGGAACATCATCCGTCACAGGAGGCAATGTGAGCTCGACTTCAGAATGCTTTCGCTTCAAAATGACGTAATTGGGGCCAATTTTTTTCACCATTCTGCCCCCGATCCTGTCGCCCTCCAGCACCAATTTTCCATTCACGACGGCAGAAGGATTCCTCCTGCTGAACATGACACCCCCAAGGGTGAATTTCTCTGCCGTGGAGGGAACCGGCGCAAAGCCTGGGATCCTCAGGAATGGATCTTCACCCCACGGAATTTTTGGCTGTCCCATGATGAATCCGTAATCAACATCCGAAATGACCTCAAAGTCCTGATCTGTCGCCCTGGCGATGCTGTAAATCTGCAGAACGAGCAAAGTAAGGATTTGCAGGCAATGGTACCTCATCGCGAAGCCCCCCCGACATAACCATAAAGCCGGATACTGGCTTTGCATTGCTTCAGTTCGTTTTCGATTCTTGCGATGTCTATGGACTCGATCTCGGTCAGCAAAGACGAATCCTCCAGATTCTCTAGAAATTTTCCAATTGCAATGAAGCTGGACTCTGCCTCGAGCGAATAAAGAGTCTGCGTATAGCCCTCGAAGCGATTCGATTGCAGTGCAACGATGCTTTGGATTGAAAACTCACTCTCTTTTGACCCCTTGAAGATTCCCTGGATTACATTGGAGAAACGGTCGTTTGAGCTCAAATACCGGTCCAACAGCGAGAGAGTGGTTTGATTGTCTGCCACTGCGGGAACACGGTTTTTAAGTCCCTCCAATACCTTTTGGGTATCCTCCACTTTTTTCCTCGTTTCTGAGATCCTGGCCTTCAGACTCATCAACTCCAACGAGTGGGGCTTTTGCCAGAATCGATCGAAGGCAAACATGCTCATGACAGAAAACAGACTGATCAGAAGTGACTCACTCCATTTCAATTTGAATTTTGAAGGAAAGATCATCCTTTTCCTCCATTTTCCGCCTTCACCGGGATGGTGAACTCGAATTTGAATTTCGGAGGCTTGATGTCTCTCATTCGCTCCGATGAAATCAGTCTCGCCCCGGCGAAATAGTGCGAATTTTCCAGGATCGTCAGGAACTTCACCATGCCCATCTGGCTAGTTGCTTCCCCCTTGACCAGCAATTGTTCCGGATTTTTTGTTCCAGACTTCAACCCTTGGTGGGTAAAGTTCGTAAGCCAGACTCCGTCCGGAATGAGCATGCTCATTTCCTTGAAGATCTCGGACCAATAGTTTTTCCGGCCGAGCACCCGCTCAATCGCCCTGAAACTCTCCGAACTCTGCTGGGCAAGCTTGCCATCATCCGCAAGGCTTTTGACCTTTTTTTCGAGCTCATCCCGGGTTGTCTGAAGTGCGGCGAGTTCTTCTTGACCGGACTTGGTCTGCAGGGAAATGCGAACAGGACCCAATACCATGTAAAACAAAGCAAAACCCACCAAAGCATATGGAAGAATCTCATGAGGGATTTCCATCTTCGGTCTAAGGTCTTTTGGAATGAAGTTCACGTGCTTTCGCGTCATCTTCCTACCCGCCCTCCCCACCCTCAGAACGAATGACCCGCACTATGATTCTTCGATTCGCGTCCTCGCGGTCCCCCATCGGCCTTGAATCTCCATACCCTGAAACCTTGAGCTGACTTTTCGGAAAGCCTTCTTCCTCAAAGATGTGTAGAAGCGAGGCAGCCCTTGCTGCCGAGAGCTCCCAATTGGATGGAAAAACCCTTCGCTGTTTGACGACGGGGGAAGCATCGGTATGCCCCTCAATCTCGATCATCGCGCTGGAAAATGCCTCCTTCAATAAAACTGCAACCTTTCGGATTTCCGGTATCGAGCGCTGCTCGAGATTGGCTGTACCGATCCTGAAGAACTGATCCGACTTGAATTCAACAGTGAGTTCTTCTTTTCCCGCACCTGAGTCCAACTTCTCCACTCCGGGTACTCCGAGAATCCGTGATTCAACCTCATTCAGAAACGCGCTCGATTCCACCGGTGCGACACTCTCCACGGGATTCATCGAAACCGGAAGAGGCTCCTCCTTTGGTCTCGATCCCGAAAACAGGGCGAGGGCAAATCCGACAAACACGATCGCGCTGCAAGCCACGAGCTTCCTGGAACCAAGGAGGGGTTCACGTACGATAAAGTTGATCCTTGCACTTCTGCCTTTCATGCAGCCCCCTTGAAACGAACCGTCTGCAGTGCAAGTCCCACGGCTGTTGCCATATGGGGTCCGACCTTCGTGATCTCCTCGTGTTCCGCCTCTTCAAGCCCGGAGAAAACGTCGATATTCCTGAAAGGATTCACGATGGTCGTCGGAATGCGGAAGAAAATTTGGTGAACCTTGTCTATGCCCTTGATCTGGCTTCCTCCTCCAACCAGCAAGATCCGGTCGATCCGGCCATGACTTTCGGAACACTCGCGATAAAAGTCGATTGCGTCCTTAATGGTTTTGAAGATCTCGGTGAAAACCTCGTCCATTGCCCGATTGACCGGGTTTTCCTCGGGAGTCGAGAGGAAATCATAGTTCTTCTTGGCTTGTTCGGCATCAGAATATCGGACTCCGTGGGACTCCAACAGTGCCTGATTGATTTTCCCGAAAGAGGTTTCATGGTTCCTGGTATATGCAAGATTTCCATCCGCGATCAATGCGGATGTGACATGCCCTTCGCCGAGATCCAGAACCATGACCACTTCCCTTGGATCGAGGTAATGATTGAAATCCAGCATCGTCGCAATGGCCATCATCTCGGTCTCGATTGCGGCTGGCTTCAGGCCGGCATCTTTCATCCTTTTCATTTGATTCAGAACAAGATCTTTCTTCACGCAATAGGCCCTTACTCCAATCACCTCCGGATTGTTCTCCGGGCCCTTCGTGACAAGGAAGTCAATGCTGTGGTCATCAGGTGAAATTCCCGACATCTCCGAAACTTCGAGCGGCACCGCTTTTTGCAACTCTTTTTCGCTCATCCGGGGGAGCTCGAGTCCAAGAGTAGTCACATCCGAATCCCGAACTGCAGCTGCTGCCACCGAGGCCCCCAGCCTCTGCACTTCAATGGCGGCTTTCAGTGCTTCATCCCGATTGGAGTGATTCGGAAAACTCTCCGAGGTCAACGAAAGATCCTGAAAAAAATGTCCAGCCAGAACCACCCTTCCCGCCTTGTCCTGCTTGAGTTTCACTCCCTTAAGAGTGCGTGTACCGAAATCCACTCCAAGAATGTCTTTTTTGAACCAATTCATGATGCGCCCCCCTGAAAAATGGAAAAGATTGATTTCGACTTGATCCCAAGCGATTCGCGGACCACTGATGCCTCGACAAGACGGATCCTGCGCATTTCGGAGAACGCAAGGACTCTTTCACAAATCTGATTGATTCTTCGCGGTGTTCCCGCGCTCAGCTCATGGATCGCCCGAATGGAAGAGGGATCAAACTTGATGAAGCTCCCTTTGACCACCTGCTCAATCCGGCTTTTGATGTAACGCTCGGTTTCGTTGCGATCAAGCGCATGGAGCTGCGCATGAGCACCGATTCTTTGTTTCAGCTGCCTGAGGTCCGGGCGATCGAGGATTTCATTCAACTCCGGCTGTCCAACCAGAATGATCTGCAGAAGCTTTCGCGTGCGGGTCTCAAGATTCGTAAGCAGCCGGATGGTCTCAAGAGCTTCCCGATTCAAGGCTTGTGCCTCATCGATCACGAGAATCGAAGGCCGGCCCGATTCGAGACTGGCGATGAGAAAACGGTTCAAGTGATCAACGTAAGCTTTTGCGGTGTGAATGGACTCATTTGGCGCGGGAATCTCGAACTCCTCGCAGATGGCCTGTAGGAGCTCAAGCTCATTGAACTTAGGGAAGAGAATGAGGGCAGTGTTGGCAACCGGAGCATGAAGACCAAGGATCATTCGTGCAAGCAAAGTCTTACCGGTACCAACCTCTCCGGTCAGAAGGCTAAATCCCTTTCCATGCTTCAAAGCCAGATCCAGTTCGCGAATTGCAAGATTGTGCTGCGCGGATCCAAAGTAAAAATCCGGATCCGGAGTTTCCCCGAATGGATTGATCTCGAGATTGAAAAATTTACTGTAGTAGGTCTTCATAGGCCCTTCTCTGACTTCCTTTCGGAAAATCACGCAAAGGCCCTGAATTTATTTTTGATTATCCGTTCATTGACGCTTTGTAGGAAGCATCAGTAGGTGGTTTCGTTCCCGCTGCCATCACCGTTGTTGGCCTGTGAATTCGCCCAGACGTTTCCGGTGCCAACATCATAACAGTACCCGTTGAATGGAGCGCTGCCACACCTGGTACGCAAGCTCGGATCCGAATTCCATGTCCCCGCAGTGATGCTCGATCCGCTCGCACTGACATCGGCAGACCAAGGATTCGGTGGAATGCCACCGGTAACGAAGAAGTTGTCCGGAGAAGAAACCTGTGAAGAGTTACATGGTGCGCCGGCTCCACTTGTAATGTCATTTGCCGCAAGACTTGCCAGAGGCGGGAAGCTTGAGCTGATTACACCGCAGCGCAAACGCATCATACCGTTTTGCGCCGCAATCGCTCTTCTTAAGATCTGTAAATTGGCCTTGAGTGCGGAGTTCCTAGAATCTTTCGCAAAATCGACAAATTGAGTCACACCGATTGCAGCGAGAATTCCGATGACCAGAATTACCATCAACAATTCAATCAGGGTAAAACCTTGTTCCTGGATTCGATTATTTTTCACCACGATTTCACTCTCCAAAAAAGTTACAAAGCAAAAAATCCTATATTTCCAATCATCAAACAGAATCACGAAAATTACAGCCTTTAAAAGTCCGAAACGGTCAAAAAATGAAAATAATACGCGCCAAAAAGAAAACTTCCGTCAAAAAACAGACGATTATGGCGCCGAAATCAAGTCATCAAGATTCCTAACTGAAAAGACGATACCTTACACATGGGAAGTCCCGCGGAATCCAAATCCATTTCACTCAGCACACATCGGAAATTCGGTGAGGTACTGGTGGATTTGAATTTCCTTACCCAGGACCAGGTGGATGCAGCCCTCGAAAGAAGCAATGAAAAACGACTGAGACTTGGCGACCTCCTGCTTGGGGAAGGATTGCTGAGCGAAGAACAGGTCGCGCAAGCGCTTGCAGCCCAGTATGAACTCCCATTTCTCAATCTTGATGGAACCCATCTCGACTCGGACCTCTCAAAACATCTTCCGGAGCGAATCGCGCGGGGTTTTTCCATTCTGCCTGTTCATTTTCAGGAAGGGATGATGACTCTTACCACCCATGATCCGATACAGTTTTTAAAATTGGAGAATCTAAAGAACATTCTAACCAGCGAAGTCGCCTTGAAGGTAAGCCCTCGATCCCAGATCGAAGCTGCGATCAATCGGATCTATAACGATGAACACTCAGTTGATAAAATCGTAAAACATCTCGCAAGAAAGCAAGTCAACAAAAAGGCATCGACGGGACTCTCCGCAGTCGTAGTTCCATTCAAGGATTCAGCTCCCTCCATCGAATCGCTTGTAAACAAGTTCATCAGCAGGGCAATCATGGATCGGGCAAGCGACATCCATATCGACCCGGCGGAAGAAAAAGTACGGGTCCGCGGAAGAATCGACGGAATTTTACACGAACTGTACACTTATCCGCCAGAGCTGCATCAGAGTGTCGCCTCGAGAATCAAGGTTCTCTCAAACCTGGACATCTCCGAGCGCAGACACCCCCAGGACGGCGGTTTTCACCATTCTCAAGGCTCCCGTCCAGTAGACATCCGGGTCTCCACTCTCCCCACCGCTTACGGTGAGAAACTGGTGCTGAGGCTTCTCGACAAAGAGAAGATGAGGGGAACCCTTGCACAAATCGGAATGAGTTCGGAGATAGAGGCAGATGTACAGTCACTGTTGCAAAGACCTCATGGAATCATCCTCATCACAGGTCCCACAGGAAGCGGAAAGACCACCACTCTCTATTCGATGCTGAATCAAATCAATGCAATTGAAAAAAACATCATCACAGTGGAAGATCCGATCGAGTTCAAATTCGATGTCATCAATCAAGTTCAGGTAAATGAAAAAGCCGGTCTCTCATTTGCAGGACTTTTACGGAACATTCTTCGGCAGGATCCGGATATCGTCATGATCGGAGAGGTCCGAGATCAGGAAACAGCGGACCTTGCGATCCGTGCGGCTCTCACAGGGCACCTCGTGCTCAGCACTATCCATACCAATGATGCGGTAAGCACCCCCACACGGCTCATGGACATGGGAATCGAGCCATTTCTACTGGCCTCTGGGCTCAGCGCCGTGCTGGCGCAGCGTCTGGTTCGAGTCCTGTGTGTTCACTGTAGAAAGAGAGTGCCTCTCTCTGAGGCCGATGCCCGAATCCTCGGAATCCGCTTCCTCAGTGCCGGCACTCCTGTCTTCGAACCAGTCGGGTGCGAAAAGTGCCTCCACTCCGGGTATCAGAACCGCATTGCTCTTTTCGAACTGATGCGAATTGATGATTTCGTGAGACGAGCCTTTATTGAGCGAAAGAGCGAGAGCGATATCCTTCAACATCTTTCAAACAATGGCTTTATCAGCATGAGACAGGACGGAGGATTCAAGATCGTGGCGGGAATCACCTCGGTCGAAGAGGTTCTGAAGGCAACACTCTGATTTCAAGCGTTCTACGGATTCGCAGGAGCCGATGAGCCATGCATCAATCATACTCTTCTGAATTGAGAAGCTCTTTTTCCTCCCTCTCTTGGGACTCTTCCTCCTTCAGGTAACCCACAAATGCATTCATTCTCGCGAGTCTTTTTTGGATGGCTGGTTTCAGTGCGCCATTCAATGCGGAATTTTCGATAAACTCCTGATATTCACGGGCCGCATCGATCGGACGTCCTGCGAGTTCCATTGCCTTGGCCAGGTTCAGACGCGCGTCCACATATTCCGGTTTGAGCTGAATTGCTTTTTGAAAGTAAAGAATTGCAGGTCCATAACTTCTTTCGGCAAGTCCAATCGCCCCAAGGTTGTTGTAGACCACTTCGAGTTTCGGGGCTCCGGCAAGAGGAGATGCGGATCCAAGCAGTTTCCCCGCTTTTCCCAGAATCTCCTTTGCCTCCTTGAATTCTTTCATCTTTGCTTTGGACATTCCGAGATTGATCAATGAAAGCGGATTCAGCGGATCTATTTCCAAGGAACGGGAAAAAAGAATGGCGGCCTCCGGATATCGCTGTTTTTTGAAATGCTCCACTCCTCCACGATTCAACTCCAATACCGCTTTCGATATCACCCTTTCCTCATCCCTCTCCACCAGGGATTCGGAAACCGGGGGCCGCGTGCCCTGAAGGACCGGATGCCGGGGAAGAACCTTGAGCTGATAGGTAATCGCCCGCTCAATTCGCCTGCCCTCCGTGATCAACCAATATGAATATCCGGAAACACAAAGAAAAACGGTGAACAAAACAAAAAGACGCGTTTGTTTGACCTTGGTCTTTTTGATCGGCCTCAGTTGAAGCCGTCCAAAATCAGGGGGGGGCGGAGGGGGGGGAACAAGTCTCAGATGCGAAGCCTTTCGACCCGCCCTTTCCAACTCCTCCCTGAACAACTGCTTCAAGACCTTGCTCATAGACCTTCCCTGATGACTTTTCGGCGCTCGCGTCAGAATCTTGAGCTATTTTGATCGGGTGTCAACCGGTACACAGCTCTGATATGATTGGAAATGTGAGGAACACTCGGGGATTTACATTGATTGAGGCTCTGATGGTGGTGAGCCTGGTTGGCATCCTCGCCGCGATATCTCTGGTTCCCACAAGGGACTCGTTGGATCAGGCCAGGTATGATGAGACGCTGAACCACATGAAACAGATTCGTACCGCCCTTGTCGGAGAGATGAGTGCAATTTCGACAAAATCCAGATTCGGTTATCTCGGCGACATAGGGGCTCTTCCCACGATCACACAGGGATTGGCCGCTCTCCTGGAAACTCCCACCGGAATCAGTTCGTGGAGAACCTACACTCAATTTCGAATCAATTCCGGCTGGAATGGCCCGTATCTTTTCGATCACTTTTCAGGCGAGGCGGACCCCTCCAGAGATGCCTGGGGAACAGCCTATGTTTACGACCCTGATTCGGATCCGGCAACCGTGATCAGTCTGGGCGCCGATCGGGCCACCGGTGGAACTGACCTGAACTCGGACATCACCCTGACGATTCCGGTAAATCGTCAGCAATATTTCGTGAATGGACTCGTCTTGGATCATGGGAATCCCTGGAGCGGATCACTGGAGGTAGAGATCAATTCTCCCGATCCTGCGAGCGGAGAAATCGGCTCCAGATCCTATACGATTTTGCGCGAGGATCAGGGAGCCTTCCAATTCAACAGGGTACCTCCGGGAATACGATCACTCACTTTTTTTCTTCCCTCAAAAGCATCAGCCAGAGTGACCTACGGCCCCTATATCATCACGGTTGATCAACCCCACACGCTTGCAGTCTTCGGGACTGCGGATCACCCGCTTGATTTGCGTGCCGCTCGTTGAGCCATAATTGACTTTTCACTTCGAAATGGGTAGATCTGCTGAACAGGTGAGGAATTCATGAAATTTTCCGGCCAAATCCCGGTGATGAGTTAAGAATGAAAGTCCATCGGGATTGGGTCCTGAAGTTTGCACTGTTCCTTGGATGCGTATTGATCGATCAGATCTCCAAGAAGTCCGTAGGAGCTCTTTCCACCTGGAACACCTCTCTTCCGGGCTTCTTTTTTTTTGAATCCCATCAAAATCCGGGCTTCATCTTCCAGACATTGAGTGACGTTTCAGTAATGGCCCGGGTGGTATTCACCTGCTCTCTTTTCGCTCTCCTTGCTTTTGCTTATTTCATTATCCAAAATCTTCTCACCCATCCACTCCGGAGACTCAGGATTGCACTCACGCTACTGCTGGGTTCCATCGCCGGAAACTCCTTGGACCGCGCACTCCTTGGCGGTGCCATCGACTTCATCTGCATCAGGACCGGATCTGATCTCATCTATTTCAATTTTGCGGACGTAATCATGTGGTTGGGCACATCAATGACCATGATTTCCCTGGTTCAAGACCGTGATCTGATCTGGCATCCGGACTCCAGCCGGAAAACACTCCTGATCAACCGTGGACTGCAATTGAGGATCGCAACCTTTACGACTTTGATCGTGTTTTTCGCATTTCTAGTTCTCACCTTTTTTTCGTTCACTTTTCTCACTCACGTACTCCACCATGATGCAGCAGAAGCCGGGCTTGCATATTTGATCGGAATCTCTCCGCTCCTGTTGCTTTTTCTGGCGATCACCTTTTATTTCTCCATTGTTTTCTCCCACAGGATTGCAGGTCCGCTCCATGCTTTCCGGAAATTCGTGGAGCGTCTGTCCGAGAGCCCTGAGCAACGTCTGATATTGCGAAAGTCGGATGAACACAAGGAACTCGAGGTTTTGGCCGAGAAGCTGAGGAAAATCCTACAATCTGAGAATTGAGCTAAAGTTTTGACTCAAGAGTTCCGATTCGACCGGAAGGGAAGAATCGACATGAAGAGAAAATGGCTACGCGTTCGAGTTCACTTTCGCAGAAATATTCCGCTGATTCATACCTTGGCTGCGGTGGCTGGAATCTTTGTAATCTTTCAAAACTGTGGAAGAACCGGCTCCACAGTCAGAATGGGGCAACCCTACCTCAACCCCTCGGCAACTACCTCCGGGTCACCCGGCATGGGGGCTTCGCCTACACCGGCTGTGATGAGTTCGCCGCTTCCTCCCGGCCAGAGCAGCAGGATTCAGTTTCCAATCAAATATGATCCGGCTGGAAACCGCCTATTTGATCCGGGCCGCCCCTTCGGTCTCTCGGTCGATGCAGACTCCAATCTCGCGATTGCAGCATTTGAGGGCCCTCTCGTTTATTGCACGGCAACCACTGGAGTCTGTTCGAATCTGTTCCTGGAGGGAAGAAACCAAAACACTCTCAGACCGCACCCGTCCAGTCCTATCGGAGTGGTGATTCTCCCTGACTCGCGGATCGCATACATCGATTACCTTGGAAAAACCCTCCAGGTTCAAGTTCGCAGCGATGACTCAAGGGCTCTGACCTGGCAGGCGACACCCTTGGACTTCGCACCATATGGCATTGCATCCGATACCTCGGGCAGCCGGGTGTACATCACAGGCGAAGAGAGTTTCGGAGCCTTTTGTGATCTGGGGACCTCAGATTCAAAAGCCAGTTGTAAACATGCCGAAGGACTTGCCGGTTTCGATGTCACTGTTGACTCATCCGGAAAACTGTATGTCGCGAATGCAAGCAGGATTCAGGTATGCGATCGAGAGGTTGAAAATTGCAACTCATACTCATTTCAAGACGAGAGAATCATGGCGGTCGGTATCGCCGCGGGCAAAGACCTAATGGTTTCTGACTATTTTCAGTCAAGAGTCATGAAGTGTTCGCTGGAAAGCTCAAGGGTTTCATGCAGTGACCTCGTGCGCGGATTGCAAATCCCCCGATCAATCCGCTTGGACCAATCTGGAAATATTTACATTGCCGAGTATAAGACAGGTCGAATCATCCGGCTGAGTCCCGAGGGAAAAGAGTTCTGATTGTTCCGCCCTATTGAGATCCGCTTGAGCATTCAGCGGGAATATCACTGAGCAACGGTGAGTTTTTTCCAAGAATGTCATTGTAGCTTTCCAGGGAATCGCATCGGGATTGGTGATTACCGGAGAGACGATAGAGTTCGGAAAGGATCTCATAGGCTGGAAATCCGTTGGGTTGCCGACGAAGCATCAACCGGCACGTATTGATGCCATCTTCGAAGTTACCCATGTTTCCTTCTATCTTTGCAAGATATGAGCAGTTTTTGAAACGCCACGGAGCAAGATCACAAGCCTTTTTCATCGACTCATAATGATTGATGTCATAGGACTCGGCCATGACTGAAGCGAAAATCGCGTAGGCTACCCATGACATGCCACCCACAACCGCACCCTTCAGAAACGGAAGCGGAGACTTGACCGGGAGAGGGTGCGATTCCAACTCCCTTCCCAACAAGATCCCGCAAAAAACAGCATATGCCAAAAATGAATGGGTCACATGAAGAGGAAATGCAAACAATCCGTCCACCAGAATGCACACGAGAATCGCACCCTCCGGTGCTTTTGTCCTGACTGCAAGACGCAAAATCCATCCCGTCAACAATATCCAGAACACGAGTGCCGGCATTCCATAGTCCACTCCGATTTGAAGGGGCTGATTGTGGGGAGTTTTTGATACAAAACGACCGTCAATTTCGGCATCTTTTCGCACTCTCGATGTATACCGGAGATAGTCGTACTCATAATGTCCGGGACCGATCCCCAAAGGGTGGTCCCACATCATTGCACCCGTATTCAGCCATCTTGCAATTCGCAAATCGCGGGTATTGGACCCATTTTCCATTCCTCGATAGCTCAGGACCGCGGCCACATAGCATGCAGAGGCGAGGAGCAGAAATGCGAGAATCCATTTCAGGCGACCCTTCCACCCCACTCTTTGCCAAAGGAGCATCAAGATTCCGAACCCGAATCCAAGAGTCGCCCCTCTGGCTTTTGCGCAATAAAATCCATATAAACCAAGGAGAATCAAAAACCCGGAAAATGCCAGGTCCATTCGTTTCCTGTTTTTTTGAAATCCGGTCAACTCAATGAGAAGCGCGATTGCATAAAATGCTGCCGCATAATTCTTATGCCCAAAAAGTGAACCAAGGTGGCCCGAATAGGATGCAAGATACCTCCACGGATGTCCTGTGGATTGGGCAACCAGATACAATCCCACACCTAGCAGCCCCAATCGATTGGCGAAACGGATCGAACGCCAAAGCAAGGCCCGTGAATGCTCTTCCGCCGAAAGGGTGAAGCTCCAAAGAAAAAGAATGATAAAGCAAAACCATTCGAGCAGTTGCAACTCCAATTGTCCCGGCAGATTTCCAAATGTGGCGATTCCACAAAAAAGGGTGAGCCCGCCAGAGAAAAAGTAAAAGAGTCCATTTTGACGGTACTTCGGAACCCTGATCTCAAAGCGGGTGAAAAATGAACCCGCTAGGAGCAAGATACATACACCATAAAGGATCAACCAACGAAACTCGGTGAACTGATCGAGCGTCCCGGTAACAGTCCAAAAACTCACTCCAAGCGGAATCAAAAGGAAAAGAAAAGAGATCAGAAGTTGCTCAAACGCATTCTTGGTTTCGGAGGGTTCCATTACCGGAAATCTTGGCACTTAGGTTAAAAACAGTAAAGCTTGACTTAGAAACCACCTTATCCAGAATCCCGGTCAACCGCCTTTGAGTAGTCACGAATCTCCAAGTATTGACCAGGGATTTCATCGAAAAACCGAGCCGGATATTGATACAAGAGATCTCCCCACACACGACGGAAAGAAGCGTGACACATATACAACCGTTCACGGGCACGCGTCATGCCCACGTAGCAAAGCCTCCGCTCCTCCTCGAGTTCTTCCGCTTCTTTCTGAGTATCCTCGCCATGAACCGAAGGGAACAAGCCTTCCTCGACCCCGAGCATGAAGACCACGGGAAACTCCAGTCCCTTGCATGCATGAAAGGTCATGAGTTGGATACTTGCAGAGACTCCGTCGGTATCGGGGGCTTCGGCAAGAGTGGTTTGCTCGAGGAATCGCCCCAAAAGGAGTGGCTTCCGACGCTCGATTTCCTCTTTGCTGAGCCCCTCAAGCTCGCGTTCTTCAAATTCAAGCACCACCGAATTGAACTCTTCCAGGTTGTCGATCCGCTCAAGCGATTCATCCGATCCCTCTTGCTTGAGTTCCTCGACATAGCGGGTGTCATCGAGCATCTGGTGATACAACTCGGACACGAGCATCCCGGGCTGCGCTTCGATCCAACGCTCCACCATTCGCTTGAAATCCTGGAGCTTCTTCAGGGTTTTTCCGGAAAATAACGATCCACCCTGCAACTCTTTCGAGAAGAAATTCCAAAGTGACCCCTCCTGTCCCCAAGCGGCCTCAAGTTTGTCGAGAGTGGTTTTGCCGATGCCCCGAGCCGGTACATTGATGATCCGCTTAAAGGAGATCGAATCCGAGTGATTGTACACGAGCCTTAGGTACGCCATGACGTCCTTGATCTCTTTTCGATCAAAGAATCGGAGCCCACCTACGACCTTGTACGGAAGCTTCGCTTGCCTCAGATACTCTTCGACCAATCGTGATTGCGCATGTGTCCGATAAAAAACCGCGAATTCATTTAGTGCAAGCTCAGGGTGGTCCTGGGTCAGGCGCTTGATTTCCTTTACGACCACTTCGGCCTCGAAGCGATCATCCGGGCACTGAACCCGAACAATGGGGTCACCCACTTCTTGCTCACTGAACAGGGTTTTGTTCTTGCGCTGGGAGTTGTGGGAAATCAACTTGGATGCCGCTTCCACAATCACCTGGGTCGAGCGGTAGTTCTGCTCGAGTTTTACGACATGAGCGCCTGGATATTCGCGTTCGAAATCAAGGATGTTCTTGATGTCGGCCCCACGCCAACCATAGATCGACTGGTCCTCATCCCCGACCACACAAATATTTCCATGGCTCCCATGAGCCGGACTTGCAAGCAAGGAGAGAAGCAGATACTGCGCGCGGTTCGTGTCCTGATACTCATCGACATGGATGTAGCGATAGCGGCGCTGGTACTTTTCACGGACATCCGGGTGATCGCGCAGCAATCGGTAGGTGGCTGTGATCATCTCGCCGAAATCGAGAGCATTGTTCTCGATCATCGCCTTGGTATAGGCGGCCCAGACTTCAGGAAGCTTACGATCAATACCCCGCCCTGTTTTTGCAAGAGGACTGTCAAAGTCGATCGCATCACATTTGAAGCGATTGATCGCATATTGAAAACTCTTCGGGGGATAGATTTTTTCATCAATCCCGAGATTCCGCACAATCGATTTCAAGAGCGACAATTGATCGCTATCATCAAAAATCACAAAAGGCTGAGTGAAAGGCAGCCGATCAGCCTCACGTCTCAGGATTCGGGCGCAAATCGCATGAAAAGTGCCGATGTCGAGCGGCCCCTGTACCTCGTGCCGCTGGATGCCCTGCTTGGCGAGGATCCCGTACACCCGCTCGCGCATCTCGCCTGCGGCCTTATTGGTGAAGGTCACAGCAAGAATCTGCCAGGGCCGTACCTTGAGATGCGAGATCAGATAGGCGATCCGGCTTGTGAGCATTTTGGTTTTGCCCGAACCGGCTCCCGCCAGAACCAGAAGTGGTCCTTCGGTATGAAGAGCCGCCTCCCGCTGAGGATCATTCAAGGAAGAAAGAAAATCCGGCACTGGCCGTTCGAAATCATCCGAAGTCGGTGTGGGATCAATCGTTTCCAAATCAAAGCTGAAATCAAAGTCGAGTTCGCGATCCATGAATTCCTATCAAGTGCCCTGGGGCTTCAGTTTTTTCGCATATCCGGGCTTGTTCACCTGGCGGGCCCGCGCGATCGCAAGCGATTCCGCCTCGACCGTTTCAGTAATGGTGGAACCAGATGCGATGAAACTACCTCGCTTCAAGGTGATGGGGGCCACTGCCTGGCAATCACTTCCCACGAAGACATCATCTTCAATTACGGTTTTGTGTTTGCGCGAGCCATTGATCACGCGCCCATCAAAGTTGCAGGTTACAAACCCGCACCCGATGTTGACCCGGGCCCCCACCTCGGCATCTCCGAGATAACTGAGATGGGCAACCGAGGACTCTTCACCAATAATGGTTTTTTTCAGTTCTACGAAGTTTCCGATCTTGGCACCTTTCTTCACTTCACTTCCCGGACGAAGGTGCGCGTATGGGCCAAGCTTTACCTGATCCTGGATGGTAGAGTCCTCACCCACAGTTCCGGTTTTTACTTCGCATCCCGAACCTACCGTCATGTTCTTCAGGTGCACATTCGGGCCTAAGACCGTCCCCGATCCGATCCGGGTTTTTCCTTCGATCACCACCCCGGGATAGACAATCACATCGCGCTCGATTTCAGCAGTTGGATCAATCCGGCAAGACTTAAGATCCAGAAATCGCACTCCGTTCAATGCATGTTTTTTGATCACTCTCGCGTTCAAAATGTCTGACGCCAAAGAAAGTTCGTAGGGGTTGTTCACACCCCGCACATCTTCAGGGCTATCCCAAAGATGGGTTTCGATGGTCCGTTTTTTTGAAACCGCTGCCGACACAAGGTCGGTGAGATAGTATTCTTTTTGGGCATTTTGGTTCTTGAGCTGGGAAACCCCGGTCGCAAGAAACTGGGCCTGAAAACTATAGATAGAAACTCCCACCTCCTGAATAAGCTTTTCCCGAGGTGTTGCGTCCTTTTCTTCGACAATCCGAAGAACGGCACCCTTCTTTCCTTTTCGAACGATTCTTCCATATCCGAACGGATCACTGAGATTCGCGGTGAGGATCCTCATGGCAGTTCCCCGCTTCAGGGGTTCCAGCATTTCTCTCAAAAGTTCGGCGGTCATGAGAGGCAGATCACCGGGCAGCACCAGGACGGTCTCCTTTTTTTCAACCGCAAGCTTTCCAAAATCCGATTCCATCGCGCACTTTACTGCATGCCCCGTGCCTTTTTGCTCGGCCTGCTCGACAAAGGAAACCGGAAACTGGTAATTCTCGGCCCGAACCCGCTCCATCACAAGATCCTTTTGATGTCCGACCACAATCGCAACACGGGAGCGCGGGGAAACCTCGGCAATCCGATCGAGAATTTGAAACAGCATCGGCCGCCCACAGACCGGAATCAAAACCTTTGGCAGAGTGGAAAACATTCGTTTCCCTAGGCCGGCCGCAAGAATGACGATGGAAGGAGAAGGAGGGTTGGTTGAAACCATGGGGCGTAGATTCACTTATTTTCAGCTATTTTTCCGCTCATTTTTTCAGTTTCTTGCACAAGGAGCACCGTTTAATGGTTGACTTTTATGCTTTGTACAATAAAATCTTCAAGTTAAAATGATTGCCCCTCCTTAGAGATGCTTATAAACCCTATTTACCGTCTAATTTTTGTCGTTGGCGCGAGTCAAAGACAGAAGCTCAAGGATGAGCCCGCACAGGAGCGGGGGTTGGGACCCCGCTCCAAAACAGGTGCCGGAACCGGTAAGTGTGAAAGACAACTATTTTAAAAGGGGGATTTAAAATGGACGTACAAACCATCACAAAGTTCAAAAGAATACTTTCGGCAGAACGCGAACGCCTTTTGAACCTTTCCAAAGAAAGCATCAAGTTCGACCTGAATACTTCAACGGACGATTTGCCCGATGAAGCTGATCTTGCTGCAAGCGAAATCAATCAGAGCCTTACCTTTGAACTTCGCAACCGGGAGCGCGTCATGATCGCGAAGATCAACACCGCTCTTCAGAAAATCCAGGAAGGCACTTTCGGTCTTTGCGAATCATGCGAAGAAGACATTGAAAAACGCCGCCTGGAGGCGCGCCCTTTCTCGACTCTTTGTGTTTCTTGCCAAGAGCAACACGAGCACCGAGAAAAGATTTACGCCTGATTTACCGACCCGAAGTACTGTTGAGACGGAGCTCACGGAAAAGAATGACTCCAAACGGGTTGGCACGGACGCCAACAACCCGTTTGGAAACTGCAAATCTCAATACCTGATGCAACAAAGGCACGACCGGTGCCTCATCCCACAAAATGGATTCCAATTCGTAAATGATTTTTGAGCGTTTCACCATGCGGTTTTCTTGCCGCAAATCCTCGACCAAACCATCAAACTCCTTATTGCTCCAACCGGTGAAATTATTCGGACTCTTTTCCGTCAGTACTCCGTACACAATGGAAGGGTCGCTCACCGGATTTTGCCAGCCGAAACGGTACATTTCCGCCGGATCCGATTTCAACTTCGCGTAGTGCGCCTTCCAATCCAGAAGATCAAGTTTGGGCTTCCACCCTAGATCCCCCTTCAGTTCCGATTGAACATATTCCAGGATCGTCGAATTGCGTGAGCTCTGATCGCTTTGGATCGTAAACTCGACCTTTTCCTGCACTTTTTCGGGCATCACATTCCACTCCCGGCGATACCCGCCTGGCGCAAGCAAAACCGGCACATAGGATGCGGCCCCCACTTCGCCGGTTTTGAGTAGGCGGGCAAGTTCGATTCGTTTTGGAATGAGAAGGGAATTCCGAACGGCGATCCGGTTTTTCAACTCATTGAACGGCGGCTTTTTCGTATTGAACGCAAGATAAGTTACCGCCTCTACAGGCACATCGAATACGGTTGCAAGCTCTGAAATTTCCCTGTGCTGGAGAACGGGAACCCGGGTCAGAATGTCAATGGAACCCGCCTTCAATAGAGGAAGCAATGTCCCCTCTTCCGGAAGAAATCGAATTTTCACTTCTTCGATGGAGACCAGCTCATGCTCAAAAAACTCGGGGTTTTTCTTCAGCATCAAAAACCCGTCCCGTTGGTATTCCGTGATCCGATAGGCACCCAGGGTTGGAACCACAGGTGAACGGGTTTTCGAGTAGCTCTCGATGAGATCAGGCCGAATCGGCGCAAAGGGCGGCATGGTAAGCCAATTCAAGAGCTGCTCATCCGCCTCCTGAAGATAAACCTCGGCGGTACGAGCATCCGTAGCACGCGTCTTTTTGAGCTCAATTCTGGGATACAAATCAGAGAGCGCTCCCTTGACAGGTTCCTCGGTCAGACGCTTCAGCGCCAACACAAAATGTTCGGCATGGAAGGGCTTTCCATCGCTCCACTTGAGCCAGGGCTTGAACCGAAAAGTGTAGTGGAGACGATCCCTGGAGCGGGTATAGGAATCCACGAGCCCTTTTTTCCGCTCCCCTTTGCCATCATAATAATAAAGGGTTCCCAAGGTATTTGCCGCAAGCTTGAGCGCGACTCCATCTTCCAAAAAAAGGGGGTCATACTGAGTGGGTTCTGAGGTGAATTGCACCTGAAGCGGTTGCGAAAAGGCTCCCGAATTCAAAAGGATAGAAGCCAAAACCCCGAAAACAACTCTGGTCATAAAATGATGGATCATGCTAGAAACAATACCATGGATCAGCTCGCAGACAGCCTTCAAAATTTGTTAACCTCCGGCTCTTTCGGAGGCTCCTTTCTGGCCCTGTTCCTTGCCTACCTGGGCGGAATTCTTTCCAGCCTCACCCCCTGCATTTATCCGATGATTCCAATCACCATCGGAGTGGTCGGGGGAATCCAGACCCACCATGAGGAACGGAACCCTCGGGGAATTCTCATGCGGGGGATTGCCTACGTTCTAGGAATGGCGATCATTTATGCATTCCTAGGCGTCCTTGCGGGAATCACAGGACAGGTATTCGGCTCGTTTACCAATACTTCGAGTTGGTATTTGGGCTTGTCTCTTTTCATGTCGCTTGCTGCACTCATAATGCTGGATGTTCTTCCCATTGACCCCCAAGCTTTACTCGATCGGGCAAAGAGGGCGATGGGACTCTCTGGTGGAAGCAAGAGCAACACTGAAAAAGAGGCTACTTTGGTCGGAGCTTTTGTGCTCGGTGCTTCTTCCGGTTTCATCGCAGCCCCCTGCACCACTCCGGTGCTTTCCGCGATTCTCGCCTACATCGCGCAGACTCAATCCGTGATTTTGGGCCTAAGCCTCATGATCTTTTTTTCACTCGGCCTTGGAACGATTTTGATCGGGATCGCAGCGTTTGCCGGAACCATTCAAAAGCTCCCGCGCGCCGGAGCATGGATGAACAAGGTGAAGATCTTGAGCGGCATTTTGATTCTCGCATTTGCAAACTATCTGATGTTCAAAGCAGGAAAGGTGAACTGAACCCATGAAGGAATCCCCAAGCAAGAAAAACCTCTTCTACTTCCTGGCAGCACTCTCAGGAATCGGCGCCGGAATTTCGATCTGGCAAACGAGGCTCTTCTTTTTGACCCGGACCGGAACCGGTGAAATGAAAAGCTTCTGCAACATCGGCCAGACCTTTGACTGCACCGCAGTTGAGATGAGCAAGTTTGCCGAAATGCTCCCGGGGATTCCTCTCTCTGCGGTTGCGATCGCTGGCTACCTGGTCATCCTCATTCTTTCGCTCTTCGGACTCAGTCACTCTTTACGGAAAGGACTGAAGCCCTACCTCGTCGGATTCACCGGAATCGCTTTTTTATTCTCGGTGGTTTACCTCATGATCATGCTGACCCAGATCGGAAAGCTCTGCCTTCTGTGTCTTGTGGTCGATAGCATCAATATCATTCTATTTGTTCTGGCCCTCACCATTCAGAAGTCCGAGAAGTCAGAGGATGGGACCAAATTTGGTCACATCGCATGGGTGGGCGGCGCCGCAGTGATTGTAGCCTTTTTGTTTTCGAAGGGCCTGAACCCCCAAGCCGGGGTAAAGCAGGACGATCTGAATGACATCGTGGAAAGTGTCCTCAATTCAAATGTGAATGCGATTTCCGTCCCAGCCGGAGCCCCTTCGATCGGAGACGCAAATGCACCGATCACGATCGTGAAGTTCAGTGATTATGAATGCCCCGCGTGCAAAATGGGGGCCCTTTCGATTCACCCCCTCACCAAGCGCTATCCTAAGGAAGTTAGGTTCGTATTCCTGAACTTCCCGCTTGCCAAGGAATGCAATCCGGACCCCCAGCTCGGAAGAACCATTCATGTGTTCGCCTGTGAGGCGGCCGCGGCCGCGGTATGCGCGACTGAACAGGGCAAATTCGCAGAAGCATATGAGACTCTCTTTGAGAACCAGGGAAAATTCGAACAGGGAAAAATTGCGGATCTTTTGATCTCGAAGATCGAGGGAATGGACGCCAACAAACTGAAGGATTGCGTGAGGCTTCCGGGAACCTCGGATCGTATCAGGCGCGATGCGGAACTTGGCTCAAGCTTAAAGATTCGGTCCACCCCCACTTTTTTCGTGAATGGTCACAAGGTGGAGGGCGGACTCCCCACGAACGTCTGGGTCGACATCATTGAAAGATTGCTCAAGAAGTAATGTTGATCGATACGCATTGTCATCTGAATTACGAATATGATGCGGGAAAGACCCCGAGGGACCTCGTACGTGAAGCCGGCGAAAATGGCGTGGGAACTCTGATCACGATTGCCACCGACCATACTAACTTCGAAGCTGTACAAAAGATCTCCGAGCAATTTCCGAATGTGTACCACACGATCGGAGTTCATCCCCACGAGGCCTCTCTCGTCACTCCCGAAATTCTCTCGAGCATGAAGGGGTTTCTTGCCCATCCGAAAGCCGTGGCCGTGGGTGAGATCGGTCTTGATTACTATTACGAACATTCCGATCGGGGAAAGCAGCGCCAAGAGTGTGAGGCCCAACTCGAAGTGGCAATCGACACGAAAAAACCCGTGGTGATTCATTCGAGGGACGGTGAGGAAGACCTGCTCCCGATGCTCACTTCCTATGCAAAAAGACAAACAGGTGCTGCATCGCTTGGCGTAATTCATTGCTTTACCGGAACCCGAGAGTTCGGACAGGCTTGCCTTGATCTTGGATTTTACATTTCGATTTCAGGCATCCTGACCTTCAAGAATTCGGAAGCTCTTCGGCAAACCGTAAAGAGCTTTCCGCTTGAGCGCTTGCTCGTTGAAACCGACTCGCCCTTCCTGGCCCCAGCTCCCCTTCGGGGCAAAAAATGTGAACCCTACATGGTGAAGCATACCGCCTTGAAGCTTGCTGAATTGATGGGG